>CAXTCS010000165.1:0-9737 GCA_964242365.1 uncultured Hymenobacter sp. | reverse complement strand
CTGCACCAGGGTCTGGCGTTCGAGGGCCGCGAGGGGCCGCAGGGTGGCGGGCAGCGAATCGGAGGGCGTGGGCGGTGTGGCGCTACCCGTTGTGGGCAGCGGCAGTGGCTGGGCAGCTTGGGTCACGGTCGCGGCCGGCAAACCTAGGGTCGCCGTTTCCGAAGACGGGATTGGCAAACCGGAGCTCGGGTTTGGCAAACCTGGGCTCCGGTTTGGCATTCTGGAGTTCAGGTTTGGCAAACCTGAGTTCGGGTTTGGCGTTCCCGAGCTCCGATTTGGCGTTCCCGAGCTCCGGTTTGGCAAACCTGAGCTCCGATTTGCCAAACCTGAGCTCGGGAATGCCAAACCCAAACTCGGATTCGTTACATTGGTGCCCGGAAGTGGCAGTTTGGTGTTCATTTTTGCCAAAAGTGGGCCCGAAATCGCCTCTTTTTGAGTCGGCCTTACCACTTGGGGGTTATTATTGACAACGGGCAGTGGCTTACCAGGAGTTGAAGAAGCCTTGGCAGCAACCGTGGCCCGCGCCGTGGCCGGCGCGGCGGACGTAGCCGCCCCGTGCGGCAGCAGCCAGCCGGCCAGCCCGGCCAGCAGGGCCGTGAGCCCAAACAGCAGCGGCAGGGGCAGGGGCCGCCGCCGCCGCTTGCGCGGCTGGGGCGTGGGCCGGGCCACTTGTTGCTCAATAGCCGCCCAGACCGGCGCGGAGGGCGGCAGGTCAAAGGCTTCGAATTTATCGCGCAGGGTCTGGTCGAGGCGGTTTTCTTCCGGTTCTTCCATCATAGTTGCAAGTAGTTGGCCTGCCGCTGGTGCAGGACGTGAAGTTGTTTGCGGGCCTTGCTGAGCTGGGCCTTGGAGGTGCTTTCCTGAATGCCCAGCAGCTCGGCGATTTCGCGGTGGGTGTAGCCGTCGACGGCGTAGAGGTTGAGGACGAGCCGGCAGCCGTCGGGCAGCTGGTCCATCAGGGCCAGCACTTCGGCCACGTCGAGGCGCGCGAAGGCG
Source organism: uncultured Hymenobacter sp. (assembly GCA_964242365.1). Classification (GTDB taxonomy): domain Bacteria; phylum Bacteroidota; class Bacteroidia; order Cytophagales; family Hymenobacteraceae; genus Hymenobacter. The sequence continues at coordinate 8,741 of CAXTCS010000165.1, read as the reverse complement.
TCGGCGTCGGTGGCGAAGGGCTCGGGCACGTCGTCGAGCAGGAGTTGCTGGCGGCGGTGCTGCCCGCTCTGCCAGTGGTTGAGGGCCGTGGTGACCACAATGCGCCGCACCCAGCCCTCAAACGAGCCCTCGGCCCGGAACTCGCTCAGCCGGGTAAAAACCTTCACGAAAGCATCTTGCAGGATGTCTTCGGCTTCGGGCAGCGAGCGCACGTAGCGGCGCGCCACGCCCAGCATGCGGCCGGCGTAGCGGGCGTACAGCAGGCGCTGGGCCGCCGGTTCGCGGCGTCCGCAGCGCAGAAGCAGGTCGGGTAAGTCAGCGGGTGGAGCTGGCATGTGGGCAAGGTAAGCCCGCGCGCAAGGGGCAGGTGCGGGGCAGACCGGGCCCCGGCCCAAAAGGCTGCTGCGGTCACGGAATTATTTTCAAGCGGAGGACCGGCCGGGGCAGGATTCGCCGCGCTGAGAATCGTGCGGAGACCGGGATTAACTAAACAAATAGTCGTACAACTAAAATATTAGTTGTACTTTTGCATTACGCTGCTCCCGACCCTAAATCCCCTGCTTTTATGGACCCCGCTTTCCCCGAACTCACCCGCGCCGAAGAACAAGTGATGCAGGTGCTCTGGCGCCTCGGCCCTTCGTTCGTGAAGGACGTGCTGGCCGCGCTGCCCACCCCCGCGCCGGCCTACAACACCGTTTCGACCATCGTCCGCATCCTCGAAACCAAGGGCTTTGTGGGCCACGAAGCCTTTGGGCGCACCCACCGCTACTTCGTGCTGGTGGGCCAGGACGAGTACCGCCGCTTTTCGCTGCGCAAGCTGCTGGGCGGCCACTTCGGCAACTCGTTCGGCCGCCTGGTTTCCTTCTTTGCCAAAGAAGAAAACCTCGACGCCGCCCAGCTCGACGAGCTGCTCCGCCACGCCTCGCCACCCCAAAACCCCACCGAAAATGACCCCCCTCAACCTGCTTAACTGGATGCTGCTCGGCACGGCGGTGCTGGGCGCGTGGTGGCTTTGCTACCGCCTGGCCTTGCGCCCCGAGCGCGGCTTTGCCTACAACCGGGCCTTTTTGGGGCTGGGGCCGCTGCTGGCGGCGGGCCTGCCGCTGCTGCCGGTGGCGTGGCCGGCGGGCTGGGGCGCGGGCCCGGCTACCCGCCTGCCGGGCCTGGCCACGGTGCTGCTGCCGGCCGTGCAAGTGGGCCCCGCCGACCTCGCCGGCCTCGACTGGGCTTTCTGGCTGCGAATGCTTTACCTGGCCGGCGCGGCATTCATGCTGGCCCGGCTGGCCATCGGCCTGGGCAAGCTGTGGCTGAGCCTCCGTGCCCTGCCCCGCGAGCAATGCGCCGGCTACGCGCTGGTGCCCACGCACGGCCAGCTGCCCACCAGCTCGTTCGGCCGGCTGGTGCTCTGGGACGAAACCCTGCCCCTGAGCCCGGCCGAAGCCCGCCAGGTGCTGCGCCACGAGCTGGCCCACGTGCGCCAGGGCCACACCTACGACCGCCTGCTGCTCGAGCTGCTGCGCGCCGCGCTCTGGTTCAACCCCTTCGTGCACCTCTGCGGCCGGGCGCTGGCCCTCACCCACGAATACCTGGCCGACGAAGCCGCCCTGCTGCCCGAGGGCGCTATTTCGGCCCCTACGCTCGCTGCGTCCTACACCCACCTACTGGCCCGGCAAGTGGCCAGCCGCCTCGGTTTTTCCGTTCCGCTTGCGCATTCCTTTTCCCAATCCCAAACCCTCCGCCGCATTGCCATGATTCAGAAAACCAGTCCCATTCGCCGCTGGAAACAGTGGCTCGCGCTGCCCTTGCTGGGCGTGCTGCTCGTTGCCGTGGCCTGCGAAAAAACGACCCCATTGGCCGCGCCCGCCCCGTCGGCCTCCCGCCAGGATGCCTCGGCGCCGCCCCCGCCGCCCATTCTGCACAACCTCACCCCGGCCCCGCCCTTGCCGCCCGCCGTCTACGTCTACGTCGAGCAAATGCCCCAGCTGCCGGGCGGGGGCGGCAATCAAGCCATTGTCGAGTACATCCAGAACCACCTGAAATACCCCGAAGTGAGCCCGAACGACCGGCGCATGGGTCGGGTGTTCGTCTCCTTCATCGTAACCAACCAAGGCGAAGTGCAAGCCGTGGACGTGGTAAAAGGACTTGGCGCGGCTTACGACGCCGCCGTGGTGGCGGCCGTCCAGCAGCTGCCGAAGTTTGTGCCCGGCCGACAAAACGACAAGGCGGTAAACGTGTCGTTCACCGTACCGGTGCTGTTCGCAGCCGCCACGCTGCCCACCGGGGAGCACGTTAAAATAATAAGTCAATAATACCAGCAAGAAACAAAGAAACCGCCCGAAAAGCTCCGGCCCACGCCGGGGCCTTTCTGCGTTGGAGGCCGGAGCAAAACCGTTTAGCGCCACGCCCTTCGCCCAAAAAAGCGGGCCGCCAGCCGTGGTAGCTAGCGGCCCGCTGGGCAAGCAGCAAGTCGGGTCAGCTACTCGGTGAGCCACGTTTTGGGGCCGCCGGCGTCGTACGTGGCCAGCAGCAGGGGGCCATTGGGCTGAAGCTGCACGCGGCGGGCCGGGCCCGGCCCGTAGCTCACAAACGCCGGTTGATTGGCGCTGCGGTTCCAGAGCATGGCCTCGCCGGTGGCGAAGCCCAAAGCCAGCGTCCGGCCGTCGGAGGCGACCGCCACGGCGGTCAGGGCCAGGGGCAGACGCAGGGCGGCCACCGCCGCCTCGGCGCGCACCGGCCATATTTTCAGGTCCGGGCCGCCGGTGGCCGCCAGCAGCGTGTCGGCGCGCAGGCACAGGCTGCGCACGGGCGCCGTGCCGAGGGCTTTCTGCGTCTGGGTGCCATCACCGAGCCGGTACACCAGGGCCGTGCCCGAATCGAACCCCAGGGCCACCTGCCGGCCGTCGGCCCCGAACGCCACGGCGGTGATGCTGCTTTTGGCGGGCAGCCGCAGCTTCAGGGCCACGGGCAGCTGGGTGCCGCGCAGGGTCCAGAGCCAGCAGGCGTGGGCGCTCGCCAGCACGGCCCGGCCGCCGCCGGGCGCGAAGGCTACGGCCAGGAGCGGGGCCGGCGCCTGCCAGCGGGCCAGGGTGGCCAGGGTTTCGGCGTCCCAAAGGCGCACCTGGCCGGCGGCGTCGGCGCTGAGCACGGAGTCGGGGTGGGCGGCAAAAGCCAGGTCGGTCACGGGCTGGGCGTGGCCGGCGTAGGTGCGCAGCAGCAAGCCGGTGCGGGTCTGAAACACCGCCACGGGGGCCGCGCCGCCGCCCACGGCCACCAGGTCGCCGGTGGCGCTGAAGGCGGCCACGCGGCCGTCGCCGCTGGCGGGCCGGAACTCGCGGCGCGGCAGCGGCCGCAGGGGCGAAGTCAAGGCCAGCAGGCCCGCCAGCAGGGGAAGAACGTAGTAGGGGCGCATAGGGCTAAAGGACAATGGTATACTCCTTTTTTTCGCCGTCGAGACCAACCGTGATAGCGGCCTGCTTCAGCACGATGGTGCCGTCCAAGAGCTCGAACTGGGAAGCGTTGCCGTAAACGGCCCGGCCAAAATTATTGCGGAACCGCTCGGCTTCCTTGGGGGCCACTTTCACGCGGTAAGGCGCGGTGAACTGCGGCGAGAGCAGCGTAAAATATTCGGTGTCGGCGTTGTAGTCGCTCAGCACAAAGCTCTGCCAGTTCGACGTGTTGCCGTAGGCGGCCAGCATCTTATCGCGTCCTTCGGCGCGGAAGGCGGCCTCGCGCTCGGCCTGCTTGGCAATGCGCTTCTGGTACTCGTCGGTTTTTTCAAATTCGCTTTTGCGGCCCCATTTTTCCAGCTGGTACGCGGTGTAGGCATTCAGGCGGGCTTCGGTGCCGGGCACGGCCCATATTTTGCAGCTGCCGTCGCGGCTCACGCTGGCCAGCGTGCGGCCGTCGGGGCTGAAGCACACATTTTCCACTTCGGCCGTGTGCTGCTCGCCGCTCACGTCCTGCACCAGCAGGCCGGTGGTCATGTCCCAGAGGCGCACTTTGCGGTCGCCGCCGCAGGTGGCAATCAGCTGGCCGTCGGGGCTGAAAGCCGTGCCCCACACGTCCGAAACGTGGGCCGGGATGGTGTACACGGGCTGCTGGGTGCGCAGGTCCCACACGCGGGCCGTGTTGTCCCAGGCCCCGCTCACCACGTAGGCGCCGTTGGGGGCGTAGCGGGCGTCCCACACCTCGTCGGTGTGGCCGTTGAGCACGAATTTCTGCTGCCAGGTTTTGGTATCGAAGCTGCGCAGCGTGTGGTCGCCGCTGGCCGTGAGCAGTTCGGTGCCGCTGGGGTTGAAGGCCACCGACGTCATGTTGGTGGTGCGGCCCTTGGTGGTTTTGGCTTTGTCGTAGGCGGCGGTGGCCGCCGCGCCGCCAGCCTTGTTGGGCGTGCCCAGCGTGGCCAGGCGCTGCCCGCTGAAGGTGTCAAACACCAGCGCCAGGCCGTCCCAGCCGGCACTGGCCAGCATTTTCGAGTTGGGGCTGAAGGCCACGTCGCGCACGTAATCCGTGTGGTCGGTGTTTTTGCGCAACAGCTCGCCGGTCAGGGCGTCCCACAGAATCAAGGCCTTATCCACGCCGCCCGAGGCGATGTAGCGGCCGTTGGGGCTGTATTTCACGGCCACCACATCGTCGGTATGGCCTTTGAGGGTGAGCACGGGCCGGCCACTGGCCACGTCCCATATCACAATGTCGCGGCCCAGGCCGCAGGTCACCACGCGCTTGCCGTCGGGGCTGTAGTCCACGCCCAGCAGGGCGGCTTTGGTCTGAATGTCCTGCACGGGCACCGCCGCGGTAGTGCGCGGGTCACCAACGGCCGCCCGGGCATGCACCGGGCCAGTTAGCAGGGCCAGGGCCAGGGCCAGGGCGTAAATTTTAATGTTCATAAAAGGTTTAAAGAAGGAAAAATGAGAGAATTAAAGCGAAAACAGTAAAGAATAAAGCAGGGGCCGAAGGCCGCCGCTTCGGCTCAGTACAACCCGCCGACGGCCCGGCCCGGCAGGGCGCGCAAGGCCGGCAGCGTCCGCGGCGCGGCGCGGTCGGCCGAGGTCGTATCGGTCAGGGTGGCGAGAAAAGCCGTTAGCTGGTCCACTTCCTCCGGGGCCAGCGGTCGGGCCGAAAGGGTCCGGTGGTAGCCGTCGGCCAGCACGGCGGGCAGCGTGGGCGCGCCGCCGTCGGCACGGTAGGGCATGGTCACGGCCACGTTGCGCAGGGTGGGGGTTTTCACCCATTGGCCAAGGGCCACCTCGTGGAGCTGCCCGTCGCGAAACTGCGGGCCGCCGTGGCAGGAGGCGCACCGGCCCGCCCCCGCAAACACGGCCGCCCCGGCGGCGGCGGCCGCTGGCAGGGGGGCGCCACCGGCCAACGCCTGGTCGTAGGCGCTGCGGGTCGACGTCAAGGTGCGCAGGTAAGCAACCAAAGCGGCGTTGACGGTGGTTGCGCCGATGGGCGCGCCAAACACTCGCCGGAACAAGCGCCGGTAGCCCGCACTGCCGTGCAGCCGCCCGGCGGCCAGCGCGTAGCTGCTGCCCATCTCGTTGGGGTTGGTCAGCACCGCCCCGATGACGTCGTCGAGGCTGCCGGCCCGGCCGTCGTGAAAAAAGCGGGCCTGGTCGGCCGCATTGAGCAGCGTGGGCGCGTTTTTGGTAAGATTCGCGGCGAAGCGCAACGCCCGCGAGGTACCCCGATGGTCCGTGAAGGCTTTTTCGGGCCGATGGCACGAAGCACAGCTGCGCTTGCCGTTGACTGACAGCGCCGGCTCAAAAAAAAGCAATTTCCCTAACTGCTCCTGTAGCTGCGTGGTCTGGCGCGGCGGGAGCACGGCTGCTGGCGGGCAAGCCGCCGCCACCACACCCATCAGCCCCACCCCAATAGCCACAACAGTTAGGTAATACTTTGTTTTCAAACCGTTTATACGATAGTAATGTACAATAATTCCCAAAGATAAATTGTCGGTTTTGTTACAAAAGTACGACTCGCTCAGTGGCTTTGTTTAATCGTTGGGTGATTAATATTAAACGATGAATGTATAATGGCGAATCCAGTATTCTCGTTTTAAGAATATTTATTATCTTTTTGACAGGGCAGCTTTTTGGCCATATAACTAGGCGGTCATGCAGAGCGCAGCGAAGCATCTCGCGTGGGGTAGTAATTCAATCGTTAAACAAGAGAATTACTTGAGCATGCAAGATGCTTCGCTGCGCTCTGCATGACGTTCTGCCAATTTCAAACCCCTATTCGGATGGGTTCAAAGCGCAACGGGAGTCGGCTCAGGCCCGGTGCATCGCCGCGAATGCCGGCAAGGAGCAAGTTTGGTCGTTGGGTTGGCCGGCCTCGGCTGGCAGTGTTGTAGCGCATCCATGCAAGACCAAAGACTGAAGCGGCGCATCAGCCGGCGCAGGCCCGTACCTTTGCGGGTAATACCTCGCCTAACCTGTTTTTCTTCAGTGATTTTCAAGACTGCCTGCGCCGCCGCGCTCACCGCCATCGCCCTCGTGGCCCTGCCTGCCTGCTCCACCCGCCCCGCCGAGGGCGAAAAAGCCGCTTCCGGCACCGCCGCCGCTGGCACCGACGCCGCCGCGAAGCCCGCGCCCGTCGACACCATCAGGCTCAAGGCCCTGGCCATGCAGCGCGACTCGCTCCGCGCCGATTCCATCGTGAAGAAGAGCGGGCAGCTGCCGGGCGCCATTTTGCCGGGCCACCGCATCGTGGCGTTTTATGGCAACATCCGCTCGAAGGGCATGGGCATTCTGGGCCGCGAGCCCAAGGCGCAGATGTTCCGCAAGTTCGACAAGGTGCTGGCCGAATGGCAGGCCGCCGACCCCAGCCTGCCCGTGCTGCCGTGCTTTCACAGCGTAACCATCACGGCGCAGGGGGCCGCCGGCAAAGACGGCAAGTACCGCCTGATGAACTCGAAAAGCACCATTGAGGAAACCCGCTCCTGGGCCCGGGAGAAGCACGGCATCCTGTTTATGGACGTGCAGGTGGGCCTGAGCGACCTGACCCACGAGCTGCCCAAGCTCACCGAGTACCTGAAGGACCCGATGGTGCACCTGGGCATCGACCCCGAGTTTGCCATGCAAACCAAAGGCGTGCGCCCCGGCAAGAAAATCGGCACCTACGACGCCAAGGACGTGAACTTCGCCATCAACTTCCTGGCCCGCATCGTGAGCGAAAACCACCTGCCGCCCAAGATTCTGATGGTGCACCGCTTCACGCAGGGCATGGTGACGAACTACAAGAACATCAAGCTCGACCCCCGCGTGCAGGTCGTCATGGACATGGACGGCTGGGGCGACCCGACCCTGAAAAAGGACTCGTACCACGACTACATCCAGACCCAGCCCGTGCAGTACACCGGCTTCAAGCTGTTCTACGAGTACGACATCAAGCCCAAAAACTCGCACCTGATGACGCCCACCGAAGTGCTGGCCTCGCTCAACCCCAAGCCGCTGTACATTCAGTATCAGTAACGAGTGGCTGAGTGACGCAATCCGTCCTGTTCTCCGCGACCAGCCAAAGAATGTGACAAGCGCTTCATGAGCTTTTCCCGAGCAGCAAAAAGCCCCGACTCTAAGCAGAGCCGGGGCTTTTTACATCTTAGAGCGGTTCTCAGGGTGATGTAGTAGGGTGCGGGGCTTGTCCCCGCCCGTCGTTGAACGAAATCGGGAAACGGTGCAGGCGACGGGCGGGGGCAAGCCCCGCACCCTACTGTACACTGATTACGAAATTGCTCTATGAGTGGGTCACTGAAACCAGAACGGGTTGCTTCGTCCTTCGTCCTCACAATGACACATAGAACGCCTAGTGCGCCGCGTTCAGGTCCATTTTCGCGCCCGGCTTGTTGCGCTTGATGAGAAACACGAGCGGCAGGCAGGCGACGAAGAAGAAGCCCAGCGCCGAGAACACCTGCGCGTAGGTGATGATGGACACCTGCTTCATGAGCACGCCTTCGAGGGCGGCGTAGGCTTGCTGGCGGGCCTGCTCGGCGGGGAAGCCCCGGCTGATGAAGTTCTGGGTGAAGGCCTGGATGCGCTGCACGGTTTCGGAGCTGTAGAGCGAGATGTTGGGCAGCAGGGCGACGCGGTTGGAGGCGAGGCTGCGCTCCAGATACGTGCCCACGATGGCCACCCCAAACGAGCCGCCGAGCTGGCGAATCATGCCGGTGAGGCCGGCCGCCTGGCCCGCATCCTTGCCCGCCAGGCCCGCCAGGCTCATGGTGGTGATGGGCAGGAAAATCAGGCCCAGGCCCACGCCGCGCACAATCAGGGGCCAGAAAAAATCGCTTTCGCCGGCCGTGGGCGAAATGCGCGAGGCCATCCAGAAAGTGAAAAAGAAGAAGATGGTGAAGCCCGCCGGAATCATGTACTTCTGCGGCACGCCGGCTTGCAGGGCCTTGCCAATCATGGGCATCATGAAGCCCGAAGCCAGGGCGCCCGGCAGCAGCAGGAAGCCCGTTTGGGCGGCCGTGAAGCCCAAAATCCGCTGCGTGAAGATGGGGAACACGAACACCGAGGCGAACAGCCCGAAGCCCAGCACGAACGAGAGAAACGCGCCCACCGCCAGGTTGCGGCTTTTGGCCAGCACGCGCAGGTCCACGATGGGCTTGTCGGCCGTGAGCTCGCGCCAGATGAACCCCACGATGCCGACCGCCGAGAGCACGGTGAAGGTGAGAATGTAGGCGCTGTCGAACCAGTCTTCGGTTTCGCCCTGCTCCAGCACCAGCTGCAACGAGCCCACGC
>CAXTCS010000164.1:0-9751 GCA_964242365.1 uncultured Hymenobacter sp. | reverse complement strand
AGGGCTGCGACAGGAAGCGCTGCACGCGGCGGGCGCGGTTCACGGTCTGCTTGTCCTCTTCGCTCAATTCGTCCATACCCAGGATGGCGATGATGTCTTGCAGCTCTTTGTAGCGCTGCAAAATCTCCTTCACGCGCTGAGCGGTGTTGTAGTGCTCGGCACCCAAGATAGTAGCATCGAGGATGCGCGAGGTCGAGTCCAGCGGGTCAACGGCCGGGTAAATGCCCAGCTCGGCAATTTTGCGGCTCAGTACCGTCGTGGCATCCAAGTGGGCAAACGTGTTGGCCGGGGCCGGGTCGGTCAAGTCATCGGCCGGCACGTAAACGGCTTGTACCGAGGTGATTGAGCCACGCTTGGTTGAGGTGATGCGCTCCTGCATGGCCCCCATCTCGGTAGCCAGCGTGGGCTGGTAGCCTACGGCCGAGGGCATCCGGCCCAAGAGGGCCGATACCTCCGAACCCGCCTGCGTGAAGCGGAAGATGTTGTCGATAAAGAACAGGATGTCGCGGCCAGCGCCGGTGCCGTCGCCATCGCGGAAGCTCTCGGCAATGGTCAGGCCCGATAGGGCCACGCGGGCGCGGGCTCCGGGGGGCTCGTTCATCTGGCCAAACACCAGGGTTGCCTGCGACTTCTCCATCTCGGCCATGTCCACTTTGCTGAGGTCCCAGCCGCCCTCTTCCATCGAGTGCTTGAAGGCCTCGCCGTAGCGAATGATGTTGGCTTCGATGAATTCGCGCAGCAAGTCGTTGCCCTCGCGGGTACGCTCGCCCACACCGGCAAACACCGACAGGCCCGAGTAGGCCTTGGCCACGTTGTTGATAAGCTCTTGAATCAGCACGGTTTTACCTACGCCGGCCCCACCAAACAAACCAATCTTGCCGCCCTTTACATAAGGAGCCAGCAAGTCGATTACTTTGATGCCGGTAAAGAATACCTCCGACGACGTAGCCAGGTCCTCAAACGCCGGGGCGTTGCGGTGAATGGGCAGGCCGCCCGTGCTCACGGGCTGCGGAATGCCGTCAATGGCCTGGCCAATAACGTTGAACAAACGCCCTTTTACGCCGTCGCCGGTGGGCATCGTGATGGGGCGGCCCAGGCTGCGTACTTCCGCGCCACGGGTCATGCCCTCCGTCGAGTCCATGGCGATAGTGCGCACCCGGTCCTCGCCGAGGTGCTGCTGGCATTCCAGCACTACCACCTGGCCGTTCTCTTTGGTCACCTCCATCGCGTCGAAGATGTTGGGGAGGCTTGCCTCTCCCGCGAAGCTCACGTCCACCACGGGGCCGATAACCTGGGTGATTTTGCCCGAATTCGCCATTTGGTTTTGCTTTACGAAGTTAATGTTACTATGCTTTTAGGGGTGCAAAAGTACGATTCAAACCCGTCTTTTCAAAGCTGAAGCTAAGGTGAATGCGCCTCCCCTGCCGCCGGGCCACAAAGGGGGCCGTGCGCCACCCCCGCGCACTTTTTTTAATTTTTTTTACCTCACCACTTGCCTCGTATTATTCTTTTACTACCTTTGCAGCCCCGAACGGCACACCGCCAACCGGGAAATTGTCCGATGGTGTAACTGGCAACACGCTTGATTTTGATTCAAGAAAGTCCAGGTTCGAGCCCTGGTCGGACAACTTCGACACCGCTCGATAATTTTAGCGAAGGCGCTGGCTTCTCCCCCTCGGGAGTAAGTCAGCGCCTTTCGCTGTTTATTTCCCCCTCGCTTGCCGCCTGTTGACCTGCTTAACCCCAGGACGACAGGCGGTTTTGTTTTATCTTCCTTTATGGACCCGCACGCTAAACTATTTGCCGGCAGCGCCTCGCAGGAGCTGGGCCACAAGATTGCCGCCGCTTTTGGCCAGCCTCTAGGCGACCTCACCCTCCAGCGCTTCGCCGACGATGAGCTGAGCCCCAGCTTCGACGAGAGCGTGCGTGGCTGCGAGGTGTTTCTCATCCAAAGCACGTTTCCGCCCTCCGAGCACCTCATGGAGCTCATGCTGATGGTGGATGCCTGCAAGCGCGCCTCGGCCCACAAGGTCAATATTGTGATGCCCTACATGGGCTACGCCCGCCAGGACCGCAAGGACAAGCCCCGCGTGAGCATCGGGGCCAAGGTGGTGGCCAACATCATCCAGAGCGTGGGCACCGACCGCCTGATGACCTGCGACCTGCACGCCGGCCAAATCCAGGGCTTCTTCGACATCCCGGTAGACCACCTTGATGGCGCCACCGTTACGGCGCCCTACATTAAGTCGCTGAACCTGGAGAATCTCATCTTTGCCTCGCCCGACGTGGGCGGCGTGGTGCGCACCCGCGCCTTCGCCAAGAAGTTTGGGGCCGAGATTGTGGTCTGCGACAAGATGCGCCTGCGGGCCAACGAAATCGCTTCCATGCAGATTATCGGCGACGTGAAGGGCATGGACGTGGTATTTGTGGATGACATGGTGGACACCGCCGGCACCATCTGCAAGGCCGCCGACCTCGTGATGGAGCGCGGCGCCAACTCGGTGCGCGCCGTGATTACGCACCCGCTATTCAGCGGCCCGGCGCACGCCCGCATCCGCGCCTCGGCCCTTACCGAGTTGATTACGACCGACACCATTCCGCAGCGCGAGGTAAATGACAAGGTGCGGGTGATTTCGCTGGCCCCGCTGTTTGCGCAGGCCATTCGCAACGTGGTAACGCACGAGAGCATCAGCTCGCTATTTAGCTAGGCCGCAGTAAATAAGCAGCTTAACTAACAGAAATAGAGGTTATGAACAAATTTCTGGCAGTGTATCGCCCTGAGCCAGCCGCTGCTATTGAGCCAGCACAACTTGCTTATTATCAAACACTTTTACCAGCGGCCGTGCTGGCGCTATGGCAAGCACAGGGTTTTTGTCAGTTCAACGGCGGCTTGCTCCGGTTAGTAAACCCCGAGTTGTATCGCCCTGCCCTCACCCAGTGGCTAGGAGGTGAGCGCCCCCACTATGTGCCTCTGGCGCTCAGCGCCTTTGGTGACCTGTTTTACTACCGCCAACTCACCGAAACCGAGGCCGACGTGTGCCTGCTGGACCCGCACTATCGGCGCGTGGCTACTTGTGCATGGAGCCTGACCGATTTCTTTGATGAGTACCTGCTCGATGCTGGGGTACGGAAGGATGTCCTGCGTGAGTCGTTGGTTACGGAAGCGCACGAGGCGCTGGGGGCACTTGCTCCCAATGAGCTGTTCTGCTTCACTCCCGCCCTAGCCTTGGGCGGAGCCGAGAAATTACCTTACTTAACTAAGGGGGACGCGCCGACCCACCTGCACCTGCTGTTTGGCCTGACTCAATGAGTTGAGTGGGCACCTTGGTATTTCCAGGCAAATTCCGTACCTTTGCGGCCCGTTTCGGCAAGGGTTGCCGGGCGGTTAATTCATTCCAAATCAACTTCTTTTATGAAAAGCCTAGAGATTGTAGGGTTTAAAAGAGCGAATCTCGGCAAGACGGACGCGAAAGCGCTGCGCCTCGACGCGCAAGTGCCATGCGTACTGTACGGTGGCAAAGACACGGTGCACTTTTCGGTGCCCGCCATCTTATTCCGCGAATTGCTGTACACCCCGGAGGCTCACATCGTGGACCTGAACGTAGAAGGTGCCAAGTACCGCGCCATTGTACAAGATGCTCAATTTCACCCCGTTAACGAGATGCTCTTGCACGTTGACTTCCTGGAAATCGAGGACGGCAAAGAAGTGAAAATGGATATCCCCGTGAAGTACATCGGCGTGTCGCCGGGCGTACTGGCCGGTGGCAAGCTGGCTAGCAAGCTCCGCAAGGTGCGCGTGAAGGCGTCGTCGGAAAACCTGCCCGACTACGTGGAAGTCGACATCAGCACCCTGGAGCTCGGCAAGTCGGTAAAAGTTGGGGCCGTAGTTCCCAAGAACTACACCATCCTCACCAGCGCCCAAGCACCCATCGCTACCGTAACCGTACCGCGCGCCCTGAAAGGCGAACTGGCCGGCAACAAGTAACCCAGACCGCAGATTCAAACGGATTTAACGGATTTCGCAGATACGCCGCTGCGCGGCTGACTACGTTTTTTCTTTGTTGGGCCCGTTTGGATTATTGTTTGCTTGCTTTCTTGTAAAAGAAAAGGCTGCTCTAAAAGCAGCCTTTTCTTTTTGTCATCTTTGTCAAAAATCCGCCCCACAAAAAAAGTCAGCCCACGCAGTGGGCGTATCTGCGAAATCCGTTAAATCCGTTTGAATCTGTGGTCTTTTTGATTCTTTGCCTGGGTAATATTGGGCCTGAGTATGCCGACACGCGGCATAATATTGGGTTTATGGTAGCTGATTATTTAGCGGCCAAATTTGAGGCCCCGCGCTTTGAGTTAGGTCGCCATGCGTTTACTACCGAATTCAAGAATAAGGGGCACCGCTACGTGCTGGTGAAGCCTACCACGTACATGAACCTCAGCGGCAAGGCCGCCGCGCATTGGCTTAGTACCCTCAGGATACAGCCGGAGAACATGCTGGTAATTACCGACGACCTGGCCCTTCCTTTTGGCAAGCTGCGGCTGAAGGGCCAAGGCTCGGCCGGTGGGCACAATGGGCTCAAGGACATACAAGCGACGCTGGGCGCTGATGTGTATGCCCGCCTGCGCTTCGGGGTGGATGCTAATTTTCCGAAAGGCCGGCAAGTTGATTATGTGCTCGACCCATTTTCGGCCGATGAGCGGATTGATTTACCGCTGCGCATTGAGAAAGCTGGCGAAGCAGTGCTGGCTTTTGGAGCGCTGGGGTTGGAGCGCGCCATGAATATTGTGAATGTGAAGTAGCTAATGGGATGGTTGGAAAAACTCAACGATTTTTTCCACCGAAAGTCCGGCAGCAAATAATAAGAGTAGTCCTAAACCGATTGTTAGCGGCTTTCTCCGGCCTTTCTCATCCTTTTTGTTCAAGGATTTGATGCCCTCTACGAAGCAGACAATAGTCGCTACTGCCCATAATAAGCCAGCCAGTACAATCAGAAGCAGCGTGAATTTATCCATGTGATGCTACACTAAAAAAGGCTTTCGGTTGTCACGTTGATAACCGAAAGCCTTTTTTGGTAATCCTCCTATGCAATTGCTACAGCACGCTGCTGCCGTTGCGCACGGCGCTGCCGGGCTGCATAAGCGCCAGGGTGCCATCGGCATTTTCGGCCAGTAATAACATGCCCTGGCTTTGAATTCCCTTTATTTCGCGGGGAGCTAAATTCAGCAGTACCATGGCCTGCTGGCCAATTAGGGCTTCGGGAATAAATGCCTCGGCAATACCACTCACGATGGTACGCTGGTCGAGGCCGGTGTCAACGGTAAGCTTGAGTAATTTCTTGGTTTTGGGGACTTTTTCGGCGGCGATAATGGTGCCGATGCGCAGGTCCATTTTACCAAAATCGTCGAAGCTCACGTTTTCCTTGCTCACCGTGACCGGCGTAGAAGCCAGTGCGTTAGCTTGCTTGGTATCGAGCAGTTTCTGTACTTGGGCTTGCACCACGGCATCGTCAATCTTGGCGAATAGCAGCGCGGGCTCTTGCAGCTGGTGGCCAGCCGGCAGCTGCTCGGCACGGGCGGCGCTTTGCCAGTCGCCGGGCTCAAAGCTGAGCATGGCCGCCAGCTTGGCCGCCGACTCGGGCAGGAAAGGCGTGAGCAGCGGCACTAGCGCGGCCGTTACTTGCAGGGCCACGTGCAGCACGGTGCCCGTGCGCGCCGCGTCGGTTTTGATAAGGTGCCAGGGTTGGGTATCAGCCAGGTATTTATTGCCGAGGCGCGCCAGGTTCATTAATTCGGCCAGCGCATCCCGAAAACGGTAGTTTTCGATGAGGTCGCCGACGCGCGCCGGAAATTCAGCTAATTGCCGAAATACTTCTTCGTCAATTTCTGTTAATTCGCCGCGCTCGGGTACTTTTCCTTCGAAAAACTTTTGGGTGAGTACTGCCGCGCGATTCACAAAATTGCCGAGCGTGGCCACCAGCTCATTATTGTTGCGCGCCTGAAAGTCCTTCCAGGTGAAGTCGTTATCTTTCGTTTCGGGGGCGTTGGCGCAGAGCACGTAGCGTAGCACGTCGGCCTGACCGGGAAAATCCTGCAAATATTCGTGCAGCCACACGGCCCAGTTGCGTGAGGTGCTGATTTTATCACCTTCCAGGTTCAGAAACTCGTTGGCGGGCACATTATCCGGCAAAATATAATCGCCGTGCGCCTTCAGCATTACCGGAAAAATAATGCAGTGGAAGACGATATTATCCTTACCAATAAAATGGACGAGCTTGGTTTCGGGGTCCTGCCAGTATTTCTCCCACTCCTCGGGAAAACCCTCCTTGGTGGCCGAGATGTAGCCGATGGGCGCATCAAACCAGACGTACAGCACTTTACCCTCGGCGCCGGGCACGGGCACGGGCACGCCCCAGTCGAGGTCGCGCGTGACGGCGCGGGCGTGCAGGCCCTGGTCAATCCAGGATTTGCACTGGCCGTACACGTTGGTTTTCCAGTCGCTTTTGTGGCCCTCAATTATCCATTCGCGCAGCCAGGGCTCGTACTGGTCGAGGGGCAGAAACCAGTGCTTGGTATCGCGCAGCACCGGCGTGTTGCCGCTGAGCATGGAGCGCGGATTAATTAACTCGGTGGGGCTGAGCGAGCTACCGCAGCGCTCGCACTGGTCGCCGTAGGCATTTTCGTTGCCGCAGTTGGGGCAGGTACCCACCACGTAGCGGTCGGCCAAGAACTGCCCGGCCTGCTCATCATACAGCTGCTGCGTAGTTTGCTCAATGAATTTACCGTCGGCGTACAGCTTCTTGAAAAACTCGCTCGAAACCTCAGCGTGGGTTTGGGAAGACGTGCGCGAATAGACATCAAACGACACGTTGAAATCGCGAAAGGAGTCGCGGATAATTGCGTGGTATTTGTCCACAACCTGCTGGGGCGTAACGCCTTCCTTTTGAGCCCGGATGGTAATGGGCACGCCGTGCTCATCGGAGCCGCAAATAAATTTTACGTCGCGGTTTTGGGCGCGCAGGTAGCGCACGTAAATGTCGGCGGGCAAATAAACGCCGGCCAAATGGCCGATGTGAACGGGACCGTTGGCGTAAGGCAGGGCGGCCGTTACGGTGTAACGCTTTGGTAGTGTGTTCATTACTAATAAGTAGCCGCTGGTAGCGGAGCAATGCCGCACCCAAATGAGGCAAGGCGGCGGAAGTAATTATGAATTTGGCTGCCTCCAGTTAGAGGTGCCTAAGCAAAAAGACAATGGGCAGCAGAATACAAAAGGCGCTAACCGACGCTAACAAAAATTCTAAAAGAGCGTTTGCCAATTAATTAAATTTATATTTGGCAAGTTGCAGCTGCCAATAAGCAACACTTGATTTCTCTCTTTCCAAAACCCTTTTGTACTCATGGCTAAAAAAACCAGCGCAGAAGCTCCGGCTTCGGCCGCCCCTGCCAAACGCACCACCGAGGAAAAAGCGCAGCGCAAGGCAGATAAAGCCGGCCAGCGCGCCACCAAATCGCTAACCGACGACCGCGCCGAGAAAAAAGCCAGCCAGAAACAAACCCTCAAATCGGCGGCCAAGCAGCTGCAAAAGGAGTTGGATACGCGCATGAGCGAGGTGGTGGCCCGCATCCGCAAAGAAACGAAAGCCAAGCTAAAGGAAGTGGTAAAGGATGCCACGCGCCGCCTCGACGTAGATACCGAGCGCATGTTTGAGCAAGCCCTGCACACCATCGTGCGCCACTACGACTCCATTGCCCCCGGCCGCACCACCGACATCAACCTGCCCGCCCCAACTGCCGAGACAGACGATACCGAGAGCCCGGCAACCACCGCCAGCCCCAGCAAGAAAAGCTCTACACTCAACAAAAACGGCGCGGCCAAAGCCCCGGCGGCCGCAGCGCCCCGCAAAGGTGCGGGCCGCCCGGCCGGCAGCACTAGCAAGCCCGCCCAAGCTGCTCCTGCTACGGGCCGCGGCCCCGGCCGCCCCAAACGCCAGCCGGCCGCCAGCAATGTTGACGCTGCCCCGGAGCTCAGCACGCCGGTGGCTACAAGCAACGACAGCGTAGCAGTAGACAACGCTTAAACGGCTGCTCCGTGTTACAATAAAAAGGAGGGCTGCCAATATTGGCAGCCCTCCTTTTTGTTTCAAAGCTATTTGGAGGATTTGTAGAATCTTCACCGGAGCGTCAGACGAGCATGACGTTCTGAGGCGTAGTTATGGGCGGCGCAGGGTGTCGGCAATGGCTTGGTCGATGCGCTGGAGGCGGGTTTCGTTGGTGGTGTTGTTGGCGTCGTTGGTGTTGAGGGTTTCGGGGCGCTTGAGGCGGTTGATGTCGGAGGCTTGCTCGCCCAGGCGCAGGGTGTTGGGGGTGGCATCGGGTGCGGGGCTGCGGGTAGCAGCTGCGCCGCGCGTGGCGTTGGAATTATAAATGGCACGGCGGTCGGCATCGGTTGTTACCTCGGTAGGGATGGAGCGCGGGGCCGCGTTTTCGGCGGTTTGCTCGGAAGCGGTGCAGGCGGTCAGCAGCAGCGGCAGGCCAAGGGCCGCAGCGCGCAAAGAATAGCGGAGGAACATAAGGAGCAGCAAAAAGGCGGCCCATAGTGGGCCGCCCTATTTTAAACGGATTGCAGGCGAAGGAGTTGGCCGCTATTTTTTGGGCTCGAACAGCAGCGCGTTGCCGTCCATGCAGTAGCGCTGGCCGGTGGGCTTGGGGCCGTCGTCGAAGACGTGGCCCAGGTGACCGCCACACTTGGCGCACACTATCTCATCGCGGCTCATGCCGAAGCTTTCGTCCGACTTCACCTTGACGCTGGCCACCGTGGCCGGGGCATAAAAGCTGGGCCAGCCCGTGCCCGAATCAAACTTGGTATCGCTGGAAAACAGCAGGTTGTGGTCAGCGGCGCAGTAGTAGGTGCCCGCCGCGTGGTTGTCGTGGTATTTGCCGGTAAAGGGCCGCTCCGTGCCCTCCTCGCGCAGGATGTAATATTGGTCGGGCGTGAGCTGTTTCTTCCATTCGGCATCGGTTTTTACTACCGCATATTCGCCGGGCTTGCCCGTTACGGGCTGGGGCTGCGGGTATTTGGCGGTGGCCACCGAGGCACCGTGGGGGCCGGCGGGCACAGCGGCCGCCGTTAGGGGCTGGTCGGCGTGGCTTTGCGAGCAGGCGGGCGTGAGGGCCGCTACGCTCAGCAAGAGGGAAAGCAAGGAAAGGCGCATGGGAACGGGAGTTTTTGAAGGAATTACTTTTTTAACAAACGTAGCAGCCCGCGCGTTCGGATGCTACGGCGGGAAGGGGCTGGCCCCGCCAATAACTGGCGCCGTGCCAAGGCACACAGGCTCAGGCCGGAACGTTTGGGAGCCCGCCTGGCGTTGACTTTCAGGATAATAAAACCGCAACTCGGTTTTCTATTGGAAACTCCGTACCTTTGCGGCCGCAAAAACTTACGTATGACTCAGAACATTCGGAATATCGCCATCATTGCCCACGTTGACCACGGCAAGACGACTTTGGTGGATAAGATTATCCACGCCTCCAAGATTTTCGATGCCCACCAGCACTTCGACGACCTCATCCTCGACGACAACCCCCTGGAGCGCGAGCGCGGCATCACCATCGTATCAAAAAACGTTTCGGTACGCTATAACGGCGTGAAAATCAACATCATCGACACCCCTGGTCACGCCGACTTCGGCGGTGAGGTAGAGCGCGTGTTGAAGCTGGCCGACGGCGTGCTGCTGCTCGTGGATGCCTTTGAGGGCGCCATGCC
>CAXTCS010000163.1:0-9755 GCA_964242365.1 uncultured Hymenobacter sp. | reverse complement strand
CTGCCGGCGCAGGCGGGGTAGCAGTGGCCGAAACGGGGCCGTCCTCCAGCAAATCCGCAGTGGTAAGGGGCAGCAGGGCGCTGAGTTCGGTCACGAGGCGCTGCATGGACTGGTGGGCCTTGTAGTTGGCGGCGTGGTAGAGCTCGAAGCGGTGCGTCAGAAAATCGCGGCCGAGGTCGCCGCTGGCGGGCAGGCTATCCACAAAACCCTGGAAGAAAGCCTTGTCGATGTCGAGGTAGCGCAGGTTGTCGCGCAGCCCGGCCAGGGTTGGCGGCTCGGCATTGCCCAGCAGCAGGCGCTGGAAGCTGCCGGCCGGGTCGGCCACGAGGCCGAGCGTGTCGGCCGCGGCCTGGGCCAGCAGCGGCTCGAAGGCGGCCCGGCCCAGGCTGATGTGGCGCGAGAGCACGTTCATGAATTGCGCCAGCGCCGCTTGCACGGGCGCGGCTTCGAAGTCGAAATAGGGGCTGCGCAGGCGGGCGGTTTCGGCCTGCCACTGGCCCAGCAGCTGGCGCACCACCAGCAGGTTGAGCTGGCGTATGGGCGTGAATTTCAGCACCGCCGGGCCGTCGACGGTAGCGGTGGGCGGGGAGCCGAAATACTGGTCACAGAGCCGGACGGCCAGGCGGCGGCCGTATTGCGCGCACTTGGCGAGGCTATATTTGTCGTTCATAAAAAGGCCGGTTTCGGTGGCCGAAGTTAGGCACAAATGGCCCTGTTGACGATTGAGAATTTGCCCGGCGCGGCCGTGCCGGTGCCCGCCGGCGCAACCTTGTTGGCCGCGCTGCACGCCGCCGGGCACGACTGGATGCACGCCTGCGGCGCCAAAGGCCGCTGCACCACCTGCCGCTTGCAGGTGCTCGCGGGCCTCGAAAACCTCACCCCGCCCTCCGCCGCCGAGCTGCGCTACCGGGCCGCCGGGCGGCTGTTGCCCAACGAGCGGCTCGCGTGCCAGGCCCGGCTGCCAGCGGGCGACGTGGCTGGCCGCGTGCCCGAAGCCACCAAGCTGCCCCACGTGCGATACGACTAAGCGGCAACGCGGGGTGCCCGAAATTTGAGCTTTTCGCTTCACCGGCCTCGCTAGCGGAGCCCAAGGCGCTCAAGCTGTTTGCCGCCGCCCACCCAACAAACCTGCTGGGTGCGCGGCGGCGTCTCCGCCGTTCGTTCCTAACTTTAGGATTCTAAACCGTTTCAAGCCCGCCTGTACTTTGTTTATTGAACCCCGCGTTGGCAACCGCCACAACGCCCCGCGCCGGGGCTGGATAGAAGTGGTGTGCGGCTCCATGTTCTCGGGCAAGACCGAAGAGCTGATTCGCCGCCTCACCCGTGCCCGCATCGCGCGGCAGCACGTCGAAATCTTCAAGCCCTCCCTCGACACCCGCTACCACGCCGAAGACGTGGTGAGCCACAACGCCGCCCGCATCCGGTCCACGCCCGTGGCCATCGCGTCCGAAATCCTGCTGCTCGCCGCCGGCTCCGACGTGGTGGGCATCGACGAGGGCCAGTTTTTCGACGACTCGCTGGTGGACGTGTGCCAGCAGCTGGCCAACAACGGCACCCGCGTCATCGTGGCCGGGCTCGACATGGACTACCTCGGCCGGCCGTTTGGCCCGATGCCGGCCCTGCTGGCCACGGCCGAATACGTGACCAAAGTGCACGCCGTGTGCGTGTGCTGCGGCGAAATTGCTTCGTATTCGTACCGCATCGCCGCCAGCGAAAGCCAGGTGCTGCTGGGCGAAACCGATTCGTACGAAGCTCGCTGCCGGCCGTGCTTCCTGGGCGGCATGCTGACCAAAGCGCCCACGGCGGCCAGCCATTCGGCCACCACGCACTAAACCGCCGGGCGCGGCGTTGGCAAAAGCGGCCGGGCCGCTGTTTTACCTGCTACTTAACCTGTGTTTTGCTGAGCGTATGTTGCACGTTTTCCGTTGTTTGCTGGGGCTGGCCGGGCTGGTGTTGGTTGTTGGCACGGCCCGGGCCCAAAATACCGCCGGCTACGGCGACTGGCAGCTGCACCTGCCCACCAACCACCCCCGGCACCTGGCCGACGCCGGCGACCGGGTGTACGTGGCCACCGAAAACGCCTTTTATTTTCTGGATAAAAAGCTGAACACCACCCAGGTGCTTTCGCGCCGCGACGGCCTCAACGACGTTGGCGTCGCGGCCCTGGCCTACGATTCGGTGAGCCGGCAAACGGTGCTGGCCTACCAAAACACCAACATCGACATTTTGCAGCCCAACGGCGGCGTGCGCAACCTGAACGACGTGCTGCGGAAGGTGATTCAGGGCGCCAAGCAAATCAACCAGGTGTCGATTGGGAGCGGCCGGGCTTACGTTTCGACCAGCTTCGGCCTCGTGGTGGTTGACCTGGCGAAGCTCGAAATCAGCGACACGTACAGCAACATCGGGCCGGGCGGCGCACCCGTAACCGTGTACGACGCCGCCGAGGCCGACGGCTTTCTTTTCGTGGCGACCTCCGCCGGCTTGCTGCGGGGGCAATTAACCGACAACCTGCTCGATTACCGCAACTGGACCCCGTACCTGCCGGTGCCCGTGGGCAGCCCGACCACCTACCGCTTTCTGGCCGCGTACGCCGGGCAGGTCTACGCCGGCGTGGAAGGCAGCGGGTCGGCGGTGTACCGCTACGTGGCGGGCAGCCCCGGCACCTGGCAGGCCGTGCCGGGCACCTACACGCAGCAGTTTCGCAGCCTGCGCGGCAGCGGCACGGGCGTATTTATTGCCGATGACCAGTCGGGCGTGCGCCGCATTGACCGCAACAACGCCGTGACCACGCTCATCCCCCCCGCGCCGGGCGACCTGACGCTGGACGTGGTGCGCTCGGCCGGCGACGGCAGCTACTACGTGGCGTACTACACCGCGGGCTTGGCGCGCGTGCGCCCCGGCTCGGGCCAGGCCAACGAGCTATTCGTCGCCAACGGCCCCGAAAGCAGCCTAGCTTACGGCCTGCTGGCCGATGCCCGGACCAATACGGTCGATGTATTCACCGGCGGCTATTCGGAGCGGTACCTGCCCACCGGGCGCCGGGCGGGCTTTTACGAGTACGCCAACGGCCAGTGGACCAATTTCACGGCCACGACTTTCCCTTCCGCTACCGACTTTCCGAACCCGCAAAGCCCCGTGCGCGGCACCCGCACCCCCGACGGCACCCTGTACGTGGCCACCAACGGCGGCGGCCTGCTCGAGTGGAAAGGCCCTGGCAACTTCCGGCAGTTTGGCGAAGGCTTCCCGGCGGGCAGCCCGCTCATCGGCACGTTTGGCGATAAAAACCGGGTCGAAATATCCGACTTGGCCGCCACGGCCGATGGCAAAGTGTGGGTAATCAACCGGCACCTGAGCATAAACAACACGGGCCTGTTCATTTTCGACCCGGCCGCTACCACCTGGCAAGCCATTCCGTGGTCGCCGGGCTTCGAGGTGCTTGAGCGCATCGTGCTCGACGACAACGGGTACGCGTGGGTGTCGGTGTCGCGCAAAGTCGACAAAACCAGCGGGTCGCCCGGTATCTACGTCGTCGACCCGGCCACCACCAGCCCCAACCCGCCCCGGTTTTTCACCAAGGCTTCGGGCTTGCCCGACAACCAGATTTATGAGCTGGCGAAGGACCGGCGGGGCTACATCTGGGCCGCCACCATCGCAGGCGTCGCCGTATTTAGCGACCCCAACGGGCCGTTTGGGGCCGACGCGGCTTTCACGCTGCCCATCGTGACCCGCGGCGACGGCACCGGTTTTCCCGCCCTGTTTAGCGAAGCCGTGCGCGCCCTGGCGGTCGACGGCGGCGACCGCAAGTGGTTCGGCACCGACCACGGCCTCTGGCTGTTCAGCCCCGATGCCACCGAGGCGCTGCTGCACTTCACCACCGCCAACAGCCCGCTGCCGTCCGACCGCATCGTGGACGTGAAAGTGAACGACAAAACCGGCGAAGTCTGGGTCGCGACCGATGCCGGCGTGGTTACCTACCGGGGCGCCGCCACCGTTACCGAGGGTGCCCCGCACTGCACGGCGGCTTTCCCCAACCCCGTGCGGCCCGACTTCACGGGCTCAGTCGGCATCACCGGGCTCGCCAACAACGCGGTGGTGAAAATTACCGACGTGGCCGGCCACCTCGTCTACGCCACCACCGCCAACGGCGGCGGCGTTACCTGGAACCTCACCAACCCCGACGGCCAGCGCGTGCGCTCGGGCATCTACCTGGTGCTCTCGTCGGATGCCGACGGCAAAAACGGCTGCGTGAGCAAAGTAGCCGTGCTGAGCAAATGACGCCTGCGGCTTAATGAGGAATGAAGAATGAAGAATGAGGAATTTGTCATTGCGAGGAGGCACGACGACGCACCCGAAGGACAGCGTAGCTAATCCGTCCTGGTCTCAGCGACTCGCCCTGAGTTGTGACACGCCCCGACCCTATCCAAAAAGGAGGCTTTTTCCGGTCCCAGAACAAGGCGCGTCACAACTCAAAGTAAGTTCCTAAGACCAGTGCGGATTGCTTCGCTGCCGCTTGATGCGCGGAATGCTCGCAATGACCATTCTTCATTCCTCATTCTTCATTCCTCATTAAATTAAGCCGCAGGCGTCTTATGTTGATTAAAACCCGAGGCATCGTCCTCAGCTACCTCAAATACCGCGAAACGAGCATCATTGCGCGCATCTACACCGAGCGGCTGGGCGTGCAGAGCTACGTGGTGAACGGCGTGCGCAAGGCCAAGCCGCCGGGGCGCATTGCGCTGTTTCAGCCCTTCACGCTGCTGGAGCTGGTGGCGTACGTGGCGCGGGGCAGCAGCGGGCTCACCCGGCTATCCGAATTCCGCTGCGCCGAGCCTTTCCAGACGCTGCCCTACGAGGTGCAAAAGAGCAGCGTCGTCTTCTTTTTGTCCGAAGTGGTGAGCCGGGCCGTGCGCGAGGAAGAGCAAAACGAGCCCCTTTTCCGGTTCCTGCACGATTCCATCCTGGCCTTCGACCAGCAAACCGCGGGCGCCGAAAACTTTGCGCTGGTTTTTCTGCTGCGCCTGGCCACGTACCTGGGCTTCGGCGTGAGCACCGGCGGCGAGCTGACCGACCAGGTCATCATGGCCGGCCACGCGGCCACGGCCAAAGGCGCCACCGGCCCGGCCACCCTGCGCCTGCGCGAATTCGAGGGCTATTTCGACGAGCTGCTGCGCGACCCGGCCACGAGCACCATCCCCAACGGCCGCGTGCGGCACGAATTACTGAACGTCCTCATCCGCTACTACCAGCTGCACGTCGAGCAGCTGGGCGAGATTCGCTCGCTGGACATTCTCTCGCAAGTGCTGGCGGAGTGAGCCAGCTGCCGGTTCAGGACAGGCCGTAGACAGAACGTGAAAAGCGCGGTCGGTCATGCCGAGCGCAGCCGAGGCATCTCGCTCGCATCGTTGTAACGATTGGTTTACTACCCCACGCGAGATGCCTCGGCTGCGCCCGGCCTGACTGGAGAGCATCAAAAAGTGTGGGCAGTTCTGTTGGTTGAGCAATCCAGGTGGAGGCGGAGCAGATTGAGGCGGTCCAGTCAGGCGGGCCAGTTTAGGGTGGTTGATTGAAAAAGCTGGTGATGGGCGTGGAACGGCGCTTGGGCATCTTTCGGAAAAGCTGTCTGCACACCTGGCGTTAGAGGCGGCTCCGTGAAGTAGTGGGGGTTTCGTTCGGCCCAGCTTTTTAGTCGGACGACTGGCCGTGGGCACGGCTTGCCGGCCCACAGCACATGCGCTAATTTCAGTGCTGCCACTGATGCATCAACGGTCCGGGACGACGTGCTTTGCGAGCCACATGCGAAGGAAGTCCGGCGGCGGAACACGAGACGAGGGCAGGGCAACAGGCACGTTGAAAACATTCACATGGCAACCGAAATACGACATCATCGAGCCTCTACAACGGAGGAGTTTCCGACCCCGACTCCGGCGACTAGCAGCCCTCCCGGCAACGGGGCGTCGGCCCGGCGTGGGCGATGGCTGTGCCCCAGCGCTCCGGCGGACGAAGGAGCAATCCTGCTGGGCGTCGTTCAATCGGACGGATTGGTTGCTTTTCTCAAGGACCGGCTAACGGTGTCGCGCGAATTTCTGGCCATCGCGGCCACCGGACACGCGCCGGAAACCAGGTTCCGCTTCAGCTCAGCGTGCATTCAAAGCGCGTGCAAGCAGTGGGCCGACGGGGGGTGCAGCCTGCCCGGGCGCCTGGCTGCCCTGATTTCAACGGCGGAAGCGCCGGCGTCGCCCCTGCCGCAGTGTTCCATCCGGGCGCAATGCCGCTGGTTTGAACAGCGAGGCGCCGACGCCTGCCGCGTCTGCCCGGTAGTGGCCACGCGCGGGGAGTAACGCGGGGGAGGCAGCGCAAGCAAGAACAACCATTCTAACCTGGAAAGGAGGCAAGTCATGAACAATGAAAACAACTCGGGTAGCCGTTTCATCGTGGATTTGGGAAACGTGCAGCTCCCCGACCTGCTCGAAAAGCGCGTGGAAGCCGAGATTCAGGCCGTTGTGCTGCGGGCGCTGGCGGAGAACGACTTCGGCAGTGCCTTGCTCACCCAACCAGTTAGCAGCGGGTTCCGTTTTTGGGACCAATTCCCCGGCCGGACGCTTGGCTTGTGGCCGGGTTTCCCGGATAACCCCCCGGTGCCGTCCGGCCCGGGTGTTGGCGGCGAACCCTTGACTGCCAAGGACCATACGCTCATTCTGAACGCCATCATGGAGCACCCCTTGCAGGTCATCCGGAACCTGCCCGGCGAAGCCCGATCGAAGCAAGGGCGTCCTACCGGCCAGCAAGTTTTGCAAGCCGCATTGCGAGTTGAGCACATCAGTGGCCGCACCAAAGCCCGGATACAAGCCGTGCTGGAACTCTTGCCGCGACTTGAAGACGGCCAGGCCGCCTTGCCCGAGGCTGTCAAGAAGGCAGTGGACGGCCTCCGGCAGCAGCTATCTAAGAAGCCCTTCGAAGAGAAGCTGCGTATACTCCGCGACCAGAGCAAGCGCAGCAAAGACGGGCTGGCCGAGGGTATGGAGGTCGCCGCCCATATCCTGGAAGACGGCAAGGATTCCATCTATTCCCTCGACCATAGTTTTTTCCAATTGCTTCAAGCCGGATCAGGCTCAGGTGGCTCCATTGCCCGTGATGCCGAATTTGGCGATTTAGCAGATACTGACACCGTCGGCGCCACGGCCGGGGGTGCGGTGGGGGGTGCCGTCGGCGGTGTCGCCGGCGCCACCACCGGCGCTGTGGCGATCGGAGCCAGTATGTCTGCCGGATTTGCCATTGCGTGGGCCCTCGATTCCCTCTGGGATATCTTCTGAACACCGTTTGCGTAGACCCTCCGCCCAGCTCCTATCCGCAACCCGCTCGGCAGCCCAAGTAGACCGTCCTTGAGCTGGGCGTCACCGCCCCGAATGGCCCTGCTCCGCCATCGCTGCGCGGAAATACGTCGTCAGGCTGTCGCGAGCCCATAAGAACTGCCGAAATCCGGCTTCCAGGGGCGGATAAAAACAGACCTTGCCCCCGCCGCAAACACCAGAGTGGCCCACCACCCGCCGGGGCTCACAGTGCGCAAGGACGCGAACGGGCGTTCCGCGTCGGGCCGCAGCGCGTGCTGGACGCAAAATCACGTACACGTTGCTCAGGCGCAACGTGGGCAAGTAAGTGTACGAGAGCAGGGCCGCGCGGAGGAAGTGGAGAGCATCAAAAAATGTGGGGTAGAGGTAGTGAACAGCGTCCTCGCTTAACTCGGCAAGCCGTAATTGGCGGTGCTGGCCATGACCCAACCAGTCCCCGTCCGATGGTCCCACTTCCCACTGCCCCACACTTTTTGATGCTCTCCATGAGACCGTGCTTACATACTATTTTTATTCTGATAATCAGTATCCTACTTAAAATCCACCAGCTCTACCTCAAAGCGCAGCACGGCGTTGGCCGGGATGTCGGCCCCGGCGCCGCGCGGGCCGTAGCCCAGGGCCGAAGGAATGAGCAGCACCGCTTTGCTGCCTTTCGTGAGCATCGCAATGCCCTGGTCCCAGCCCGGAATGACCTGGTGCGCGCCCAGCGCAAAGGCGAAAGGCTCGTTGCCGTGCTTGGCCGACGCGTCGAATTCTTTGCCCGTCGTCAGCACGGTGCCCCGGTAGAGCACGCGCACGGTCTGGCCTTTTTTGGGCGGCAGGCCCTTGCCGGGCCGCGTCACGAAGTAGTACGTGCCGCCGGCCGTTTTTTTGGCCAACAGCTTGTTCTTCTTTAGGTAAGCCTGAATCAGGCCAATGTCCTTGGTGGTTTGCGCGATGGCTTTCAGTTGGGCCGCTTTGGCGTATTCAGCCCGCAGCTTTTCCTGGCGGGCCGTCATTTCGGCCATCGTGAGCAGCTCGCGGGCGCTGGCCAGCACCACCAGCGTGTTGCCGCTTTTCCGCACAAACGGCGGCACGGGCTGGTGAAACGTGTTGGCAAACACCGAATCGGCCGGAAAGCGGAACGCCGCGCTGTCGCCGGGCAGCAACAGGCCCAGGGCTTCTTCCAGGCTGCCGGGCACGGGCTGAGCCGGCAGGGCCACCGGCTGCGCCGTGGGCTGCATCTGGCGCGAGCGCATCAGCACCGAGTCGCGCCCGGTGCGAAACTCCATGAACACCGTGAGCACCTGCCCCGCCCGGCTGGCGTAGGGCGCGTCGGTGGGGGCCAGGGCGCGGGGCTGGTAGCGGCCGGCGGCATCCTTCCGAAACAGGCGGTATTCGGTGCCCGTGGGCAAGCGGGAGAATTCAGGCCCTGGCGTTTGGGCACGGGCCGGCTGCAACAAAGCAAACAGCGCGCAGGCCGCGCCAAGCAGAAAGTTTCGCATCAGCATAATCAAAAAAGCCTCGGCTTGAAAGGGATAAAGCAGTCGTTCAAAAGTAACCAGGTTGTTCGTTGTCCGTTGTCCGTCGGATTTAAGGGCTTGCACGACGCCCCGGTTTTGAGCCCCAGCGGGGCGGCCCATCGGTAGAAAATACCAGTGGCCAAGGAGTAAACCCCCGGCGGGGCGACCCAAAATTGGGTCTGCCAATTGGGATGCTCCCCCGGAGCTCAAAACCGGGGCGTTAACCGATACCTGATAACCAAACAACCCAATCGCGGGCCCACCCTCAGCGCACGCTCAGCACCTGCAGCTCAAACACCAGCTCGGTATTGGGCGGAATCACGTAACGGGTTTCGTCGTCGGGGTCGCGCACGCCGGTGGCGCCGTAAGCCAGCGCCGCCGGCACCCAGGCCCGCACGCGCGAGCCGGCGGGCAGCAGCGGCAGCAGCTCATCCCAGCCCGGAATGACTTCGCCCCGGCCCACCCGAAACCGCAGCGCCCCGCCCGACGCGGCCGTGGCATCAAAAATATGGCCATCGGGCAAGAAGCCGGTGTAGCGCACCACCACGCGGCTGCCCGCCAGCGCCAGCGGCCCCGTGCCCCGCTCCCGAAACAAAAAGCGCACCCCGCTCCGCGTGTATTGCGAAGCGACGTGCGCGGTATCGGAGCCGGCGGCGGGGGCGCTGGGGGCGCTGGGGGCGGCGGGCTTGGTGCCCGGCTGGGCGCGCAGGGCCGTGCCAGCCAGCAGCAGCCCTGCCAAAAAGCCGCCTATTTTGGGTCCTATGCGCGCCGCCTGCCCCATAGCCTTGCCTTTAAAGGAATTCGAGAACTTCGATGTCGAATATCATGGACATCAACAGATATTATAAAAAAGGGCGGTGGTCTAAGTTAAGGTGGTATTGTAATTGTCAATTACAATTTTAATTCG
>CAXTCS010000162.1:0-9840 GCA_964242365.1 uncultured Hymenobacter sp. | reverse complement strand
TGGCCGTGCTGAACACCACTTCGCCGGCGGCGGAGGTGAACGCGCCGAAGGATTCACCCTGGATGGAGGTGCCGTCTTCGAGGGTTAGGGTTACTGTTTGGGGCATATCGTGCAACGCGGGAACCTCACCCCCTAACCCCCTCTCCAAAAAAGAGGGGGAACTAGTTTCTAGTTCTTAATTCTAGAAAATTTGGTTGGTGATGAGGTTGTGAAAGAGTGAGCTAGAGACTACTTTTTTAGAGCTAGTTCCCCCTCTCTTTTGGAGAGGGGGCTAGGGGGTGAGGTTTGGTACAGCGCCGCCAAAAACCGGTCAACCTCCGCCCGCGTAATATTCAGCGGCGGCAGCAGCCGGAGCACCGTCGGGTCCGAGGCGTTGCCTACGAAAATGTGGTGCTCCGACAGCAGCTTGTCGCGCAGGGCCTTGATGGGGAAGGCGTATTTGATGCCCACCATCAGGCCGCGGCCGCGAATTTCTTCGGCGTCGGCGTGGGCCAGCAACTCGGTGCGGAGGTAGTGGCCCATTTCGGTGGCGTGGGCCAGCAGGTTTTCGACTTCAATGACTTCGAGCACGGCCAGGGCGGCGGCGCAGGCCAGGTGATTGCCGCCGAAAGTGGTGCCCAGCAGGCCGTAAGAAGCTTTTAACGCGGGCGAAATCAGGATGCCGCCGATGGGGAAGCCGTTGCCCATGCCCTTGGCCACGGAAATAATATCGGGCCGGATGCCGGCGTGCTGGTGGGCGAAAAACTTGCCGCTACGGCCGTAGCCGCTTTGCACCTCGTCGGCGATGAGCAGCACGTTGTGCGCGCCGCAGAGCAGCGACAAGCCCTGCAAAAAGTCGTCGGATGGCATGACGATGCCGCCCACGCCTTGGATTGGTTCAATAATAACGGCGCAAACATCGCCGCCATGCAGGATTTCGGCCACCGCTTTCAGGTCGTAATCGACAAAGGAAACAGCGTGGCCCGCGTTGAAGGGCGCGATGATTTTCGGGTTATCCGTCGCCGCTACCGCGCCGGACGTGCGGCCATGAAAAGCGCCTCGAAATGCAACCACGCGAGTTTTGCCGGTGTGGAAAGAAGCCAACTTCAGCGCATTCTCGTTGGCCTCGGCGCCCGAGTTGCAGAGAAACAGCGCGTAGTCCTCGTAGCCCGACACCTGGCCCAGCTTGTGCGCCAGTTCCCGCTGAATTGGAATCTGTACCGAGTTGGAGTAGAAGCAGATGTTTTGCAGCTGCCCGGTGAGGCGCTGCACGTAGTGCGGGTGGCTGTGGCCGATGGAAATAACGGCGTGACCGCCGTAGAAATCCAGGTATTCCTGGCCCCTGTCGTCCCACAGCTTGGCGCCAAGCGCCTTTACAGGCGTGATGTTGACGAGCGGATAAACGTTGAAAAGCTCCATGGTTTTTTGAGCTGGATATGCTGAAATAAGAACGTCATGCCGAGCGCAGCCGAGGCATCTCGCGTGCATTACTAAATCAATTATTGCAACGGCTTTAATTACTACCACACGCGAGATGCCTCGGCTACGCTCGGCATGACGTTCAGTAATTGCACTACAAAAGCCCGGCTTTAAGATTGAGCCCCGTCATTTCCTGCAGGCCAAACAGCAGATTCATATTCTGCACCGCCTGCCCCGAAGCACCTTTCACCAGATTATCAATTACCGAGGTAATTAATAATTGCTTGCCCTGTTTCTGCATGTGCAGCAGGCATTTGTTGGTATTCACCACTTGCTTGAGGTGAATTTCCTTATCCGAAACCGTGGTGAACGGCGCGTCAGAATAGAATTGCTGGTACAGTTCCCGCGCCTCGTCCTGTGTCAACTCCGACGGCGTGTAGACGCTGGCGAAAATGCCCCGCGAGAAATTGCCGCGGTACGGAATGAAGTGAATTTCGACCTCCGATTGCGGCTGCAGCTGCGTCAGGCTCTCGCCGATTTCGCCGAGGTGCTGGTGCGTGAAGGGCTTGTAGATGGACACATTATTAGTGCGCCACGAAAAATGCACCGTTTCCGACAGGCCCTGGCCCGCGCCGGTCGAGCCGGTAATGGCCGAGACGTGGATGTCATCGGTGAGCTTGCCGGCGGCGGCCAGCGGCAGCAGCGCCAGCTGAATGGCCGTGGCAAAGCAACCGGGATTGCCTATATTTTGGGCCGACCGAATGGCGGCTTTGTTCAGCTCTGGCAAACCGTACACGAAGTTCCGGCCTGCAAATTCGTGGTCGGTTTTGAGCCGGAAATCGTTGCTCAGGTCGATGATTTTGGTGGCGGCCGGCAGGCTGTTTTCCGCCAGAAACGCGCGGGAGTTGCCGTGGCCCAGGCACAGGAAAACCACGTCCTCATCGCCGGCCAGCCTGGCCGCAAATACTAAATCCGTATCGCCCACCAAGTCGTCGTGCACGCGGCTTACGGCGTTGCCCGCGTTCGTCGAGCTGACCACGGCCCCGATTTCCGCGTTCGGATGGTGCAGCAGAATGCGCAGCAGCTCGCCGGCCGTGTAGCCGGCCCCGCCCACGATGCCGACCTTAATTTTCATCGTTGAGGCTGGCGCTGATTTTCAGCTGGTTGCCGAAAATCTTGATGAAGCCTTTCGCGTCGCGGGCATCCCAGGCATTATTTTCCTCGCCGTAAGTCGCCACTTTCGACTGCATCATGTCGTACTTCGATTCGATGCCGAGCAGCTCGAATTGATACGGCCTGAGGTTGACGAAAACGGTGCCCGAAACGTGGTTTTGCGACGATTCGAGGAAGGCTTCCATGTCGCGCATCACCGGGTCAAGGTATTGAGCCTCATGCAGCAAGGTGCCGTACCAGTTGGCGATGTAATCCTTGTGCAGCAGCTGCCAGCGCGTGCTGGTGTGCTTTTCGAGCAAGTGGTGCGCCTTGATGAGGATGAGCGGCGCGGGCGCCTCAAAACCCACGCGGCCCTTGATGCCCAGAATGGTGTCGCCCACGTGGGTGTCGCGACCGATGGCGAAGGTCGAGCCCAGCCCATTGAGTTTCTGAATCAAGGCGATAGGGGCCAGCGTCTCACCGTTCAGCGCCACGGGCTCGCCTTTTTCGAAGGTAATTTCCACGCGCTCCGAATCGGTGCGCTGGAGCTGCGAAGGGTAGGCGCTATCGGGCAGGGCCTCGTGCGAAGTGAGGGTTTCGACGCCGCCCACGCTGGTGCCCCAAATGCCCTTATTAATGGAGTAGCGGGCCTTTTCCCAGCTCATTTCGAAGCCCTGCTGGTGCAGGTACTCAATCTCGGCCTGGCGCGAGAGCTTCAGGTCGCGGATGGGCGTCAGAATCTCCGTTTTGGGCGCGATAACTGAAAAAGCCACGTCGAAGCGCACCTGGTCGTTGCCGGCGCCGGTGCTGCCGTGCGCGATGAAGTCGGCCGCGTTGGCGCGAGCGTATTCGGCAATGGCCAGCGACTGGAACATGCGCTCGGCGCTCACACTCAGCGGATAAGTATCATTCTTGAGCACGTTGCCAAACAGCAGAAAACGCAGGCAGTCGCGGTAAAACCGGTCGGTCACGTCGATGACTTCGTGCTTCACTGAGCCCAGCTCGTACGCCCGCGTCTCAATGCCAGCCAGTTCTTCGGCCGAAAAGCCGCCCGAGTTCACGATGACCGTGTGCACTTCCAGGCTCAGCTCGCGCGACAGGTAAACGGCGCAAAACGAGGTGTCGAGGCCGCCGCTGTAGGCTAATATGACTTTTTTCTTCATGATGCGGAATCGGATGCGGAATCGGGGGGGATGGGTTGAGACGTGACAGCAGACTCGAAATCAGGCACTTGAAGCTGTACAAGCGCATCGCCCGCGTCGAACAGCATGCCGGTGCAGAGGCACATTTTGCGCTCATTCTCCGTCAGAATGCCGTAGTTTTTGCAGCTCTTGCAGCCCTTCCAGAAGTCTTCGCTGGCGGTCAGCTCGGAGAACGTGACGGGCTTATAGCCCAGGTCGGAGTTGATTTTCATCACGGCCAGGCTGGTGGTGATGCCGAAAATCTTGGCCTGCGGGTACTTCGAGCGCGACAGCTCGAACACGCCCTGCTTGATGGCGCGGCCCACGCCGTGCTTGCGGATGTCGGCATTCACGACCAGGCCCGAGTTGACGACAAAGGTCTTGTCGTCAAAGGTTTCGATGTAGCAAAAGCCGGCCAGCTCGCCTTCGACGAAGGCGATGATGCTGTCGCCGCTGGCCATTTTTTGGGCCACGTAGGCCGGCTCGCGCTTGGCGATGCCGGTGCCCCGCGTTTTGGCCGACTCGGCGTACCAGTGGCATAATAAGTCAGCGAACTGCGCATCCGCTGCCGTTGCAACCCGAATTATCATTGATTATTAGAAACTTAGGGATAGATGCGCGGCTGTCCGGACCACCCGTTTCGTGCGGGTGGTTCCTGCTAAAGCCCAAATCTGTCTGTAAGTTGAGCGGATACTGGCCCGGCTCAAAAGGGCTGGCCAAGGGGCCAACATGCGGCTGCTGAAGCCGCTAGGGTCGTCGCACCAGGGCGCAGGCGGTTTCGCACGCGCCGGCAGCCCCCGGCCAGGCGGCGGGGGTGGGCAACGTGAACGGGAAAACCGAGCGGGACATGGCGGAGAAATATCGATTCGGCAGTTTAGCGAAGGGCCGAACCAAGAGGTTCAATTCTGTCGCAAAGGTAAAAGCCCCTACTTTTGTCTGCAACATTTCCCACAATTTTTTTAAAATTAGGCGCCGCCCACCATCGGGTTTGCGTGTAGGTGAAGCAGCGATGAAGCCCGAATTAAAAATATTTAAAATTGGCGGCGGTATAATTGACCACGAATCGGACTTGCTGGAATTCGTGCGGCTGTTTTCCAAAATAAGCGGCCCGAAAATCCTGGTTCACGGCGGGGGCAAAGGCGCCAGCGACATGATGAAGCGCCTGGGCATCGCGCCGCAAATGGTGAACGGTCGTCGCATTACCGACGCCGTGGCGCTCGACATCGTGACAATGTTTTACGCCGGCAAAACCAACAAGCAGATTGTGGTTGCCCTGCAAAGTCATGGCGTCAACGCCCTGGGCCTCAGCGGCGCCGATGGCAATGTGATTCGGGCCGTAAAACGCCCGGTGCGCGATATAGACTACGGTTTCGTAGGAGATTTAAGCGAAGCCAGCGTCGATGCCAACCTGATTCACCAACTGTTGGTCCTCGGTTTGACGCCGGTTTTTTGCCCAATTAACCACGACGGGCACGGCCAGTTATTAAATACCAATGCCGATACCATTGCCGCGTCGGTTGCCAAAGCGCTAAGTCAGCAATACGCGGTGGAGCTGCATTTCTGCTTTGAAAAGAGAGGTGTGTTGACCGATATTAACGATGAAAAATCAGTAATCGCCAGAATTAACCTGGCCGACTACGCCGAATTAAGAGAAAGTGGGATTATTGCCGAAGGGATGTTGCCCAAACTGGAGAATGCATTTGATGCATTGCAGTTTGGTGTCGAAAAGGTAATTGTTGAGCACGCGCTGTACATCAATGACGCGCTAAAAACGACTTTATGTTTGAATTAATAAATCAACTGAGCAACGCTGCCGTTGATTTATTAATTCGGCTGATTAAAACGCCTTCTTTTTCGCGGGAAGAAGCCGGCACGGCGACGCTGATTGAAGAGTTTCTGGCGGCGCATGGGGTGGCGGCGCAGCGGCGGCGCAATAATGTGTGGGCCGTTTCGGCGCATTTTGATGCGGGTAGGCCGACGATATTGCTCAACTCGCACCACGACACCGTGAAGCCGGGCGTGGGCTGGAAATATGCCCCTTTCGGGGCAGGGCGGGAGGGCGACAAATTAATTGGTCTGGGCAGCAACGACGCGGGCGCTTCGGTGGTGAGTTTACTGGCGGCATTTCTGTATTTTCAAGATAAACCCATTGCATTTAATTTAATTTGTGCAATTACGGCGGAGGAGGAAATATCGGGCGCGAATGGCATTAGAAGCGTATTGCCGGAATTGGGGAAAATAGACCTCGGAATCGTGGGCGAGCCCACTGGCATGAACCTGGCCATCGCCGAAAAAGGCCTGTTGGTGCTGGACGGCACTGCCCACGGCAAAACGGGCCACGCCGCCCGCGATGAAGGCGAAAATGCCCTTTACAAAGCCCTGGATGATATTCAGTGGCTGCGAAACTACCAGTTTTCGCGGGTGTCGCCGCTGCTGGGGCCGGTGAAAATGACGGTGACGCAGCTAACGGCCGGCGCGCAGCACAACGTGGTGCCCGACCGCTGCCAGTTTGTGGTGGACGTACGCACGAATGAGCTGTACCAGAACCAGGAAATTGTCGAAATTATCCAGGAAAATGCGCGGTCGGAAATCGTGCCGCGCTCGACGCATTTGAATTCTTCGTGCATTAGCGAAAATCATCCGTTGGTTCGCAAAGGCGTGGCGATGGGGAAGACGGTTTACGGCTCGCCCACGCTGTCGGACCAGTCGATGATGCCGTTTGAAACCCTGAAAATGGGGCCGGGAGAAAGTGCCCGCTCGCATACGCCGGATGAGTACATTCTGGTGGGTGAAGTTCGGGCGGGAATTCGGGATTATATTGAATTGCTGACCGATTTTAGGTTTTAACGGTTGTCATGCTTCACTCTGCATGACGTGCTTTTTTATTGCTGAGTTATGAAGATTTGGGAAAAAGGATTTTCGGTGAACGACACCATCGAGAAATTTACCGTGGGCCAGGACCGGACGCTGGATATGCACCTGGCCCCGTTTGATATGCGGGCTTCGAAAGCGCAGGCCAACATGCTGGCCAAAGTGGGCCTGATTTCGGAAGCCGAACGGCAGCAGCTGATTGCGGGGCTCGACGAGCTGCTGGCGCAGGTGGCGGCCGGCACGTTTCGGATTGAAGACGACTTTGAGGACGTGCATTCCAAAATTGAGCATTACCTGACGGAGAAATTTGGCGACGCGGGCAAGAAGATTCACACGGCCCGCTCGCGCAACGACCAGGTGCTGACGGCGATTCAGCTGTTTATCAAGGATTATACGGAGCGGACAGCGGCCAAAATGCTGGCACTCGCGGAGGTGCTGCTGCACAAGGCGGCGGCCCACAAAAACGACTTGTTGCCGGGCTACACGCACTTTCAGGCGGCCATGCCGAGCAGTTTTGGGCTGTGGTTTTCGGCCTATGCCGAGCAGCTGCTGCTGGATTTGGCGCTATTTGAGGCCGCGCACACCGTGGCCGACCAGAACCCGCTGGGCTCGGGGGCGGGCTTCGGCAGCAGCTTTCCGATTGACCGGGCAATGACGACGCGCGAGCTGGGCTTTGGCAGCGTGGCGGTGAGTGCGGTGGGGGCCCAAATGCTGCGCGGCAAAACCGAGAAAACGCTGGCCTTTGCCATCGCGGGGGCGGCCGGCACGCTGGGCAAGCTGGCCTATGACTTGGTGCTCTACAACAGCCAGGATTTGGGGTTCGTGACGCTGCCAAAGGAGTTTACGACGGGCTCCAGCATCATGCCGCACAAGAAAAACCCCGACGTGTTTGAGCTGGTGCGGGTGCACGCCAACCGCCTCCAGGCCCTGCCCAATGACATTATTCTGGCCACCAGCAACCTGCCCAGCGGCTACCACCGCGACTTCCAACTGCTGAAGGAGCTGCTGTTTGGGCCGATGCTGGCGTTTGCGGATTTGCTGGATATTCTGCTGTTTGCGCTGCCCGAAATTCAGATTAAAGCCGGCGTGATTGAGCAGGCGAAATACGACCCCATCTTTTCGGTGGAGAATATCAACCAGCTGATTTTGGCGGGGGTGCCGTTTCGGGATGCGTACCAGCAGGTGGGGCGGGCCGTGGAGGACGGCAGCTACGTGCCGCACCGCGAGTTTCAGACCACGCACCTGGGCAGCATTCACAACCCCGGCTTGGCAGAAATCGCGCAGAAAATGCAGCGCTGGAAGGAGGGGAGTGCGTTGTTTGGACGGCGGCAGGGGTGAGGTGCAGGCGCTTAGAAGCTCTTCCTCAGGCCCACACCAGCACCACCGTGCCAGCCAGAATGAGCCCCGCGCCCAGCGCGCCGCGCAACGAAATGGTTTCGCCCAGAAACACCACGGCCAGCAGCAGCGACAGCGCCACGCTCAGCTTGTCGACCGGCGCTACTTTGCTCACCGGCCCCAGCTTCAGGGCGCGGAAATAGCACAGCCACGAGGCCCCCGTGGCCACGCCCGACAGCGCCAAAAACAGCCACGTGCGCGGCGTGAGGGCCGGCAGCCCCGCCGTGGCGCCGCGTGCGATGGCAATGCCCCAGGCCAGCAGCAGAATAACAACGGTGCGAATGGCCGTGGCCAAATCCGAATCAACGCCTTTGATGCCGATTTTGGCAAAAATGGCGGTGAGCGCCGCGAAAAACGCCGACAGCAGGGCGTAAGGAATCCAGGCAGCCATACGGAAAGGAAAAAGGGACAGAAGAGACGGGCCGGCCGCCGAGAAGACGGGAATACAAATACGCGGCCGGCCGCCAAACCGCCGAATGATTGGCCAAAGCAGGACCCGAGTGGAGACATTCCGGGGGTTTTTCTGTTACCTTTTCACCTATGCCCGACTTTGCTGCTCCCTTCCGCCGGCCCGACCTGCTGCGCCTCGATTACGACACTTACCGCGCCCTGCCCGCCATTGCCAACTCCGACCTCTCGCGCCTGCGCGATGCCCTGGATGGCCGCCCGCCGCGCCCCCAAACCAGCGCCAACGACGGCGCCATGAGCTTCGGCACCGCGTTTCACACCGCCCTGCTGGAGCCGGCCGACTACGTGGCCGGCCAGCCCGGCCTGAACGACACCCTGGTGTGGTGGCTGGTGGAAGGCGTCAGGCTCAACACCCACTTGGCCGAGCTGCTCGAACAAGGCATTCCGGAAACCAGCGTGCTATTCACCGAGCCGCAGACCGACACGCTCTGCAAGCTGCGCGCCGACCTCGTGGTGGACCAGCCCGGCCAGCCGTTCACCATCATCGACTTCAAAACCACCATGGCGCGCGACGCCGACCATTTCCTCTGGCAGTGCTCGGCCTACGACTACGACCGCCAGGCGGCCTTCTACACCGACGCCCTGCACGCCGAGCGTTTCCTGTTGGTCGGCGTGCAGAAAGTCGAGCCCTTCGGCGTCTTCACCATCGAGGTGAGCGAGCACATGCTAGCCGAAGGCCGCCAGAAATACCAGCGGCTGCTGCGCCTGCTCAAGGCCCCGGCTACCGCGCCCGCCTACCGCGCCGAAGCCGTGCAAGCCGCCGTCAACGCCCTGGGAATGAGTCCGGAGGAATAAGTCGCTGCTGTTCCGCAGTTGCTACGGAAGCAAGCGCTTTTGTTTCTGGTTGCTGGTTGCTGGTTGCTAGTTTCTGGTTTCTCGTTTCTGGTTGATAACCAGAACCAGCGGAAAACCAGCAACCAGCAACGAGAAACCAGCAACCAGCAACGAGAAACCAGCAACCGCTCGCCCCAGCGGCGCGAAGGCCTTGCGGAACAGCAGTAAGCCAGGCGGCACAAGCCACCCAGGGCCTAAAAAGGCCTTCCCTGCCGTAGGGAAGGCCTTTTTAGGGTCCAAACTTTTGCTTACTATTTAGTAAGTAAGTTGTATATTTGCGGCGATATGACTCACCCGCTTGCAGCCGCGACCATCGGCCCCGACACCCGCACCCGCATCCTCGACCTGGCCGAACGCCTACTTCTGGAACGCGGCTTCAATGCCTTCAGCTACCAGCACCTGGCCCGCGAGCTGGGCATGAAGCCGGCCGCCGTACACTACCATTACCCCAGCAAAGACGACCTCGGCTCCGCGCTGGTGGCCCGGCAGCTGCGCCGCCTGCGCAAGTGGCGCGACCTGCCCCGCGTGGCCGACCTGCCGC
>CAXTCS010000161.1:0-9887 GCA_964242365.1 uncultured Hymenobacter sp. | reverse complement strand
CCAGGATTTTAGTTGTTCGTTGCTCGTTGTACGCTGTTAGTGTTGATATAAGAGCCGAACAACTGACAACGAGCAACTGACACCTAAAGACTGCCAACCAAAACCCTACCCCGCCAGGGCACCCGCGGCCCAGGCGGCGCCCATCGCCGACGGCCGCCCCGCTCCGGCCGCCGCGCCCGCCGAGGCGTCCGACGCCGCCGCTGCGCCCGCCATGGCCAAAGCCCCCGCGCCCACCGACCAGCTGTTTGCCCTCGACGCCGAGGGCACCAGCCGCGACACCGTGCGCGCCGGGCAGCGCATCGAGCTGATGGCCACGGGCCGCGGTAAGGCGGCTGCCAGCCGGAGCTACGCGCTCGACGCCCGCCCCGACACCCTCGACCTGCGCGACACCTTGTTTGTGCCCACCCTGCGCGAGGTGCCCGCCAGCCGCCCCCTCGAGGACTACCAACAGCTGGCCGAGCGCTGCGGCGTGCCGGTGCTCGACCAGGGCCAGGAAGGCGCCTGCACCGGCTTTGCGCTGGCCACCGTGGCCAACTACCTGCTGGGGCAGCGCACCCAGCCCTACGAGCCGGTTTCGGCGCGCATGCTCTACGACATGGCCCGGCGCTACGACGAGTGGGAGGGCGAAGCCTACGAGGGGTCGAGCGCCCGCGGCGCCATTCAGGGCTGGCACAAGCACGGCATCTGCGCCGAGCAGGACTGGCCCAGCGCGGGCCCCAACGACCGCCGCCTGACCGGCGAGCTGGCCCAGAAAGCCGCGCAGCGGCCGCTGGGGGCCTATTTCCGCGTCAACCACAAAGACCTGGTGAGCATGCACAACGCCCTGGCCGAGGTGGGCGTGCTCTACGCCACCGGCATCGTGCACGACGGCTGGCAGCACGTGGGCGCCGATGGCCGAATCGCGATGGGCAAAACGCGCCTCGGGGGCCACGCCTTTGCCCTCGTGGGCTACGACGAGCAGGGCTTCTGGCTGCAAAACTCCTGGGGCTCGTCGTGGGGCCACCAGGGTTTCGCGCACCTCACCTACGACGACTGGCTGGCCCACGGCACCGACGTGTGGGTGGTGCGCCTGGGCGTGCCGGTGCGGCTGCACACGCCGCAGGCCGTGGCCGCCACCCGCTGGACCGGGGCCGTGCGGGCCAACGCCTACGGCTTTGCCGACCTGCGGCCCCACGTCATCAGCATCGGCAACGACGGGGCCTTGCGCACGACCGGTACCTTCGGCAACGACGAGGAGGAAGTGCGCAACCTGCTGTTGCAGGATTTTCCGGCCATCACCAAAAACTGGAAGCGCAAACGCCTGCTCATTTACGCCCACGGCGGCCTGGTGAGCGAAGACGATGCCCTGCTGCGCGTGGCCGAATACCGCGCCGAGCTGCTTCAGCACGAAGTGTACCCGCTGGCCATCATCTGGAAAAGCGACTTCTGGACTTCCATTGCCGACATTTTGCAGGACGCGCAGCGCCGCCGCCGGCCCGAGGGCTTCCTCGACGGCGCGCTCGATTTTGTGCTCGACCGGCTCGACGACTTTCTCGAGCCCGTGGCCCGCAACGTGGGCGGCCGCCTGCTGTGGCAGGAAATGAAAGACAACGGCCGCCTCGCCACCGAAAGCCCCCAGGGCGGCCTGCGCCTCCTGCTCGGCTACCTCATGGATTTGCTGCACCAGCTGGGCGACGACGTCGAGCTGCACCTCGTCGGGCACAGCGCGGGCGCCGTTATGCTGGCGCCGTTTGCCCAGCTGCTCACCACCGCCGGGCGCGTGCCCGATGGCCCCATGGCCGGCCAGCAAGGCTTTGGGCGGAAGGTGGCCAGCTGCACCCTCTGGGCGCCGGCCATCACCACCGAGCTGTTTCTGGCCACCTTCGCCCCGGCCATCGAGGCCGCCAGCATCGAGCGGGCGGCGGTATTTGCGCTCCACGACGCCGTGGAGCAGGACGATAACTGCGCCAACATCTACCACAAGTCGCTGCTCTACCTCGTGTCGGACGCCTTTGAAGACGCGGCCGTGCGCCGGCCGTTCCCGCACGACCGCGCCACGCCCTTGCTCGGCATGGCCAAATTCGTGCTCGCCGACAGCCCCTTCGCCGACCAAAAGGTGGTCAAACTCATTCAGGACCAGCGGCTCGACCTGGTGCTGACCCCCAACATCGACCGCCGCACCCCCGTCACCGAGCAGTCGGCCAGCCGCCACCACGGCGATTTCGACGACGACGAGCTGACCGTGAAAGCCACCCTGGCGCGCATCCTGGGCCCCGGCAAGAGCCAGCAGGCGCTCGTGGCGGCCCCCGCCAACCAGAATGTTTTTCGCAGCAACGCCCGGCGCCTGCGGCGGCTGCGGCAAGACCTGCTGGCCCCTGGGCCAAACAACGGCTAGGTCCGGCCAAGAAACCCAAGCTGAGGCGTATCGAACGTTAGCCCCAGCGGGGCGGCATGTTGGTAGAAAACCGCTGCCCATCGGTCTATCAAGCCCCAGCGGGGCGGCATTTGTTCGACGAATGCCGCCCCGCTGGGGCTTCCGCACCAAAACTCAACTGGGGCTTTGCCATTGCTTTGCCCGGCGCTTCAGCGCCGGGAGTCAGAGCAGCAGCTAGCTGTATAGGGGCTTGAGCCCTGATTGCTGCGGCCACCCGTCAGGGCTCAAGCCCTCACCAAAGAGGGCGGATTTCGGCTCCCGGCGCTCAAGCGCCGGGCAAAAAGTACCTGGCAAAGAAGACGCGGCCATTTTGAGGCCAAAGCCTTGCCCCTGCTGGGGCTTGCCTTCAATACGCCGCAACTGAGTCCACTTACAGCAGCTCTCAGGTTGATATACAAATCGTCCGCCCCTCTCCGCGGGAGAGGGGCTGGGGGTGAGGTTCCCCCGTTCGCGCCGCTAACTAAAAATCACCACCTGCCAGCGAAACGCCCAGCGCCACCGCAGCTCGTAGCGTTCGATGCCGGCCCGCGCCAGCAAAGCCACCCAATCGGCGCGCCGGAAGGCCCGCGCCACCGACAGCGGCGCGTCGTGCCGCACCAGGTACGAGCCCCCCAGCAGCCGCGTGAGCCACTTAATGCTGTAATAAGCCAGCCAGTGCCGGTGCAAGTCGTTGACAACCAACGCCAGGCCCGCCTGCTGCTGCCACTGCCGCAGCAACGGCACTAGCTCCTCGTCGGTGAAATGGTGGCAAAACAAGCTGCACGTCAGCACCTCGTAGGGCTGGGCCTGAAATTCCGGCGAAAATATATCGAGTTGCCGGTAGCTGATTTCCGGGTAAGCCCGGCTTTTGGCCGCCGCGTAATCCAGCATAAACCGGTTGGCATCGATGCCAACCAGTTGCACAGAAACCGCGTTTTTGCGCGCCCAGCGGGCCACGTGGCGCAGGGTGTCGCCGCCGCCGCTGCCCAGGTCGGCCAGGCGCAGCGGCCCGCCGCTGGGGAACCGGCTTTTCAGCCGCGCCAGCGCATCGAGCACCGGCCGGTAGCCGCCCAGCCACGTGTTGATGGTTTCCAGCTCGTCGAGGTTCTGGCGCAGCGCGTCGGTGGCCAGCGTCAGGTCGTCCATCAGCTCGGGGCCGGAAGCTCTTTTATTTAACATTTAACAATTAACATTTATCATTTAACAGCCAGTGAGGTTTGGCTGGTTGCACTTTCGCTGGTAATCATTGCCAGCTCGCTGCTTTCTTGTGAATTGTTAAATGTTAATTGATACTTGTTAAATGAAACCTCCAGCAGCATGGCTTCCATCGTCAGGCCCGGCCCGAAGGCGAAGCTGAGCACCGGCGCGCCGTGGTCGGCCGGGGTGGCGTGGGCCAGCACGTCGCGCAGCACAAACAGCACCGTGGCCGACGACATGTTGCCGTAGTCGCGCAGCACGCGGTAGGCGTGGCGGTTGTCTTCGCGGGTCAGGCCCAGCTCGGTTTCGATGCTTTCGAGAATCTTGCGCCCGCCGGGATGAATGGCGAAGTGCCGCACGTCGGCCAGCTGCACGGGCAGGCTGGCCAGCAGCCCGTCCGTGAGCTTGCGGATGCCGCGCTGAATGAGCCGGGGCACGTAGCCCGACAACGTCATCTCGAACCCAAAATCGTTGATGTGCCACGCCATGTCGTCGTGCCCATCGGGCTCCAGGCCGCAGTGGAACGCTTGCAGCCCCAGGCTGGGGGCGCCGTTGGGCAGCGGCTCGGCTTGCACCAGCACCGCCGCCGCCCCGTCGCCAAACAGGGCGTTGCTGACCAGGTGGTCTTCCTCCGGGCTTTTCTGAAAGTGCAGGGTGCACAGCTCCACGCTCACGATGAGCACGCGGGCGTCGGCGTCGGCCTTGCAAAAAGCATCGGCCAGCTTCACCGCGTTCACGGCCGCGTAGCAGCCCATGAAGTTCACGCAGGTGCGGCGCACGTCGGGCCGCAAGCCCAGGGCCTGCACCAGCTCAATGTCGAGCCCCGGTGCGTACATGCCCGTGCAGCTCACCGTGACGAGGTGGGTGATGCTGGCCGGGGCCACGTCGGGCACCTGGCGCAGGCAGTCGCGCACGGCGTCGGCGGCCAGGGGCAGGGCTTCGCGGCGGTACACGGCCATGCGCTGGCCCACGCTCGGGAACGGCTCGAGGGTGGGCGTGTTGGGAAAAAACGTGTAGTCGCCGTTGGCCCGGCCGTAGTCGGGCAGCACCGAGTAGCGGTGCGCGATGCCCGACACCCGGTACAGCGCCCGCAGCTTGCGCGTGTCTTGCTCACCAAATTGCAGGGCCTGGGCCATGAAATCGGCGATTTGCGGCTGGGCAATGCGGTGAACGGGGTTGGCAGTGCCGATGGCACCTAAGTAACTCGGCATGCCGGGAATGGATTACGGATTTTGAAATGAAGCGATGACCGGGCCTGCTGCCCGCTGCC
The DNA here is from genome assembly GCA_964242365.1 of uncultured Hymenobacter sp. Lineage (GTDB taxonomy): Bacteria > Bacteroidota > Bacteroidia > Cytophagales > Hymenobacteraceae > Hymenobacter. Next base: position 5,028 of record CAXTCS010000161.1, on the reverse strand, counting down.
CTGGGCCCCAGCTTTCCCACTTACGGTACAAGAAACGATTTTGCGCGCGGCTCAGATAAAATAATGCCAACAACATTCCGGTGTTGGCGGGGCAAGGGGTTAATTGCGAGGGCATTCGGTTAAAACTCCTGGCCGTGCGTGCGGCGCATCAGGGCGCGCACGGCGCCCGGCCAGTGGCGCAGGCCGCCCACCACCAGCTCGCTGAGCACCGGCCCGCCAAACAGCCGCTGCACCGCCCGGCCCACCCGCAGCCGCGCCCCAAACTGCGCGTGCCAGGCCTGCGAATACGCCCTTTCCATGGCGGCCCGCGTGGTTTTGGCGCTGAGAAACTCGTGGGTGGCCGCCGCGGCCAGCGCCGCGCCGTGCAGCGCCATGGCCATGCCGTTGCCGCAGAGCGGGGTGATGAGGCCGGCGGCGTCGCCGCACATCAGCACGTGCTGCTCGACGGGCTGCTTGGGCGCGAAGGAAATTTCGTTGATGACCTCGGGCTGCGGGTACAGCACTTCGGCCGCCGCCAAAATCTCGCGCAGGCGCGGGTTTTGGGCCAGCACTTCCTGCTCCAGGGCCGGAATGGTGCCGTGGCGCCGCAGGTTGTGGCGGGTGGTGAGGTAGCAGAAACACAGCTTGTCGGCTTCGATGGCCGAAATGCCCGCGTAGCCACCGGCGAAGTTGTGCAGCGCAATCACGTCGCGCGGGAAACCCGGCAGGCGCAGGTGGTATTTCACGCCGAGGTAGGGCGAGCGCTGGGCAAAAAACGCCCGGTGCAGCTGCCGGTCGAGGTTGGCGCGCTTGCCGTAGGTGCCCAGCACCACGCGGGCGGTGAGCTCGCGGCCGTCGGCCAGGGCCACGCGGTGCCGGTCGGCGGCGGGGTCGAAGGTTACGTCCGTCACGGTGCTTTTCAGGTGAAAGGTCACGCCCCGGCTCAGCGCCAGCCGGTACAGAAAATCATCCAGCACGTAGCGGCTCACGCCAAAGCCGCCCAGGTCGAGCGGGGCGGTGAGCACGCGCCCGCCGGGCGACGACAGCACGAACCGGGCGATGGCCGCTGGGGCCAGCGCGGCGGGGTCGGCGTGCAGGCGGCGCAGGTAGGGCAGCACCTCGTTGCTCACGTATTCGCCGCACACTTTATGAAACGGGTACTGCTTGCGCTCGACCACCGCCACGCGGTGCCCGCGCCCGGCCAGGTCCAGGGCCGCGGCCAAACCCGCCAGCCCGCCGCCAATCAACAAAATATCCACTTATCGGGTCGGGAAAAAGAGGGCCATTTTTGCGAAATTACCGTAATTCATCGGGTTTTTTGTATATATCGGTAGGCCCATTGCCTTCGTTTGCGTATATTTGCCAACCAAAATCAACGCTATTCGTTAAGCCTTTACGCCTCGCGCTTGTTCTGCTGCCCACTAATTATTACTATGATGCAACGCTTACTCTTATCATTGCTGCTACTGGGTTGTCTGAGCCTCGGCTTGGGGCCACTATTCAACACGTTGCCCGCGGCGGCGGCGGCTACCGCCAGCCGCCCCGGCCAGCAAGGCAAGCCCGGCGACGACAAAACCCTGCTCGTGTACCCCAACCCGAGCACCGGCATCGTGCACCTGACTATCAACAACCTGCAAGGAAAAAAAGTGGAGCTGAGCGTGCTGAACGTCATCGGCTCGGTGATGTACCGCGAGACGCTGACCGAGCTGAATGAGCGGTATACTAAAATGCTCGACCTCAGCAAATTTGCCAACGGCCTGTACTACGTGCGGCTCGAAGCCGACAACACCAGCCAGATTTGCAAGCTGGTTATCCGGTAGCCCGCACACGACATTTGTTGCCCGTCGGCACATAAAAAAAAGCAGCTTTCGGGCTGCTTTTTTTGTGGGCAAATTCGGGAGCCAAACGGGCCGGATTATTTCACCCGAACCGGCTCCGGGGTGAGCATCGCCTGCACGTTTGACACGGTTTTGAGGGCGAGGAAAGCGGTGGCCAGCAACAGGCCGAGCATGAGAATAAACATAAACGAAAAGAAAAGGCGGGTGGATAAACAGCTGCTCGTTTCGGGGAGCGGCATTTCGGTACTCAACCCCGAAATGAGCGGCCAGGTTTCAACAACATTACGGCATTTGCAGCAGCGCCGCAGCTACGCGTTGGGCCCGCGCCGATGAGGGCCGCAGCGGTGCGAACCGGTGAGGAAGGCGCCGCGGCCAGCGGCCGGCTCAGGCCCCGGTCGCGCTTTGTTGCTGCTCGGGAAATTCGCCCCTCAGGCCGGCCATCACCTGCTCGGTGATGGCGCGGACCTGGGCCACCTGCCGGGCCGCGTGGGCGGGCGCGGGCGGGGCGTCGCCGTAGGCCTCCACCTCGCGGATGACGTGCCGCAGGCTTTCAACGCCCAGGCCATCGAGGGAGCTTTTGAGGTGGTGGGCGGCGTCGCCCACGGCGGCCCAGTCGGCTTTGGTGAGGGCGGCGTCGAGGGCGGTGAGGATGGCCGGCGTGGTTTCGATGAACGCCCAGGAGAGGCGGCGGACGACGGCCTCGTCGTGGCGCACCAGCTGGCGCACGTTGCTGAGGTCGTAGAGGGGTTTTGCGGGCGGCATGGGCGGCGGGGTGGGGGCGTGGGGCGGGGCTTCGGCGGCGGGGTGCTGGCGGGCCAGCACCGTTTGCATGGTGTCGAGCAGCTGCTCTTCGCGGTAGGGCTTGGCCAGGTAGCCGGCGAAGCCCGTGGCCTGCAGGCGCTCGGCCTCGCCGGCCTGGGCGCGGGCCGTGAGCGCGATGACGGGCGTGGCGGCCCGGCCGGGGTCGGGGTGCTGGCGCAGGGCGCGGGCGGCGGTTTCGCCGTCCATGCCGGGCATTTGGATGTCCATCAGCACGAGGTCGAACGGGCGGTGCTCAAACAGCTGAATGGCGGCCGGACCGCTGGCCGCCGTGGTCACCTGCCAGCCCCAGTTGCGCAGCACGGTTTCGGCCAACAGGCTGTTCACCAGGTTGTCTTCGACCAGCAAAACGCGGCCCGCCGCGGGGGGCGCGGGGGCCTCGGCGGCTTCGGGCGGGGGCGGGGCCGCCACCGGCACGGGCTGAAAAGCCAGCGTGAAGGCAAACGTGCTGCCCGCGCCCGGCTCGCTGCTCACCCGCAGCACGCCGCCCATGAGGCCGACCAGGCCCTCCGAAATGCTGAGGCCGAGCCCCGAGCCGCCGTATTCGCGGTCGGTGCTGGCGGCGGCTTGCGCGAAGGGCTCAAACACTTTGTCCAGAGTGTCGGCCGCGATGCCCAGGCCCGTGTCGCTCACCGTGAATTGCAGCCAGACCGTGCCCACGGGGGCGGCCTGGCCGGCCGGGCCCGGAACCGGCCGGCAGCGCAGCACCACCTGGCCGGCTTCGGTGAATTTGATGGCGTTGCTGACCAGGTTGAGCAGCACCTGGCGCAGCCGGTGCGCGTCGCCGAGCACGGGGGGCAGGGCGGCGGGTTTTTCGACGCGCAGGCGCAGGCCCTTCTCGCGGGCGCGGGGCCGCAGCAGCCCCGCGCAGCCCGCCAGCAGCTCGACGGGGCTGAAAGCGGCGGTTTCGGGCAGGAGCTTGCCGGCCCCGAGGCGGGCGGTGGTGAGCACGTCGTTGAGCACGGTGAGCAGGTGCTCGGCCGATTCGCCCAGCAGCCGCAGGTAGTCGTGCTGGCTGCGGCTCAGGGTGGTTTTGGCCAGCACCCCGGTCAGGCCCAGAATGCCGTGCAGCGGGGTGCGGATTTCGTGGCTCATGTTGGCCAGAAAATCCTGCTTGGCCTGGGCATCCACTTCGGCGGCGGCCACGGCCTTTTCCAGGGCCTGCTGGGCTTGCTTGAGTTCGGTGATGTTGCTGTCGACGCCCAGCACCTGCGCCGTGCCGTCGGCGAGCACAAACCGGCGCTTCACGCTGCTGAACCACGACACCGTGCCGTCGGGGTAGGTGTAGGATTCCTGGATGGTCAGTTCCTGGCCGGTGGCCAGCACCTGCTGGTCCTGGCTCAGGTAGCGGGCAATGTCGGCGGTGGTGACCGCGGGCACGTTGGCCCGGCCGGCGTACAGCAGCTCGTCGGGCGTCATGCCGTAGAGGGCGGCTAGGGCGCGGTTGGCCAGCAGGTAGTTGCCGTGGCAGTCTTTCAGGTAGATGGGGTGGGGCAGGGCGTCGATAACGTCCCGAAACAAGCGGTGCTGCTCGGCCAGCCGGGCGGCGGCCGCCCGGCTGTGCTCGTCGGCGGTGCGCCGCTCGGTCACGTCTTCGGCCACCCCGATGAGGCTGGTCACCCGGCCGGCCGCGTCGCGGGCAAACGGGGCGTGGGCGCTGCGCAGCCAGCGCAGCGAGCCTTCGCGGTGGCGCACGGCAAACTCAATGGTCCGCATTTTGCCATCGGGCAATTGGGCCACCTCGGCCAGGTGGGCCCGAAATAGCGCCAATCCACCGGGGGGCAGCAGCTGGGGCAGGAGCGTCCCGTCGGGGAAAGCCAGCAGGTCTTCGCGGGTATAACCCAGCAGCCGCTCAATGCGCTGGTTCGAATAGGTGTTGCGCTCCCGTTGCAGGTCGTAGATGTAAATGAGGTTGGGCACCAGCTCCACCACCTGCCGCAACAGGTGCCGGTTGTGGTGCAGCTCGTCCACGGTGGCGTGGAGCCGGGTCACGTCTTCGGCGCTGCCCATTATTTCGCGCACCTGCCCGTGGGGGCCAAAGGCGCTGGCCCGGGCCCGGATGCGCAGCCACCGCCAGCTGCCGTCGCGGTGGCGCAGGCGGCAGTCCCAGCTCAGGGCCCGGTCTTCGGCCAGCAGCGTGCGCATGTCGCTTTTAAGCAGCTGCGCCAACGAGTCGGCGTGCAGCAGCCGGGCGGTCAGGGCGGGGCCCAGGCCGAGCAGCTCGGCGCTGCTGTAGCCCAGCACGGCCTGGCAGTGCTGGTTGCAATGCAGCAGCTGCCGGCGCTGCACGTCGTAGCTAAACAGAATGAGGGGCACCTTGTCGGCCAGCCAATGCCCCAGCAGCGGCGGCACGCCCCGCGGGGGCCGCGGGGCGGCGCGCGGTGGCGCCGGG
>CAXTCS010000160.1:0-9926 GCA_964242365.1 uncultured Hymenobacter sp. | reverse complement strand
TGACCTCTTCCTTACCAAGGAAGTGCTCTACCACTGAGCTAAAACGGCTTATTTCAATTAACATTTACCAATTATCATTTAACAAGTCCCATTTTCCAGCTTCAACGACTGTTAAATGATAATTGATTAAATGTTAGTTGAGTTTGAGCGGGAGACGAGGTTCGAACCCGCGACCTGCAGCTTGGAAGGCTGCCGCTCTACCAGCTGAGCTACTCCCGCAGTTGGCCTCAAAAAGTGGGGAGAGAAGGATTCGAACCTTCGAAAGTTTACACTAACAGAGTTACAGTCTGTCCCATTTGGCCGCTCTGGAACCTCCCCAATTTGGTGCTTGCTGGCCGATTGCCAGGAAGCGAAACGCTTTCGTTTTGACCGCTGCCGAAGTAGTGGTGTTTCGTAAGGAGTCGCAAAATTAAGCCTTTTCTGACATAAGGCAAGCGGTAGCGCAAAAAAAGGCAGTTCTTTTTTCGAAAAAGGCCGCCCAGCTACTCCTACATCAGATTGTAGAATGCCTTGAGGCGGTCATCGGTTTCCTTTTCGCGGATGTTTTGCAGCACGGCCTTCAGCGCGGGGGTGGTGGGCATGAGCATGGCCAGGCCCCGGTAGGCACCCAGGCGGACTTCGTAGCGCGGGGCGGTGCGGGCGTATTCCTCCAGGATTTTGAGGCCTTTGTCGCGCTCGACGGGCGGAATGTGCGTCATGAGCGTGCCGAAGGACTGGAAATAGGCATATAAATCGGCTTCGGCGACATCGGGCAGGCGGCGCAGAAACCATTGGTACTGGTCGAGGCCGCCGTTGAGGGCGTAAAAATCGGCCACGGCCACAATCAGCGGGCTGCTGGTGGTGTTGTCGAGGGCCGCGACTTGCTGGCGGGAGTTGGCTTCGGGCTTTTTGGCCAGGATATCGACGGCGGCGGCGGCAACCAGAGCGGAGCTATCGACGACAGCCGCGCCGTAGATGGGGCCGTAGCTGCCGTTGGGGAAGCTGGCCAGGGTGCCCAGGGCCTGCGCCCGAACGCGCGGGTTGGGGTCGGTGGTGGCCAGGCGCTGAATGTCTTTGCGCATGCCTTCGGGCTCGGGGCCGCGGTAGCCGCGCAGGTGGTCGAGGGCGGTGCGCCGCAGTGCCCAGAACTTGTCATTCAAGGCATTGCGCAGCAGGCTACTTACCGCTAGCTCGGCGGTTTTATTCTGCAATAGGTCCAGCACTTCGGATTTTTGCTGGTAAGTCTGGGCGTGGTAGAACTGAAATATGAGCTCATCCTGGGTGCGCTCTTCGTCAAATTGGGCCAGCAATTGGCTTTCGTTGTCGAACTTGACCAGGCTCGGTTTTTGGCTGGCGGGCAGCGTAAAGGTCTGGTCGGCTTTGGTGACGGTGATGCGGTGCTCGACGGGCTGGTTGTTGTTGGTCCAGATGGCGACGGTGACGGGCAAGCGGAAAACGGGCTGAAACAGGGTGTCCTGGGTTTGCTGCACGCGCAGCGTTACCTGGCCGTTGGTGTAGGTGTGGGTGATGCGCAGCTCCGGGTGGCCCCGTTGCAGGAACCACTGGTTGAAAAACCACATCAGGTCTTCGCCGGTGGTTTCTTCAAAGGCGGCGCGCAGCTTCGAGACTTCGACGGCGGTTAGCTTGTTTTGGGTGAGGTAGCGGTTCAAGGCGGCAAAGAAGGCGTCGTCGCCCACGTACTTGCGCAGCATGTGCAGCACCCGCCCGCCCTTGTCGTAGGAGTGGCGGTCGAACATGTCTTCCCGGTTGAGGTAACGATAGCGGATAAGCGGTTCGCGCTTGTTTTGGGCCTCTTCGAGGTAATTATTGATTTTGGTTTCCTGGACGAGACCGGCTTCGTCGGCGCCGTATTTGTGCTCGGCCCACAGGTATTCGGAATAGTCGGCAAACGACTCATTCAGCGGCAGGTTGGCCCACGACTCGCAGGTGACATAATCGCCGAACCATTGGTGAAACAGCTCGTGGGCAATGGTCGATTCGGCGGTTTGGTAGTTGGCGTCAATCAGCTCGCGGCGGGTGGCCTGGATGGTGGCGCCGTGCGTGGTCGCGGAGGTGTTTTCCATGGCCCCACTCACGTAGTCGCGCACGGCTACCTGGGCGTATTTATCCCAAGGATATTCCACCCCAAGCTTTTTGGAGTAGAAGTCCAGCATTTCGGGAGTGTGCCCGAACACGGCGCGGGCCGTGGCAGCGAACTGCGGCTCGACGTAATAATTGACGGGCTTGCCGTGCCAGGAATCGCTCACGACGGCAAAGTCGCCGACGACCATCGTGGCCAGGTAAGGCGCGTGGGGCTGGCTTTGCTTCCAGATGTCGGTGCGGGTGCCGTCGGGGTTGGCTTTGGAGGAGATGAGCAGGCCGTTGGAAAGCGTTTTGAACTGCTTTTCCACGGTCAGGCTGATTTCCTGGGTCATGCGCTGGTTGGGCTTGTCGACGGTGGGAAACCAGCAGGAGCTGGATTCGGACTCGCCTTGGGTCCAGATTTGGCGGGGCTTATTTTTTTCGAGGCCGAGCGGGTTGATAAAATACAGGCCTTTGTCGGACGTAATGGCGGCCGAACCGCCCTGGGGCAGCTCGTTGGGCTTGGCCACGTACACGATGCGGACCTGGTAGGGCGTGCTGCGCGGGTACGGATGGTCGAGGGCGATGACAAGCTTGCGCCGGTTGTAATTATAGTTGAGGCTCTTGTTTTTCTTGTCGCCGACCAGCTCAATCTTTTGAATATCGAAGCCTTTGGCATCGAGCACCAGCTCGGACTGGGGGTAGAAGTGCGAGCGCAGGGTGAGAACGGCCGTGCCCAGCAGGTGCTGCTTTTTGTAGTCGAAGCGCACATCGAGCTTGGTATCGGTCACCTCGGTGAGAATGGTAGCGGCGGGCTGCAAAGGGGCATCGGCCGGCAGCCAGGAGGGCACCACGATGCCGGCTGGTGCGGGAGCCGGCGCGGCCGGCGGGGCCATTTTTTTATGAACGGCCGTTTTGGGCGCGGGCTTGCTCAGGCCCCGCCCCGGTGATTGGGCGGCGGCCAGCAGATGGGCCAATAACAACAGGCTGGTGAGGCCCGAAACCAGATACTTCATACCAACAACAACGGGCGAATAACGCCTCAATTTCCGAATTAATTTGAGATTTGGCCTACCTTTAACCCCATTTCCGTCCCACCCCCTTCCGCTTCAGATGCTTCAAATCAGCACCGGCCCTGCCCAGCTTTGGGAGGTTGACTACCGCGCCGCCGACTCCGTTACACTCAACGGTGAGCCTTTTGCCTGGGACATAGTGGACTTAGGTGCTGGCCGGTTCCATGTGCTGCACGGCGGTCGGTCGTACAACGCGGAAGTGGTGGCGGCAGATTATGCCACGAAAAATATCGTACTGAAAATAAACGGGCAGCGCGTGGAGCTGAACGCCAAGGACCGGTTTGACCTCTTGCTTGAGCGCCTGGGCATGAGCAACGCCGCTGCCGCGAAAGTAAACGAACTGAAAGCCCCCATGCCCGGCCTCATCGTAGACATTCGGGTGGCGCCCGGCCAGGCCGTGCAGAAAGGCGACCCGCTGCTGGTGCTCGAAGCCATGAAGATGGAAAATATTCTGAAAGCACCCGCCGACGGCACCATCGGCAGCCTTAAAGTGAGCCTGCGCGACAACGTGCAGAAAGGCCAGGTACTGGTGCAGTTTACGTGATAATCATAGCCCTATTCTTCTCTCAATCAACTTCTGATGACTACTGACGAACGATTTAAACAGCTGGAAGATGTGATGGTGGAGATGCTGCGCAAGCAGGACCGTACCGTAGAAGAGCTTGCACGTCTGCGCGAAGGCCAAAGCGAATTAAACACGAAAGTAGTACGCGTGGAAAACCGCGTGGAGCGCGTGGAAAACCGGTTAGAGCGCGTCGAAAATCGGTTGGAGCGCGTGGAGAACCGGTTGGAACACGTCGAAAACCGGTTGGAGGGCGTGGAAAGCAAACTGGAAGACGTGAACCGCAATCTGGAAAGTTTTCAACGGGAAACCAACACGGGTCTTACTCAAATAATTGACCTGATTCGTGGCCTCAAATAAAAAGTCTATCGAAAGACGCCCATTTTTAGAATTTTAAGCATTTGAAATACAACCGCATCCTCCTCAAGCTCAGCGGCGAAGCGCTGATGGGCCAGCAGCAGTACGGCATCGATGCCGAGCGGCTGATGCAATACGCGTCCGAAATTAAGAGCGTGGCCGCCACGGGCATTCAGGTGGCCGTGGTGATTGGCGGCGGCAACATTTACCGCGGCGCGCAGGCCGAAGCCTTCGGGCTCGACCGCGTGCAGGGCGACTACATGGGGATGCTGGCGACGGTCATCAACTCGATGGCCCTGCAAAGCGCGCTGGAAAAGCTGGAAGTGAGCACGCGCCTGCTCTCGGGCCTCACCATTCAGCGGGTGTGCGAGCCGTACATCCGGCGGCGGGCCGTGCGGCACCTGGAGAAGGGGCGCGTGGTGATTTTTGGGGCTGGCATCGGCTCGCCGTATTTTACTACGGACTCGGCGGCGTCGTTGCGGGCCATTGAGATTGAGGCCGACGTGGTGTTGAAAGGTACCCGCGTGGACGGCATTTATACCGCCGACCCGGAAAAGGACCCCACGGCTACGCGCTACCCCGAAATCACCTTTGACGAGGTATTGAGCAAGAATCTGAACGTGATGGACATGACGGCGTTTACGCTGTGCAAGGAGAATAATTTGCCCATCATCGTGTTTGACATGAACACGCCCGGCAACCTCGAACGCCTGCTGAACGGCGAGCCGATGGGCACGCTGGTGCACGCGGGCGGCACGGGCAGCGGCCGCGACGGCCGGAAACCGACTCTGGACCCCAAGCACAGCGCCTTGCAGCCGCTGGTGGGCAATCAGCCGGAACAAGCTTAATTTTTAGTTGTCAGGTGCTCGTTGTCAGTTGTTAGTTTGTGCTGAAGAACGGATGGCGGAATCCTGACAACTGACAACCAACAACTGACAACCAAAATTAAAATGGACGAAGAAATTCAGTTTTACCTGGATGAGCTTGCCGAATCGATGGGCAAGGCGCTGGCGCACGTAAACGTGGAAATGAGCCGCATCCGGGCGGGCAAGGCTTCGCCGGCCATGCTCGACGGCTTGCGGGTAGATTACTACGGCACCCCCACGCCCATCGGCCAGATTGCGACCGTGACGGCGCCCGACGCCCGCTCGCTGCTCATTAAGCCGTGGGAAAAAAACATGGTGAGCGAAGTGGCCAAGGCCATCAAGAACAGCGACTTGGGTTTGAACCCGGTGTCGGATGCTGATGGTGTGCGGCTCAACATTCCGGCCATGACCGAGGAGCGGCGGCGCGAGCTGGTGAAACAGGCCAAAAACGAGTCGGAAGCCGGCAAGGTGCGGGTACGCGGCATTCGCAAAGACGTGAACGAGTCGTTGCGCAAGCTGCTGAAAGAAGGCGCTTCGGAGGATGCCGTTAAAAGCGCCGAGGATAAGGTGCAGAAAACGACCGATTCTTACATTGCCGAAGTGGATAAGACGCTCAGCAAGAAGGAGTCGGAGATTATGACCATCTGATTTGGATTTGGTCAGCTCAAACATGAAAAAGCCCGGCGATGCATCGTCGGGCTCTTTTTTTGCACAGCGTTTGGGGTTGAGTGAAAAAGAGTTTCACAGACTCTTTTCCTTTTTGAGTAGTTCGGCTTCGACGGCGGCGGGCACCAGGTAGCGGATGCTGCGGCCGGCGCGGAGGCTCTCGCGGATGTAGGTGGCGGAAATATCCAGCATTGGCGCGGCCATGAGTTGGGCGCGGGGAAACGGGGCTAAGTCGGGCGTTGCGGTGTTGGGGCGCGGGTATACGTAGAGGTCGACTTCGGCCAGCAGGCGGGCGGATTCTTGCCAGCGCGGGAGGCCCGGGAGGTTGTCGGCGCCCATCAGGAGCACAAAATCGTGGGTGGGGTGGCGCTGGCGCAGGGCGTCGAGGGTGGCGATGGTGTAGCTGGGGCGCGGCAGGCCGAATTCGATGGATTCGGCGCGCAGGCGCGGGTTGCCGGCGAGGGCCAGCTCGACCAGGCGCAGGCGCTCGGTGTCGGGCAGCAGGCCGGCGGCGGCTTTGAAGGGGCTGTGGGGCGAAACGACGAGCCAGACTTCGGCGAGGTCGGTGCGGGTGGCAAAGTACTCGGCCAGGATGAGGTGGCCGGTGTGGATGGGGTTGAAGGAGCCGAAAAGGAGGCCAATGCGCGAGGGGTCTGTCATTCTCAACTGGTGTCCGCTTGTGAAAGACTTTACCAAGACTAAATGATAAAGTTAACGGTGCACACGCGATAAGGTCCTTCGCAAGCTCAGGATGACAATCTATACGATGGCGGGCTCGGCGCTGATGAACTGGCGCACCAGCTTTTCGGCGTGGGCTGAGGCTTGGTCGAGGTCGTCGTTGACGACGGTCACGTCGAACCGGTTTTCAAACCCGAGCTCGAAATTGGCCTTGTATACCCGCGAAGAAATGCTGGATTGCGAGTCGGTGGCGCGCGCCTGCAAGCGTTGCTCCAGGACTTCGATGGACGGCGGGCGGACGAAAATCGCCAGCGCCCGGTCTTTGTAGAAGTCCTTGATGCTGAGGCCGCCTTTCACGTCGACGTCCAGAATGGCGTGCTTGCCGCTTTCCCAGATGCGCTCGATTTCCGACTTCAGCGTGCCGTAGAAAGCGCCTTCGTACACTTCCTCCCATTCCACAAATTCGTCGTGCCGAATCTTGTCCTGGAAGTCTTGGACGGAAATAAAATAGTAGTCTTTGCCATTGGCTTCGGTGCGGCCGCGGCGGTCGCGGGTGCAGGCCGAAATGGAAAAGCTGAGCTCCGGCAGCCGTTGCATGAGCCGATGCACAATGGTGGTTTTGCCCGCGCCGGAAGGAGCCGAAAACACGATGATTTTGCCTTGCATCGCGCAAAGCTAGCCAGTAGTGACCGGTATCAGGCCATTTGGGCGCTCACGCGGGCCATAATGGCTTCGGGCAAACGGGCAGGAATGGGCCGGCGGGACACGCGCTGGTTCAGAAAATCGATGAAGATGTGCTGCTTCTTGATGTCGTCAAAGCAGGGCGAGCAGTCGGTACCGTGGTCGTAGAGGTAATCCTCTTCTTCGGCGGTTACGGGCTGCCCTTCGATGAGTTGGTCTAATACAGTGTTCACGCGTTCGCAGTCGGGGCCATTGTCGGGAACGGTGGCAATGGGAGCCGATGAGTTGGTTTTTTTAGTAGCAGATTGGTCCATAATTGAAAAGTGCATGAAATAGGTGAGTGACAACGAAGTGCGAAACCGGGGCAGGGCGTCCGTTCTGAAATGGTTAATTATTATCGGGCTCGGTTAGTTCCGTTTCGTCATCAATTGCTTCATTACCATATCCCATTGATTGCGCATATTTTTCCAGCTTATCCTTCAAAAAGTTACGGGCGCGGTGCAAGCGGGAGCGAACCGTACCAATCGGAATGTCAAGCACTTTGGCCATTTCCTCGTAAGTAAAGCCTTCGAGGTCGCAGAGAATGATGACGGTGCGGAAATCAACCGGCAAAGAATTTAGCGCGCTGGCCACTTCGTCGCCAATTAAATCGCGCGCCGACTGCTGGCGCATGTCGGACGACGAGGCGCCGATTTCGCCTTCGGCTTCGACGTCGTCGGGGTTGTAATAGCCTTCGATTTCGCTGTAATCGACTTTGGCGGGCTGCTTGCTTTTTTTGCGGAAGTCGTTGATGAACGAATTCTTGAGGATGCGAAAAAGCCACGCTTTGGCGTTGGTGCCGGGCTCGAAATACTCGAAAAAACGGTACGCCTTGAGGTAGGTTTCCTGCACCAGGTCGTTGGCATCGTCCTCGTCGAGGGTGAGGCGGTAGGCAAAGTTGTAGAGCGGGTCGAGCACGGGCATCAGCTCGGCCTGAAAGCGCCGGTCTTTTTCCTCTTTGCTCAGTTTGACCCGTTCGGGAGAATCGCTCATACAGGTGGGCGGGGGAAATTGCGGGTCGAAACCTACGAAGGAATGGGGAATTGGGACAAATTTCGCTAAATACTACTACTCGGCAGCGGTGGGCGGGCGGGTTGCTTTTGGGCTAAAGCCAGGCGCCGCGCCGCCTTCGCCAGCGAATTGCCGGCCACTGGTGCTTGCGGCACGCGGGGCACTGCCCGATGTACGGATTGCAGCGCCGGGTAGGTTGCATCGCCGGCCTTGGGTGGCAGCTTAACGGCGCGAATTGGTTATTGTTTGCTCTTGAGCAAGCTTTACTGCTTTAAAACTGTTTCAAAAGTAGTGGTTGCCACGCCAGCACGCGCGCGGCCACGGCGGCGGGCCCGATGGCGCGGATGCAGGTGCAGGCCGCTGGCTGGGCGCGGCAGTCGGCGCAATTGGGCTGGTCGAACACCATGAATTCGGCGTGCGGGCCCAGCGGCGCCCAGCGGCCGGGGTGCATGGGCCGGATGGGCGGGTAGAGCCCCAGCGCGTGGCGGCCCAGCGCGGCGGCCAGGTGCAGGGGGCCGGTGCTGCCCGCCACGAGGCCGTCGGCGGCGGCGATGAAGGCGAGGAACTGCGGCAGGCTGAGCTGCCCGGTGAGGTCGGCGGCTAGATAAGGGGCGTTTGCCTGGAGCCAGGCGGCCAGCTCCTCCCCTTCGGCCGCCGTGCCGGTGATGAACACGCGGTGGCCGGCCTGGTGCAGCAGACGGGCGAGGTGGGCGTAATTATCGAGGCCCCATTCGCGGGCGCTGCCCCGGCTGCGCGGGTGCAGGATGACGTTGAGCTGGCCGGGCTGGCGGGCGGCCAGCTGCTGCGCGAAGGGCGGCGCCAGCGGCTCGCGGGCTTCTAAGCGCACCAGGGTGGCTACTTCGGGCAGGCTGGGTTGCCGGGTGAAGCCCAGCGGCCGAAGCAGCTTGAGGTTGAGCTGGGCTTCGTGCAGGAGCGAATGGCGGCGGCTGAGGGCCACCAGCCGGTTGCAGGTGAGCCAGTGCTGCCAGCGGCTGCGGGTGCCGATGCGAACGGAAATACCGGCCTTTTGGGCAAGGCGGGCGAGGGTTTTGTTGGGGAAGACGTGGATGATGGCCGTGGCCGCGCAGCTGCGGAGAGCGGCTACCTGCGCCGGCTCGGGCTGGGCGAGCAGGTCGTCGAGGTTCAGGAAATCATCGACCCAGGGGCAGGCGGCGGCGACGGGGGCGGTGTAGGTGCGGCCGATGAGCACGACCCGGCAGCCGGGAAACAGCTGTTTTAGCTGCCCGGCCACGGGCAAGGTGAGGACGACGTCGCCGATGGCATCGGGGCGGGACACGAGGAAGGTCGGGCTCATGCTTCGGCGCGTTCGGTGCGGGTTTTCAGCTTGGCAAATTTCAGGAACACGCCCCAGGCCGAAATACCGGCAATGCACAGGCCGGCAAAGCCATCGAGCAGGCCCAGCCGGAAGAAGTAGCCGTGCACGAATTTCCAGAGCGGCTTGAGCAGCAGGTGAAACGGGTTGACGTTGGTTTTGCCGCGCAAGGCCAGCTCCTGGGCCGTGATGCTGGTGAATTTGTTGAGCTGGCTGACGTGCTGGGCGATGGAATGGTAGCTGTAATGCAGGGCATGGCCGGCGAGCTGGCCGGTGGTTTCGCCGGGGTTCACCTCGTAGCGCTCGTGCAGGAGCAGGCCGGTCCAGCGGCCCTGGCGGCGGTCGTAGAGGCGCAGCTTGCGGTCGGGATACCAGCCGCCGTGGCGCACCCAGTGGCCGCAATAATTGGTGAGGCGGGCCAATGCGTAGGCCGCGTGCTGCCAGTTTTGCTTGGCTTCGTGGATGGATTGGCGCAACTCGGCGGTGAGCACCTCGTCGGCATCGAGCTGGAGAACGTGGTCGAATTTGGCCTGGGCGGTAGCGTAGTTTTTCTGGGCTACGTAGCCGGCAAAGGCGTGCTGAACGACGCGGGCACCGTG
>CAXTCS010000159.1:0-9956 GCA_964242365.1 uncultured Hymenobacter sp. | reverse complement strand
GCCACCCAGCTCATGCTGCTCTGGTCGCGGCAGTAAGGCAAATGGGTTAACCTCAATTAAATGATGCGAAATTATTGGAAGTTGCTGCTAGCCTCAACCCCGGTGCTGCCGCTGCGCTTGTGGGCAACAGGAGGCGCGATTGGATTGGTGGGGCTAAGCCTGTATTTCAATAAGGAGCTGTGGCCGCACCACCCGCAGGCCCAGAATTGGGGTTGGGCAACGTTGGTTTTTTTGCTGCTGGCCGCTGGCGCTCAAACCATCATTGTGCTGTGGAAGTGGCCCGGCCCGTATGTTGGCCCGGCCTGGCTACAGCTGCTGATTCGCGCAGCATCGTCGGTTATCGGCATCGGAATAGCCGTACTCATGCTGCCGCTGCTTGCTGCGGCCCTCTGGATTATTTACGACCTGCTGAGGCAGCGGTAAGGCAAAAACTTTCGAAGGATACACGCCCCAGCCAAACCCGGCCAACTACTCGGATATTTAATTTAATCAAAATATATAATTTTAAATGGAATAAAACCTGATAAACCAGCTTTGGAACCGATGTAACTAAAGCACAATCAGTACCTCATCCGTAGCCCAAACGAAGCTGCACCATCTTAAAATAATGATTAATCCAAGTTAATTACTTAGTTTGGCAGCCCGTTGGGCTTCCCACGCTGGGAAAAGCCCGTGACGATTTCATGTTTGCTTTCATTACATGGCCCGTACGCTGCTGTTGATTGTGCTCTGCATTGCCCTGCTTTTTGAGCTGGCGCTGACGGGCGGGTCTTTTTTTGCGCCGGCATTTACCCTGCAAAAATTTGGCGTGAAGTACGGCCCCGACAATGCGTTTCTGGCCTACATACTCGGCTGGCTGCTGCTGTTTGTGTCACTGGCCGCCGCTGTGGCCCTGGGCCAGGTGTGGCAGCGCCGGCGCAGCTACACCACCTGGTGTTACCTGCTGGGCGTGTGGTGGATAGCCATCGGCATCGGCATTTATTACGCGTTCGGCAAGCCCGACAACTTATTGCTTGATTCCGTAAAAGGCTTGTTGATTGTGCTGCTCACCTGGCGCTGCCAGGCCAGCCGCATGATGACCCGGCGTTACTAGCGGCTAATCAGTATCTTGGCGGCTCTTTGGCTTCTCCCCCGATTCCCACCCGCGCCATGCCCGCCGCCCACCTGCACCCACTGCCCGTTGCCCCCAAACTCTCGCGCCTGGGCCGGGGCCTGGCCGGTGCGCAAGTGCTGAAGGAAACGTTGAGCATCGTTTTCCTGGGCCTGCCCTTGGTGAAAGAGGAGCCGCTGGTGCTGCTTTCGGCGCTGCCGGGCGTGGTGCTGTATTTGCTGCACTGGCAGCTGGCGCTCGGCCGGGTCGGGCGCATTTTTGCCGCCGCCGTGTGGGCCTTCACCCTGGTCGACGAGCTGTGGGGCCTGTTCCTGTTCAAAGAGTTGGAATCGCCCACGCGGGGCCAAATCCGAATGCTGCACTGGAGCTATTTTCTGGGGCTGGGCCTTATCCTGCTGGCCCTGGGCGAGCTGGGCTGGCGCTGGCAGCGCCACCGGGCCAAGGCCCGCCGCAACGTGTACCACCGCGCCATGCAGGTGGCCCGCCCGCGCCGGTAGCGCCCGGCCGCCGGCTTATTCCTGACTTTTGGGGCCAGGGGCTGGTATATTTGCCTTCCCTTGCCACGAAGCCCTGGCTCCGTCTTCCACTTTCTGCCGCGCATGGCCGACCTCAAACCGTCCCTTCCTCCCCCTTCTTCTGGTCCTAAACCGCAAGCGCCGCGCCGCCGCTGGCCCCTGCGGCTGGCCAGCTGGGCCTGGGTATTTTTTGGGCTGGTCGTGATTCTGTTCCTGGTGTACCCGTTTCTGGTGAGCACCAATTTCATGTTCCTGTTCGGCAAGTCGCCCAGCCTGGCCGATTTGGAAAACCCCAAAGTCGAGCAGGCCTCGGAGTTGTACACCTCGGATGGCGTGCTGATTGGCAAGTACTTCCGCGAAAACCGCTCGCCGGTGCCGCTCAGCAAAATGTCGCCCTTGCTCATCAAGGCCCTCATTGCCACCGAAGACGCGCGCTACTACGAGCATTCGGGCATCGACTTCGCGGCGGTGCTCGGCGGCTTCTATTCTTCGCTGCGCGGCGACAAGCGCGGCGGCTCCACCATCACCCAGCAGCTCGCCAAAAACCTCTACAAAATCCGCCGCCAGCAGAGCCGGGGCGGCCTGGGCTACATTCCGGTGGTGAGCACCATCGTGGCCAAAACCAAGGAGTGGCTCACCGCCGTGGAGCTGGAGCGGCGCTACACCAAGGAAGAAATTCTGCGGATGTACCTCAACACCGTCGAGTACGGCTCCAGCGCTTTCGGCATCAAAGTGGCGGCCAACACCTTTTTCAGCACCTCGCCCGACAGCCTCCGGCCCGAAGAAGCGGCCATGCTGGTGGGCGTGCTCAACAACCCCACGGCTTTCAACCCGCGCTTCCACCCGGCCGCCGCCCTGCGCCGCCGCAACGTGGTGCTCGACCGCATGGGCCAGGCCGGCGTGCTGCCCAAGGCCGAAATTGCCGCCCTCAAAGCCACCCCGATAACGCTGCGCTACCACGTCGAGCGCCACATCGACGGGCCCGACACGTACTTCCGCAGCGCCATCAGCCAGTTTGTGGATGCGTGGTGCGACAGCACCGGCCACGACATGTACCGCGACGGCCTGAAAATCTACCTCACCATCGATTCGCGCATGCAGGCCCACGCCGAAGCGGCCCTGCACGAGCGCATGAAAGCCTTGCAGCGCCAGTTCGACAACTTCTGGCGCAACAAAGGCGCGAACCCGTGGGTCGACGACGAAGGGCACGAAATCCCCGACTTCATCCTGACCCAGATGAAGCGCACCGAGAGCTACAAAACCCTCGCCAACCACTACCAAAACCAACCCCAGCGCCTCGATTCGGCCCTGCACGCCAAGCGCCCGATGAAGGTGTTTACCTGGAAGCACGACGACAACGACACCACGCTCGTCATGTCGCCGCTCGACTCGCTGGCCTATTACAAGCACTTTCTGCAATCGGGCATGATGTGCATGAACCCCTTCACCGGCCAGATTAAGGCCTGGGTGGGCGGGCTCGACTACCGCTTTTTCCAGTACGACCACGTGAAGCAGGGCAAGCGCCAGGCCGGCTCCACGTTCAAGCCCTTCGTCTACCTCACTGCCCTCGACAACGGCTACTCGCCCTGCGACCGCATCCAGGACAAGCGCGTGACCATCAGCTACGTCGAAAACGGCAAGCCGATGGAGTGGAAGCCCGACAACGTGACCCGCGAGTACACCGGCCTCAACATGACGCTGCGCCACGCCATGGCCCGCTCCGTGAACTCCGTCACGGCCCAGCTAACCGAAAAAGTAGGCTGGGCGAACGTCGCCAAATACGCTCACAAAGTCGGCATCACTTCGCCGCTGCTGGCGGTGCCCAGCATCGGCCTCGGCTCGGCCGGCGACGTGAGCGTGTACGAAATGGTGGACGCCTACAGCACGTTTATGAACACGGGGTTCCGCTCGCAGCCGCGCCTCATCACCCGCATCGAGGACCGCCACGGCAACGTCATTCAGCAGTTCGACCCGGTGCAGCGCCGCGCCATCTCGCCCGAAACCGCCTGGCTGATGACCTACATGCTGCGCGGCGGCATGGAGGAGCCCGGCGGCACCTCGCAGGCCTTGTGGGACTACGACCTCTGGCACAACGACAACCAAATCGGCGGCAAAACCGGCACCACCTCCAACTACTCCGACGGCTGGTACATGGGCATGACCAAGGACCTGATGACCGGCGTGTGGGTGGGCGGCGAAGACCGCAGCATCCACTTCACCGGCTCGCAGCAGGGCGAAGGCGGCCGCACGGCCCTGCCCATCTTCGGCAAGTTCATGGAGAAAATCTACCAGGACAAAGAGCTGGGCTACACGCCCGGCCACTTCCCGGCGGCTTCGGTCAAAATCAGCAAGAAGTACAGCTGCGTATCGCCCGCCGAGCCCCGCCGCCGCGCCGAAGCCGTGGATACCATCGCGGCCGATAACCTATTGGAGCGGATGAACAGCGGGGGCGGGGTACCGGATAGCGTGAAGGGCGGGCGTTAGGTGTAAAGGCGTTTTTTAACCTTGTAACTCACGCCATATCCGTAGGTGCTTGGGTTGCAGAAGCTTTCGAGCGGATTTTGACTTCTCATCATCTCCATTCATTTCTACGTGCTCCAAAAACGAAACGTAGAGCGCATTTTCCGTCGAGCTATCTACTTTGTCAACAGCATTCTGGAAAAAGTTAAAAAGCCTTTCCAATGCATCGAACCTTGCCTGTTTGATAAGTTGGTTCGCATACCTTGCCATGCAGCCAATCTGTAGGTGAATTAAGCCAGCATAATCCTCGTCCAGCACTTCTAGTGCAAGTTCAGGAAATTGCTCGACCAAGGATTGCAGAAATGCTGCCTGAGAAAGTAGCGGTTTTACAACGGTAAAGTTTGCTTTAGAGGCCATCTGGGTACAAGCTAGCGCCATTTAAGTTATGCATCGAATGCCTAACCGCAGTCATCGGCTAGCTTGTAGAACCATCGAAACGGCTTTCGGATGCGTTGGAAGCCTTTCCGGAACCGTTGACTGACTTGCGGAAGCGTCGGACGCATTACCAGGACCATCGGCGGCGCGCCATATTATTCCAGCAGCGAGCCAGCCGTCAACGGCCGTAATGACGGGTGCAGCGTGAGCATCAGGATTTCGGTTTCGCTCACCACCCGGTACATTAGTGGGTATTTCTTGTAGAAGAGCTCGCGGACATCCGGGCGCTCCGCCTCTGGCACGATGCGCCCCAGCAGCGGTTGGTTTTCCAGAAGCGCCGCTTTCGCAAAAATGGCTTCGGTGAGCCGTTCGGTGAAAGCAGGCGAGAAAGGCTGCAAATATTCCCGTGCTTCGTGTAACTCCGCGATGATGCGCCGCGACCATCTTACTTGGACCATTGACGCAACAATTCTCTCGCTTCCTCGGTCGAATACGTTTCACCCCGTTCACCTTGCTTAATTGCTTCCTCAATCTTCTCCACCAGAATGAGTTTATCAACTAATTCATCAATGGAAAACTCGCGTGGCAAATCCTTCAGGATAACGGAAATCTGTTCTTGGCTAATCATGGCGAAAGAAATAAAGGCAGCAGCCTAAGATACAAGAAAAGCGCCAGCGGCGGTTCAATCCCAAGCTCAGACGCTATTTACTCCGCCCCATACAGCGCCTCCAGTGCCCCGCGCAGTTCGGGGTATTCAAACACAAAACCCTGCGCCAGCACCTTGCAGGCGCTCACGTTCTGCGAGGCCAGCACGATTTCGCTCATCTCGCCCATCGCCAGCTTCAGGCCGAAGGCGGGGACTTTGGGCAGCAGCAGGCGGCGGTGCAGCACCTGGGCCAGCGTTTCGGTGAACTGCTGGTTGGTGACCGGGTGCGGCGCCACCGCGTTGTAGGTGCCGTGCCAGGAGGGTTCGTCCAGCATGGCCATAAAAAGGCGGCAAATGTCGTCGAGGTGAATCCAGGACATGAACTGCCGCCCGCTGCCCAGCGCGGCGCCCGCGCCCAGCTTCACGGGCCGCGCAATCTGGGGCAAGGCCCCTCCCTCGGTGCTCAGCACGATGCCGATGCGCGGAACCACCGTGCGGATGCCCAAGGCCGCGATGGGCGCCGCCGCCAACTCCCACTGGTGCGAAACGTCGGCCAGGAAGTCGTGCGTGGGCACGGCCGGGGGTGTTTCTTCGTCCACCAACCGGTCGCCGGCGTCGCCGTAGAGGCCGATGGCCGAGGCCGAAATAACGGCCTGTACGTGATGCCCCGGCTTGGCCAGCTCGCGGTGCAGCAGCGCCAGGCCACCCAGCCGGCTGGTCATAATATCGCGCTTGCGCTCGTCGGTCCACTTGCCGTCCGATACGCTGGCGCCGGCCAGGTTCACGATGTAGTCGGCGTAATGCACGGCGGCTTCGTCAATCGTGCCGGCGCGTGGGTCCCAGCGGAAGCTGCGAAAGTGGCTGCTTTTGGCCGGCTCCCGGCTCAGCAGGGCCACCTCGTAGCCGCTGTCAATCAGCATTTCGGCCAGGCGCGTGCCAATGAGGCCGGTGCCGCCGGTAATGAGGACTTTGCGGGGCGAGTTATCGGTCATGGTTGGTGTTTCAAACAAAAGTAGAGCCGCCGCCTCCGGTCTCTGCAGCAATCCGCAAAGTGGCAGAACGAAAGTTCCGGGGCCTGAACCTACAACCGCCCCGCCTTACTTGCCAATCTGCCGCAGAAATTCGGTGCGCAGCGCGTCGTCGGTGGCAAACCGGCCGCCGTACTCGCTGGTCAGGGTGGAGCTGCTGGTGTCGTTCACGCCGCGGCTCATTACGCAGAGGTGGTCGGCCTCGATGAGCACGGCCACGTCGTCGGTGCCCAGGCTTTGCTTCAATTCTTCGGCAATCTGGCGCGTCAGGCGCTCCTGCACCTGCGGGCGGCGGGCGTAGTACTGCACCACGCGGTTGAGCTTGCTCAGGCCCACCACGTGGCCGGCCGGCAGGTACGCCACGTGCGCCTTGCCGATGATGGGCACGAAGTGGTGTTCGCAGCACGAAAACAGCGTGATGTCGCGCTCCACCAGCAGCTGGTGGTACTCGTAGCGGTTGTCAAACATGCGCACTTCGGGCCGGTTTTTCGGGTCGAGGCCCTTAAACCATTCCTGCACGTACATTTTGGCCACGCGGCGGGGCGTGCCGGCCAGGCTGTCGTCGGTCAGGTCGAGGCCCAGCTCGCGCATGATGGCTTCGAAATGGCCGCTGATGGCCGCGATTTTGTCCTCGTCGTTCCGGGCGAAAGCGTCGTCGCGGAGCGGAGTGCGCAGCCCTGCGGGCAGGTGGGCGTCGGGGGCCGGAGCCGGGCCGGAAGGGTTATCCATGGTATTCTACAAAGTTGCGGTCCGTCTCGCAAAGCGTGACCGAAAGGGCAAGGCCGGCTTCCAAACGCGGGCGCAGGCGCTGCCAGATTACCACGGCGATGTTTTCGGCCGTGGGGTTCAGGGTACGGAATTCTTCCGTGTCCAGGTTCAGGTTGCGGTGGTCGTAGCGGTCGAGCACCTCGTGCCTGATGAGGTCGCTGAGGCGCTTCAGGTCGTACACATAGCCCGTTTCCGGGTCCACGGGGCCGGTCAGGCGCACGGTCAGGTTGTAGTTGTGGCCGTGGTAATTGGGGTTGTTGCACTTGCCAAACACGCGCTCGTTTCGCCCGGCGTCCCAAGCGGGGTTGTGCAGGCGGTGTGCGGCGTTGAAGTGCTCGGTGCGGCAAACGGTGACTTGCATAGGGGCCTACAACCCGGGCCACGGGGGCTTTGTTATGCCCGGCCAATGCCCGGCCGCCGCTGCTGCAATCGCGCCAAAACTTATAGTTGAACTTAAAAATGTCCCAATATAATTAAAACAATAAAAACAGCATTATTCTAAAAAAAACAGGGTCCGAAAGAATTTGCACGGAATAAAGAGACTAAATTTGAAAAGCCAGACAACGGTACCCCTTCCAAAATTCTTTTCCTCGCTTTTTTTAACGCCCTCATAAGTTATTATTCCCATGAAACGAAGCTTACTCATCCTGCTCTTTATGTGCCTGGCCACGCTAGGCGTTTATGCCCAGAAATCCCCTGTAGACGAGGCCGATAAGTCAATTAATAATATCCCGCGCAAAGGCCAGCAAGTGAGCATGCAACTCGACAACCGGCGCGTAGAAGCGGCCTGGCTCAAGCAGCTCGGCGAAAAGTTTGGCAGCAAGCTGAAGAACAACAAAGGCGTGCTGACCATGGACGGCGTGGTAATCGAGGAGATTGCCCCCACGCCCATCCGCGTTATCAGCAAGGTCGACGCCACCCCGACCGGCACCACGGTGTGGTGGAGCATCGACCTGGGCAACGCTTACCTCGCCAAAGACGCCACGCCCGTGCAGTGGAAGTCGGCCGAGAAGTACCTGAAGGATTTTGCCCGCATGATGTACCGCGAGGACCTGGTGTCGCAGATTACGGAAGCCGAACGCGCCCTGACGACCTCGCAAAACAACCACGTGGCCGTGATTGAAAAGGCCAACAGCATCAAAAAAGACATCGAAAAAAACAAGGCGCGCAAGCTTGAAATTCAGCAAATGCTGGCCGCCAACGCCGCCGAGCTCCAGCAGTTCAACAACCTCATCGACCTGAACCTGAAAGAGCAGGAGGCCGCCCGTGGCGACATTGTGAACATGCGCATTGCCTTGGAGGCCGTGAAAGACCGCATGAACAAGATTGAATAGCCTTTTCAGTCACTCCTTCGAGGGCAACAAAAAGCCCCGCCGGTACCGGCGGGGCTTTTTGTTGCCCTTTGTTTGCCTGGTTTTGCCAACCCCACGCGGTGGAACTACGTTGGCACAAACGGCAGCACCCGTAGCGGCCACTTACCACAACAGCCCACCCATGGAAAAGACAGAAGTTCAGCACCAAGTGCATTTGGACAGCGCCATTCACCTGCTTACCGGCGACCTCGCGCTGGAAACCGACCGCGCCGGCCTCGACAACCAGCTGCAACGTTGGATTGAAGACCTGAAAGCCGCCAACAACCCGGCTTTTCACCAGCTGGTAGTCGACCTGCAAGCCCTGAAGGCCCATTTCGGCAGCGGCTCGCTCGATGTAGCCATCATCGCCCCGCTGCTGGCCCGCATGGGCACCAACACGACCCAGGCCGCCAACTTTGCCGAAGGCAACACCGCCCCGCGCGTAGCCAAACTAGGCGAAGTACTCACGGCCGTGGCCCAGCAGCTGAAAGGCGGCGCTGCCACGCCCGACGGCACCGTGCCACAGGACATGTCCTCGCACGACTAACCGGTTGGCGGCCCCGCCGCTTTCAGCCGTAGCCGGAACCCAAAAAAGCCGGTCCCACGCGTGGGACCGGCTTTTTGTATGCGGCAACCTTGCGGCTGCGGTGGTGCTTAGGCGGACGCCTTGGCTGGCTTGGCCACCTGGTTCAGGCGGCGCTCCTTGATGCGGGAAGCTTTGCCCGACAGGCCGCGCAGGTAGAACAGACGGGCGCGACGCACTTTGCCGCGACGGATAACCTCGATTTTGTCGATGTTGGGCGACAGCAGGGGGAAGATACGCTCGGTGCCGATTTGGTTCGAAATCTTGCGCACGGTGAAGGTTTCGCCGTTCGAACTGGGGTTGCGGCGCTGAAGCACCACGCCCTGGAACTGCTGAATGCGCTCCTTGTTGCCCTCGCGGATTTTCACGTGCACGTTAATCGTGTCGCCGGCGGCGAACTGGGGGAAGCTGGCGCGGCGCTCCTGCGATTCGGCCTGGATAAAGTCAAGTAGTACGCTCATGGCTGGGAAATGGCAAAAGACGGCGCTGCCGTCGGGAATTAGTATTTTACGAAACGGAGCGCAAAGATAGCGCTTTCGGGTGAGGATAGCAAGCAGTTTGTAGAACATGGGTTAGCTTGTTCCCTGATTTGCTGCCGATTCGGGGCCAGCAGGGCCAAAACCAGCCGAAGCGTGGCCTACGACAGCAAATCGGGCCGCCGCTGCCGGGTGCGGGCCAGGGCCTGCTCGTGCCGCCACTCCTCAATTTTGGGCGTATTTCCCGACAAGAGGATTTCGGGCACGGCCTGCCCGCGCCACTCGGCCGGGCGCGTGTACACCGGCGGGGCCAGCAAATCGTCCTGAAAAGAATCGGACAGCGCCGATTCTTCGTTGCCCAGCACGCCGGGCAGCAGCCGCACCACGGCATCGACCAGAATGGCCGCGCCCAGCTCGCCGCCGCTCAGCACGTAGTCGCCCACGCTGATTTCGTGGGTGATGTAGGCCTGGCGGATGCGCTCATCGATGCCCTTGTAATGACCGCAGAGCAGTATAATGTTCTGAAACAGCGAGAGGCGGTTGGCCAGCGGCTGGCGCAGGGTTTCGCCGTCGGGCGTGAGG
>CAXTCS010000158.1:0-9986 GCA_964242365.1 uncultured Hymenobacter sp. | reverse complement strand
AGCAAAAGAACCGCAGCCCCGGCCGAAACGCCAGCGTGATTTCGCCCGCAAACCGGTAGCCCAGCTTGGGGAACAGCCGCTGGGTCGCGACGTTTTCGGAGTTGGTATCGACGCGCACGGCGCGGAAGCCCCAGCCGCGGGCCAGGTTTTCGGCTTGTGCCAGCAAGGCCTGGGCCACGCCCCGGCCCTGGGCGGCGGGCGCTACCGCGAGGCGATGCACCACGACGGCCGACTCGGCCGGGTCCCAGTCGGCTTGGGCGTATTCGGGGTCCTGGGCGTTGCGGGTGAGGGCGGCCACGCCGGCCAGCGCGCCGCCGGCCAGCTCGACCACCCACAGGTGGCCAGCATCCACATCCTGGCCAAAAACCTCGGCGTTGGGGTACTCGGTCGTCCACTGAAAATTGCCCTGCGCTTGCATCAGCGGCACCACGGCGCGCACCAGCGCCAGCACGGCGGGCAAGTCGGCGGCCACGGCCAGCCGCAAGGTTAAGTCGGACATAAACGGGGTTTGAATTGCGGCTGCAAGTTTACCCACAACCCAGCGTTGCTGCTCATAAGTTGTCCGTTATTCGTTGTCCGTCGTCAGTTTAGGTGGTTATGAAACTGACAACGGACAACGAATAACGGACAACAAATAACTGACAACCCGTTTGGCTGCTTCACTATTGGGGCCCCAAAACCGCATCAAAAAAAAGGACTGGCCCGCAAGCCAGTCCTTTTCATAAAAGGTTAACAAACCGCGAACCAGCGCCGCGTTGGTGGGCGCCTTACGGGGCCACCACCAGCCGCCGCACGGTGCGCGCGGCTCCGCACTCAACCGTGACGGTGTACACGCCGCCGGAAAGTTTTCCGAGCGGCAGCTCCACGTTATTCCAGCCGGCCGTGGCGCGGTGGGTGGTGCCGGCCACGCGGCGGGCCAGCGCGTCGCGCACTTCCACGCGCACCTCGTCATTGGCACGGGCTTGCAGGCGAATGGTGACGCGGTCGCGGGCCGGGTTGGGGTACAGCTGCACCGTTTCGTCGCCAAGAGCTTGTTTCTGAGCCAGTGTCGCTTTCGCGGGCACCACACGGAACAAGGCCGCGGTCGGAATGGCCGTCTTGGCAATGCTCGGCCCGGCGTAGCTCACGTCCAGCACCTGCCCGCCGCCCCGCTCGAAGAACGTGACCGTGACGGCGTGCATGCCGGCCTTAAGACCGATTTGGCCGTTGCGTTCCTGAGTGCCGTGCAGCCCGTCGTTGTTCACCACCACCGTCGAGCCGATGAGGAGCTGCGAGCCATCATCGGAGCTGGTGTAAAACGTGTACACGCCGTCGGTCGGCACGCTCACGTAGCCGGTGTAGCGGAAGCCGAAATCGTCTTCGCGCCCCCGCAGCGCCATGTCAAACGTGGGCGTGGTGCCGGTGCGCACCGGCGTGAGGGTCCAGAAATCGGGCAGCGCCGCCCAGCCCGTGCCTTCGTAGTAGGCATAGTCGAGCCCGCTGGCGGTATTCGCGGGGTTTTCGGGGTCGCGCAGGGTGCCGGTCGGGGCCCCGTCGGTCACCGTGAAGGTTACGGTGAGTGGCGTGCCCGCGCTGCCGCCCGCCCCGCCCGCGGTGAAGGGCGTGGCCGTGAGCGTGTGGCTGCCCACGGCGGGCGTCCAGGGGTTGTAGTTGGGCCGGCCGTTAACGGTGCCGTTGTCGCCGGCCAGGGCGTAGGGCACGATGCCTTCCACCCGGTAGTTGGCGTTGGCATCGTAGCCGAAGCGCACGCTGCCCACGGTGGCCGGGTTGGTGTTGGCCCGAATGTTCAGGTTGCGCGTGGGCAGGGTGGCCAGGTTCAGCGTGGCCCCGCTGGGCAGCGGGTCGTAGCCGGCAATGGGCAGGTCGGTGTCGGCGTTGAACAGGGTGAACGACACGACGGCCTGCGCCGAGGCGGTTACGACCCGAAAAGTGGCCGTGTACGTCACGTCATTGGTGGGCGTGACGATGGTATGGGTTTGCGCGCCGCCGTCGGACCACGACACAAACTCGTAGGTGACGCCGCCCACCGTTTGGGGCGAAGGCGCGCCGAGCTTGCGCACAAAGCCTTCCACGCCCACCACCGAGGCCGGCGTGGGCTGCGGCTGGTCGTCGAAGGTGAGCTGCAAGCCGGCCGGGCTGGTGGCCAGGCCGATGGTCGACTTTTGCGGCAGGATGTCGCGGAAAGTCGTGGTTTTCAGGCCGCCCGCGTCGGTCACGGTCAGGGTGAGGCGGTAGAACACGTTGGCCGACGTTTCGCCGGAGTTTGGAATGGTGAACGTGCCGGTTTTCGCGCCCTGATTAAACGGCGTGCCGTCGTGCACGTGGGTGTCGTGGTGCAAATCGAGCTGCCACACAAACGCGCTGGCTGGCAAGGTGCCGTCCTCGGGGTCGGTGGCATCGCCCGAAAACGAAATGGTGGTGCCCGCCACGTACGTCGCGCCGCTGGCCGGCGTCAGAATCGTGGCCGTGGGCGCCGTATTGGGCGCCGTGATGGTCAGCGTGGCCTGGTTGCTTGTCGCGGCGGGGGCCACGCCGTTGCTCACCACCACGCGGTACTGGCCGGCATCGGCCGCCACGGCGCTGGCAATGGTGTAGCTGCTGGCCGTGGCCCCGGCGATGTTTACGCTGTTTTTTTGCCACTGGTAGCTCAGCGGAGCCGTGCCGGTGGCCGCTACCGAGAAGGTGACGGACGCGCCCGGCGGCACCGACTGGCTCTGGGGCTGCGTGGTGATAACCGGCGCGCTGCTACCGGCCGAGTACACGATTTTGTAGAGCGCTACGTAGGGGTAGCGGGCCAGGTAATACAGGTTGCCGTCGGGCCCGGTTTCCAGGGCCAGCGACTGGTCCTGCACGTTGGTGGCAAACCCCTGAAACGGGGCCGGGCTGCTGCTGGTGGGGTCGATGGAGTTAATCCAGCCGCCGCACAGGTCCTGGTAAAAGTATTTGCCCACGTACTGCGCGGGGTAGTTGGTGCTGCGCGGGTTGAAAAACGTGCCGCCCGTGATGGCGCAGCCGTGCTGGTTTACGGGCAAGGAGCTGTCGTGCGAGTACGCAAACAAAGGCGCCGTTTCCCCCGGCTTCACGTTATAGCCCTCGTCGTTGGGCCAGCCGAAGTTGAGCCCGCTGGTGGTCGCGTTGTCGATTTCTTCCCAGGAGCCCTGGCCGACGTTATTAACGAAAATTTTGCCCGTGCCCGGCTGCACCGAAAAGGTGAACGGGTTGCGCAGGCCGTAGCTCCAGATGCGCTGGCGCTGGGCCGACAGGTTGCTGCCCACGTAGGGATTTCCGGTCGGCACCGAGCCGTCGGGGTTGATGCGCAGCAGCTTGCCCATGTAAGTGTCCAGGTTCTGGGCGTTGATGCCGTTGGCGTTTTCGCCCACGGCCACGTACAGCTTGCCGTCGAGCCCGAAGTGCATGGCCCCGCCGTTGTGGTTGGTGGCGGTGCTCAGCGGGTCGAGGTTGAGAATGACCTGCGCGCTGTTCAGGTCGGCCACGTCGCCGTTGGCCGTGTAGCGCACGATGCGGTTGTTGGCCCCGCTGGCCAGCGTGTAGTAGATGTACACGTAGTGGTTATTCAAAAAATCGGGGTCCACGGTCACGCCGTCCATGCCCCGCTCGCCGTTCGAATCCACGGCCAGGCTCACGAAAGGAGTGGGCAACAAAGCGCCGTTTTTGACGACGCGCAGCTTGCCGGCCTGCTCGGCGATGAAGATGCGGCCGTCGGGGGCGAAGGCCAGCGCCGTGGGGTTCGTGAGCGTGTTGACTACCAGCGTGGCACTAAAGCCGGGAGGGAAATTCTGGGCCGAAGCTGGCCGGATGGTCAGCAGGCCCGCCAGGGTCACAAATAAAACAATTCGAAGATGGAACGCAAAGGTTCGGAACAACGGGATACGAATTTTCATGGATACTGGGCTAAGTGAGAAAATCAGCCCAAGCCTCGAAGAAGTAGCCGAGAACTCAGGCGGGACAGGTACCGGCAAGCTCTAGAATTTCCCCATAGGCAAAGGCTTTGTTGAACCGAATGCAACTTCCCGCCCGGCGGTTGGGCCGCCACAGCAGCCAGCAACACCTCGCCGCTGGTAGTGCTTTGGCCGGCAAGGTAGCCTTATCTCCGCAAGACAATATTCAATTTAACAATTTTTTAGCACAACAGCTTTTCGGGTTTGTCGATTGATTGACAAGCCAATATTCGCAAAACGCAAAAAAGCGCGCCGGTTAAAGCGCGCTTTTCAGTAGTTATACCGTAGTCTAAACCGGGCGCGGACACCCGGCGCCCGGCCAAAAAAGTAAGGGAAACCGGCCGTTGCGGCGCGACCAGCCGGCGGCCGGCTGTTTTCCGGCGGGCCGGGCCTAGCCGCGCCGCAGCACCTCGGCGGCCTCCTTGGCAAAGTAGGTGAGGATGGCATCGGCCCCCGCGCGCTTGATGCTCAGCAGCACTTCCATCATCGTCCGCTCGCCGTCGACCCAGCCATTGCGGGCGGCAGCTTTCACCATCGCGTACTCGCCGCTCACGTTGTAGGCCGTCACGGGCAAATTGGTGTTATTTTTCACTTCTCGAATAATGTCGAGGTAGCTCAGGGCCGGTTTCACCATCACCATGTCGGCGCCTTCGGCCTCGTCGAGGGCCAGCTCGCGCAGGGCTTCGCGGCGGTTGGCGGGGTTCATCTGGTAGCTTTTTTTGTCGCCTTTTTTGGGGGCCGAATCCAGGGCGTCGCGGAACGGGCCGTAGAAGGCCGAGGCGTATTTGGCGGTGTAGCTCATGATGCTCACGTGCTGAAAAGCGTGCTCGTCGAGCACCCGCCGAATCCAGGCCACGCGGCCGTCCATCATGTCGCTCGGCCCGATGATGTCGGCGCCGGCGCGGGCCTGGGCCAGGGCCATCTGGCCCAGCACTTCCAGGGTGGCGTCGTTGAGAATTTCGCCCGATTCGGCGTCTACCACGCCGTCGTGGCCGTCGCTGCTGTAGGGGTCCATCGCCACGTCGGTCATCACTACAATGTCCGGAAACTGGCGCTTGATGTTGGCCACTGTTTTCAGATACAAGCCCTCGGCATTGGCCGATTCTTTGGCCAGCCGGTCCTTCAGCGCGTCGCTGATGCTCGGAAACGGCGCGAAGGATTTGATGCCCAGCTCCACGCACGCCCCGATTTCGTCGATGATGCGGTCGGCC
This sequence comes from uncultured Hymenobacter sp., assembly GCA_964242365.1. GTDB lineage: Bacteria > Bacteroidota > Bacteroidia > Cytophagales > Hymenobacteraceae > Hymenobacter. Next base: position 4,816 of record CAXTCS010000158.1, on the reverse strand, counting down.
GAAAAGCGGAAGATGCCGGGCATGGACTTTACCTCCAGCGCCTGGTTTTGGCCTTCAATCAAAAAGAGGGGAAAGATGAAATCGTGGGTGGTGAGGCGGGTTTCCTGCACCATGTCGCGGATTACTTCGGACTTGCGGTTGCGGCGGGGGCGGTGGGTGGGGAGCATAGAAGTGGTGGCGCCGGGCATTGGCCCGGCGTGTGAAAAATTGAATACAAACGGTCTGTATAAAGCAAAGTGCGGCCGCAAAGTTCGGCCGGAAAACCCCGCTACCGCCGCCCGAATGGGTCGAGGTAAGCCACCAGCACCGCCAGCGCCGCCGCGCCGGCCACAATGGCCCACACCACTCCGCCGCCGCTCAGCGCCAGCCCGATTAAGGCTATCGGCAGCACCACCAGGCCCAGAATTCCTAAAACCGTGGTGCCCAGCCCGGCTTCGGCCTGGGCGTGAGGCCGGCTCAGCAACGGCCGCCGACGCGCTAAAAATCTGCTTGCCACCGGGGTTGGGGCCAAAATAGCCTCTTTCGGCAGGGGGCGTGGTACCGGTCGTGCCCGTTGCCGGGACGGGTAGTGCATCGGCGCTGGCTGGCTGGCTGCCGCAACCAATGGTATTGCCGGGGCGGGCAGCGTATTGGCGGTTGCCGTTGTTGGAGCCGTGGGGGCGGCCAGGGCGGGCAGGCGCCGGGATGCGGGCTGAAACGAAAAGCTGGGCCGGGTGCTTTGGCAGCCGGTGCTCAGGCCGGCAAAAGCCAGGGTTAGCAGCGCCAGCAGCAGCTGGTTAAATAAGCGTGGGTAAGGGGAAAACCTCATGGATAATCGTCGAAAGTGAAGCCTGAGCAGTGCTGTACGGAGTTGGGCAGGTTTCCGCTAGGCGCCGGCTAGTTTCTGCGCGGCCTGCCACCCGGTGCCGGCGCCCATTGCCACGCCCATGCCGTTGCAGCGCACGGCGGCGAGCAGGCCCGGCCGCACCCAGTCGATAATCGGGGCCAGCGCCGGCCCAAACCCCATTACGCCGCTCCACCGGTAGTCGATGCGGGGCCGCCGGCCGGGCAGGATAACGTCGTGCAGCAGGTGTTCGAGGTACTGCTGCACCGGCGCGGTGAGGCCGGGCGCGGTGGTTGCCTCGGCGGCAAAATCGAGGTTGCGGCCGCCGCCGAGCAGCAGCCGGCGGTCGGGCAGCTGCCGGAAATAGGCGTAGCCGTGGTCGTAGTGAAAGGTGCCGGGCAGGGCCACGTCAGCCAACGGCTCGGTTACTAATATTTGGCCGCGGCCGGGCGTCACGGCCAGCTCGGGGACTAATTCGGCGGCGAAGGCGTTGGTGGCCAGCAGCACCTGGCCGGCGGCTACGGTGGCCCCGTTGGCGAGGCGAACCTGCGCGTTGCGGCCGGGGCTGGTTTCCACGGCTTCCACCGCGCAGCTGGTGAGCACGGGCACGTCGGCGGCCCAGGTGCGGGCCAACAGGTTGCGCATCATGCGGCCGGCGTCGAGGCTGCCTTCGTGCTCGTTTTTGAGCAGCGTGGCCACGCCCCGGAAGCCGAAGCGGCCGGCCGCCGCGCTCGCGTCGCGGAAGGTGCGGGCGTGGCCCACCACCGGGGCCAGCAGCTCGTTGAAGTAGTCTATTTTAGTGGCGCATTCCGCCGCCAGGGTGGCTTCTTCGTGCCGAAACAGCTCGTAGCCGCCTACGGGCTGGTAGTCCAGCCCGGCATCGCCCACCAGCTCGCGCAGGCGGGCCAGCCCCGCGCAGCGGGCGGCCACCACGGCCTGCAAATCGCCGCGCTTTTCCTGCTCAATCAACTCTGAAATCGACCCAAAGCAGGCAAAGCCCGCGTTCTTGGTTGATGCGCCGCTGGGCAGCGGGCCGCGCTCGAGCACCACCACGCGCCAGGTGGGCCGGCGCTGCTTCAGGTACAAAGCCGCCGTGAGCCCGACCAGCCCCGCGCCGATAATGGCCACGTCGGCGGGGCCGAAAAAGGCCTGATATTCCCAATAGGAGAGGCTTTGGTCGTTTCGCACAGAGTTAGGGGAAGTAAAAGGAGTTGCACGGAGAGCGGAATTCCTGCTCCGTGAAACTCCTCTAACTCTGTGCGAAAATAACCTAAAACGCCAGAATAACTTCCTCAATCACGTCGCAGGCCGCGTGCAATTGCTCCTCCGTAATGACCAGGGGCGGGGCGAAGCGGATGATGTCGCCGTGCGTGGGCTTGGCCAGCACGCCGCGCTCCATCAGGGTTACGCAGACGTTCCAGGCGGTGCGGCCGTCCTCGGCGGGCCGGATGACCACGGCGTTGAGCAGGCCTTTGCCGCGCACCAGCTCCACGGTTTCGGGGCGCTTGGCTTGCACCTGGCGCATCCGCTCGCGGAAGATTTCGCCCAGGGCTGCCGCGTTTTCGATGAGCTTTTCGTCGAGCAGCACGTCGAGCGAGGCGCGCAGCACGGCGCAGGCCAACGGGTTGCCGCCAAACGTGGAGCCGTGCTGGCCGGCCTGAATGGTGAGCATGACCGCATCGGCGGCCAGCACGGCCGATATGGGCAGCACGCCGCCGCTCAGGGCTTTGCCCAAAATCAGGATGTCGGCGTGCACGTCTTCGTAATCGCAGGCCAGCAGCCGGCCCGTGCGGCCCAGGCCGGTCTGGATTTCATCGGCGATAAACAAAACGTTGTGCGCCTTGCAAATGGCCGCCGCCTTGGCCAAATAGCCCGCCGAAGGCACCATCACGCCCGCTTCGCCCTGAATGGGCTCGACCAGAAAAGCGCACACGTGCGGCTCGCGCACGGCTTCTTCCAGCGCCTCCAAATCGTCGTACGGCACCACCTGGTAGCCGGGCATGAAGGGCCCAAAACCCCCGGTGCTGTCGCCGTCGGTGCTGAAGGAAATGATGCCCGTGGTGCGGCCGTGAAAGTTGTGCTCGGCCACCAAAATGCGGGCCATGTTGGGGGCAATGCCTTTTTCCTGGTAGCCCCATTTGCGGGCCAGCTTTAGGGCCGTTTCCACGGCTTCGGCGCCCGAGTTCATCAGCAGGGCTTTGTCGTAGCCGAAGAGCTCGCACAGCTGCTGCTCGGCCGCGCCCAGCTGGTCGTTGAAGAAAGCCCGCGACGTGAGGGTCAGTTGCTGCGCCTGCTTGGTGAGCGCCCCGATGATGCGCGGGTGGCAATGGCCCTGGTTTACCGCCGAGTAGGCCGACAGGAAGTCGTAGTAATGCTTGCCGTCCACGTCCCACAGGTGCACGCCTTCGCCCCGGTTCAGCACCACGGGCAGGGGGTGGTAGTTGTGGGCACCGTATTGGTCTTCAAGCTGCATCAGCTGCTCGGCGCGGCTGGCGGTGGCGGTCGGGGAGGAGTTAATCATATAAAGAAAGCGGGTGGGACGGATGGTGAGCGCACGAAATTACGCTTTTTCGGCCGGGCAAACGGCCGGCAAGGTTTAGCGCAGCGGCATGTTTTCCAGCTCGCGCGAGGTGTCGATGTACCGGCCCACGTAGTTGCCTTCTTCGCGGCCACTGGCCCGCAGCAGCGTCCAGTCGAGCACGGCCGTTTCGGGAAAGCTCACGGGCGTGGGCTCGGTCGGGCCCGCCGAGTCGGCGGCGCTGGGCAGCAGCAGCGCCTGCACCGTGCTGCCGTGCCAGCCCAGCACCCGCGCCGATACCTGCCGGAAGCTCGTGTCGGTGGCAATTACCCGCACCGAGAGCAGGAACTGGTCGCCGCTGGGCAGCCCGGCCAGGTACCGTTTTTTGGCCTGGGGCAAGGTGCGCAGGGCTTCCCGCACCGGGTCGGCCAGGGCCGATTCGTCGCGGGCCAGGGCCGGCCGCACGCCGGCCGGGGCGGTGGCGGCCGTGAGCACCACGGGGGCAGTGGCAGCCTGGGGCACTGCTGGCAGCGCCTGCCCCAATGCCGCGCCAGCCAGGAGCAGCGCGAAAGGAAGGAAGGTTTTCATTGGCGGATATTTACTGAGTTGCGCAGTTGTTGCTGAAGCCGGCGGGTTTGTTGCTGGTTTCTGGTTTCTGGTTGCTCGTTTCTAGTTGCTGGTTTTCCGCTGGTATAGTAATTAACCAGAAACCAGAAACGAGCAACCAGAGACCAAAAACGAGCAACTACTTGCCAGGGCCAGTGGCGTGAAGGCCCTGCGGAACAGCAGTTATTAACTGAAAGAGGGCGGCGGATAACCATAACAAATCACCGCCCGGAATGCTTCGAACGAGGCTGCCGTAACTTTGATTCACCGATGCCCGCTCCCGCTCCTCAGCCGCTTCAGCCCGGCGATTTTTACTACACGCCCGAGGGCTACCTCGTTTTCACCGCGCAGTACCACCGGCGCCGGGGCAGCTGCTGCCAGAGCGGGTGCCGGCATTGCCCCTGGAATTTTCGGCCCAAACCAGGCGCTCAGGGCGCTTCTGACCAGAAATAAGCGCCGGGGGCTTGGTGAATGCCAGACTTTTGCCGATATTTGCGGCCCGTTTCCCTGCTTTGTAATTTATTAACCCTCCGATATCATGGCCCGTGTTTGTGATTTGACCGGCAAGCGTACCCGCGTTGGCAACAACGTTTCGCACGCTAACAACAAGACCAAGCGCAAGTTCTATCCGAACCTGCAGAAAAAGCGCTTCTACATCCCCGAGCAAGACGCTTGGGTGACCCTGAAAGTCGCCACCTCCACCATCCGCACCATCAACAAGAACGGCATCATGGCCGTGCTAAAGAAGGCCAAGGAGCAGGGCTCCATCGTTTACTAAATTTATTTTAAGTATTGAGTACTGGGTAACAAGTAGTAAGAAGCACGCAAAGCATCTTATTACGAAATGCTCACTACTTACTACTCAAAGC
>CAXTCS010000157.1:0-10023 GCA_964242365.1 uncultured Hymenobacter sp. | reverse complement strand
TGTTCTCAAACACGCCGTCCGACATCACCCGCAGCCCGCCGATGCGCTTCACCTGCCCGCTGTTCACGTTGCTGAAGCCCTCGAATAAGCTCGGAAACCGGTAGCCGCTCTGGTAGCTGACCCGGAAATTGTGGCGCGGCGTGGGCGAAAATACCGCCGTGAAGCGCGGGTTGAATTTCACGTCGAAGTAGTCGTTTTTGTCGACCCGCAGCGTGGCCGTGAGGCGGATTTTGTTGGCCAGCAGCCGCCCGCCGGCCTGCACGAAGCCGCCGGTTTTCGAGTACGTCAGGTTGTTGTTGAGCGGGTCTTTGCCGGGGTTGGGGTTGATGAAATAGTTGCCGTCGGGCACCACGATGTAGGTGCGGTGGTCGGCGCCGGCCAGTAGGTCGAGCGCGGCGGGCAGGGCGTGGCCGCCGCGCCGTAGGGCTTCGGCCAGGTTCACCTGGGCCTCGCCGTGCAGCAGGTCGGCCCGCACGCGCAGGGCCGCGCCCTTGTCCCAGTTGTTGATGTCTTGCAGCTCGCTCAGCTTCTGCCGAAACTGGGCCGTGCCGGGCTGGTAGCGGCCCGCATCGGCGGCAGTCCGGGCCACGGCCGCCGCCTGGGCGGCCGTCTGGCCCCCGTTGATGGCCGCGTTCCAGGCCGTGGTGAAGTCGCTGTTCCACTGGGCATCGGGCTTGAAATTGCGGTCGAGGTTTTCGCCCATCGAGCGCAAATTATAGCTCTGGCCGGTGTTTTCCTGGGTGAAATAAGCCCGCGCCTGCACTGCCGGCCCGACGAGCTGCACGGCGTGTTGCTGCAAGCGGTAGCCCTCCAGACGGAAGCGGTTCGCGCGCTGGTACACGTTGTCGAAGCCGGCCACGCGGTAGGTGTAGCTCAGCTCGGCGCCGGGCGCGAGCTTGTAGTGCAGCGCCACGTCGGCCTTGAGGGCGCGCAGGTTGTAGTCGACCAAATCCTGCTCGTTGTAGCCGGTGCGGGCCACCTGGTAGCGCTTGCTCACGGCCGGGCCGTTGGCGGTGGCCGGGGCGGCCAGCAGCGTGAGCGTGCTGCGGTCCGACGACTCGTTGCCGTAGCTGTTCACCGGGTCGCGGGCCGGGTTGTCGGCCCCGAGCAGGCCCACGCCCGCGTTGGCGTTGCCGTTGAGCTCGGTCTGGTCGTTGGCCACCCAGTCGTAGCCGCGCAGGTAGGTGCCATTCACCTTGAATGCAAACCTGGGCGTCAGCACTTTAGCGAAGCGGATGCTGGTTTCGGAAAACAGCTTGGCCACGCTGTTGGCATCGTTCACGTGGTTGACGCCGGTCTTTTGCTGCACGCTCAGCCCCGCGGAAAGGAAGGGATTTTTGGTCGTAAAGTTGGCCAGGCCGTTGATGGCGTTGAGGCCGTAGAGGGCCGAAGCGGTGCCGGGCACAATCTCCACGTTGCCGATGTCCAGGTCGCTCGGCCCCAGCACGTTGCCAATCGGTGCGCCGATGTGCGGCGCCTGGTTGTCGATGCCGTCCACGAGCTGGGCAAAGCGCACGTTGGTGGTGTTGGCGAAGCCGCGGGCGTTTATCACCTTGAACCCCAGGCTGGGCGTAATCACCTGCACGCCTTTGAGGTGCTCGATGGCGTCGAAAAACGACGGCGCGGGCGTGAGCCGCAAGGCGCGGGCGTTGAGCTTTTCCACCGTCACCGGCGACTGCAAAAAGCTCTCCTCGACCCGGGAAGCGGACACCACCACTTCGCCCAAATCGACTTTTTTGCGGGCGGTATCGGCTGGCGCAACGGTTTGGCTGTGAGCGGCGAAGACTGGAAATATGCCCATAATGAGCAGCACGTGGCCAGCGTTGGGCGATAGTTGTGAAAGCATGCGAGCGAAGTTGAAGTCGTTATATTTACAAATATATAACGAGGCTTCATTTCTGCTGCTTTAGGCTTGCAGTCGCTGGGTTTCGGTCGCCATAAATTCCTGAAAACGGGCCTGCAACGCTTTAAAGGCAATAATGGCTTCGTGGCCGGCAGCCGTCACGGCCGCCCCGCCGCCGCGCGAGCCGCCGGTTTGGGTGGCCACCAGGGGCGCGGCGGCCTGGGCATTCATCGAGCTCACCAGGTCCCACGCCCGCTTGTAGGACATGCCCATGGCCTGCGCCGCTTTGGAAATCGAGCCCAGGGCCGCAATCTGCTCCAACAGTTCGAGCCGGCCGATGCCAAGGAAGCGGCCGTCGTCGGTTTCGAGCCACAGGCGGCCGTCGAGGCGGTAGGTTTTGGTGGCCAGCAGCAGCGATTTAATGCGGCAAGTATACACCGTCGCCGCGCTTTTTCGGGATAGAAAACGCCCCGCCAGTGGCGGTAATGGTAGCCGGAGCAGCCGACGTGAAACGTTGCCTGGTTCATTTACCCTTTCAGAATAAGGCCTTTTTCGGGTCCGGCCGTCGCCAGCAGCTGCTGCATTTGCCGGGCGTTTGCTGCGCCCACGGCCCCGATGCCGTTGTTGAAATACAGGTACACCTGCCGCACGTGTTTGGCCGCCGCCACCTCGGCGGCGATGCGCGCCAGAAACGCGGGGCTGTACGCCGATTTGTAGAGCTCGGGCACGCCGTGGAAGCGGTAATAAACGACGTCGGTGTTGGCCACCACGTCGTCGGGCAGCTCCAGCGGCGGCGGGTAGCTCTGGCCCACGAACGCCACGCGGTGCCGGGCAAGGGCGCGCTGCACGTCGCCGGCCCACCAGCTGGGGTGGCGAAATTCGACCACGTTCTGAAAAGCCGGGTCGAGGCTGTCGAGCAGGCGCTGCATCAGCTCGTCGGTATACGCGGCCTTGGGCGGCAGCTGAAACAGCACGGGCCCGAGCTTGTCGCGCAGCCCTTCGGCCACCGTGGCGTAGAAAGTGGCCAGAATGGGCTGCGCCTCGGCGTTGAATTTCTTGTAATGCGTGACCTGGCGCGGCGCTTTCACGGCAAACCGGAAGTCGGCCGGGCTCTGCGCATACCAGGTTTCAAACGCTTTAAGCTCGGGCATTCGGTAGAACGTCACGTTCAGCTCCAGCGTGTTGAACTGGGTGCAGTAGTACGCAAACCACTTGCGCGGCGGCAAGCCTTCGGGGTAAAACACGCCCTTCCAGTCGCGGAAGGAGAAGCCGGAACAGCCGATGTACTGGGTAGGCGCCATGCGGAAAAGGAGGGAGGAAAGCAGCCGCTCTCTCTACGCAATAGTTGGTTCGGGGGCCGAAATCGGCGGCTTTTGCCGGGGCCGGCCGCCGCTACCGGCCGTCGACCAGCTGATTTTCGATTGGCTGCGGGAGCAAGGCCTTTTGGCGGCGTAGGGCAGGGGCAGGAGCCGTTGGAATTAGCTGAACCGCAACCAAATCAGCAAGCAGCGGTAAAAATGACGCGGCCGGGCGGTTTGTGCCGGGCGGCTGGTTACCCTCCTCCTTGCCATCATGTCGAACAAATCCCTGTCGCTGCTGACCAGCCTGGCCCTGCTCGCGGCTTGCGGCGGCCCCAGCAACCAAGAAAAGCAGGAAGCCGCCGCCACCACGCCGGCCCAGACCGTGACTACTCCCGCCGCCGCGGCCGTGCGCCTGCCGGCCCCCTACGCCACCAAATCGGTCACCAACCGGGTCACCATCGTGCCCTGGCCCGCCGGCAAAACGCCCGTCGCACCGCCCGGCTTTGTCGTGGCCGAGTACGCAGGCCAGCTCGACAGTCCGCGCTGGATGTACGTGGCCCCCAACGGCGACGTGCTCGTAGCCGAGGCCAGCACCATCCCAACCTCGGCCCTGATGAAGGTGGCGGCCCGGCTGAAACTGGACAAATCCCGCTCGCTGCGCGCCACCAGCGCCAACCGCATCACCCTGTTTCGCGACACCAATAAGGACGGCCGGCCCGACCTGCGCACCACGTTTCTGGCCCACCTCAGCCAGCCGTTTGGCATGCTCGTCCTCGGCCATTATTTCTACGTGGCCAACACCGACGGCGTGCTGCGCTTTCCCTACCCGCCGGGCGCCACCACCATTACGGGCAGCGGCCAGCGCATCCTCGACCTGCCCAAGGGCGGCTACAACAACCACTGGACGCGCAACCTGCTGGCCAGCGCCGACGGTTCCAAAATCTACGTCACCGTCGGTTCGGGCAGCAACGTGCAGGAGCACGGCGCCGAAAACGAAGTGCGCCGCGCCAACATCCTCCAAATCAACCCCGACGGCACCGGCGAAAAAATCTTCGCCAGCGGCCTGCGCAACCCCATCGGCCTGGGCTGGCTGCCCGGCACCGGCACGCTCTGGGCCGTGGTGAACGAGCGCGACGAGCTGGGCGATGAGCTGGTGCCCGACTACTTCACCCGCGTGCGGGAGGGCGGCTTCTACGGCTGGCCCTACTCGTACTACGGCCAGAACGCCGAGCCCCGCCGCAAAAACGAGCGGCCCGACCTCATCAAAAAAGCGCTGGTGCCCGACGTGCCGCTCGGTGCCCACGTGGCCGCCCTCGGCCTCACGTTTTACGACCAGGCCGCCTTCCCCGCCCGGTACCGCAACGGCGCCTTCATCGGCGAGCACGGCTCCTGGAACCGCACGGCTTTTTCGGGTTATAAAGTCGTGTTCGTGCCCTTCGCCCACGGCCAGCCCAGCGGCCCGCCCGAAGATTTTCTCACCGGTTTCCTGGCCGGCGGCAGCTCGAAAAATGCCTACGGCCGCCCCGTGGGCGTAACCGCCCTGCCCGACGGCTCCCTGTTAGTGGCCGACGACGCGGCCGATAAAATCTGGCGCGTGAGCGCCGGCCGCCGTTGAGCCCGGTTGCCGCGCCGGCACCACAATCGCCAGCATGAGGAACAAATTCGAGCCGCTGGCCTGAAATACAACTGCTTCACCATCGATGTGCCCTTTCGTCCAGCTCCCCTCTCTCGTCTGGCTCCCCTCTCTTTTGGCTTCGCGCTTCAAGCGAACCGGGGCCCGCCCCGCAGGGGTCCCGTGAGGTTCCCCAGCCGGAAGGCCAACCGCCGTTGATGAAACCGCACTATCTTGCCCCGGCCAATCTCATACCAAGCAGCCGGTAAATGAAATTATTGCTTACCCTTTTGCTGCTCCACGGCGTGGCGGGCATCGCCCAAAAAGCACAATTACAGCCGTTCTCCGGGTGGAGCACAGGTCGTCCGGCTCCCCTCTCCTGGGGAGAGGGGCCGGGGGCGAGGTTCCCCGCCCGCGCCGCGCACACCAACCGGAGAACCGCGCTAATTGCCCTGCTCAAAAAGGAAAACGTGCCCGGCATGCAGCTGGTTTACACCAAGGGCGGCACCACTTCCACCTACAACCTCGGCCTGCGCAAAAGCGGCACCACCCAAGCCGTGGCCGCTAACAGTACTTTTCAGGCCGCTTCGCTGGGCAAGGTCGTGCTGGCCTACACGGCGCTGCGCCTCCACGACCGCGGCCTGCTCGACCTCGACAAACCCTTGCTCAGCTACGGGCCTTATCCGCGGTTGCAGCAGGAGCCCCGCGCCGCAAAAATCACCGCCCGCCTGGTGCTGGCGCATGCTTCGGGCCTGCCGGGCTGGGCCGAAAACCCGCTCAAGCCAACCTGGAAAACGTCGGCCCTGTACCTAAAGCACGCCCCCGACAGCTGCTGGAATTACTCCGGCGAAGGCTACGTATTCCTGCAAAAAACACTGGAGCGCATCACCGGCAAGTCCTTCGAAGCCCTCGCCCGGGAGGAGGTATTTCGGCCCCTGCAAATGAAAAACAGCAGCTTCGTCTGGCGCGACCAATTTGCCGCCACCGCCTGCTTCGGCCACGACGAAAAAGGCCGACCCACCGAAATCAAGAAATTTGCCGAGCCTTACGGGGCCTTTAGCCTGCTCACCAACGCCACCGACTACCACCGGTTTTTGCAGGCCCTGCTCGCCGGCCAGGGCCTGAAGCCCGCCACCGCCCGCCTGCTGCGCATGCCCGCCAACGCCGCCAACCGCTGCTCGACCCCCGCCAGCCCCGCCGACCCCGCCATTGCCTGGGCCTGCGGCGTGGGCCTGGCCCGCACCAGCCACGGCCCGGCCCTCTGGCACTGGGGCAACAACGACGATTTTCAGGGCTTTTTCATGGCCTTCCCCGATAAAAAAGAAAGCATTTTCTTCCTGACCAACAGCGCCAACGGCCTCAAAATGACGGACGAAGTGCTGCGTCTGTTCATCGGCCCCGGCCAGTACTGGGCCATGCAGTGGCTGGCGGAAGAGAAATAATTTTTCAAATTCCTTCAATCGCACTTGTGCTCCGGGCCAGAAAGAAGCAGGAAATTTATTAGGCATCATCCCGTCCCTGCCGCCCCGCCCGCTGCTGAAGAAACTAAAGCTTCTGGCGTAGAAGCAGTGAACTTTCAGCTTATCTTCGTAGTACTACCGTTTAGAACATTCTATAAATTCTCATTCCTTGGGAACCGCCGATAACAAAATTGCCCGCCCTGTGCCAACCGTAAGCGCTGCCAAACCGACAAAAGAGGAGCGACTGGCACAGGCCCGCGAATACGCCAAACAATTCGTGTTTGACACGCTCTCGGCCGAAGACCTGCAAAAGATGCGCCGCACCGCCTATGCTTACGCCATTTAAGCGCACGCTGGGCGAAGGCTATCCGTTTACATACCGCAAAGGGCCGTCTCACAAGGACGGCCCTTTGGTTTGCGTGCATCACTACACGTTTCGGACGCGCAAAAACCGGCGCTACGTGGTGGATGCCAAGGAATACCGACACCACACCTGCGTGCTCAAATACTACCCGCTGTCGCACAAAAGCTCGCCCAACAAATACCGCGTGCTCACCAACGACGGCGACGCCTTCCGGATTCTGACAACGTGTACGCAGGTTTTCCTCGACATCTGCCGCCGCGACCTGTTGGCGTCGGCTGGTTTCGTGGGCGAAGCCCTGGCCGGGGAGGGCGTGGCCAATTCCAAACGGTTTCGGGTGTACCTGCAAACCGTTTCCACCTTCATTGGCCCGAACCGCTTTATTCATCACCCGATGCCCGCCATCAGCGCCTATTTTCTGGAATGCCGCGCCAACCCCGAGCCGGGCTTGAAGGAAACCGTGGAGCAAATGTTCCGCGAGCTGTATATCGTGCCGCAAGCCCTGGAAGCGGAAAAGCCTTCACCGTTGAATGGTGGTAACGGAGGCTGAGTAGCCCCCGCCCGCCGCCCCCGCCGCTGAAAGAAACGGAAGCTTCTCTGTAACTTGCTTCTACGAATTATTGCTTACACGGCGCTGTTTTCGTAACGAACCAACACTGTTTTCCCATGCAGCCACATACTTTATTGTTCGAAACGAGTAATGAATCCGCAATACGGGAGCTTATCAGCCTGGCTCAGCGGCTGGGGGTGAAAGTGACCGATACGCCTAATCCCGCCGCTAAGCCAGATGTGGCCGAGCGTGCTCGTCTGTTTCGGTCGCTATTTGGCGCGTGGCAGTCGGAAGAAAGTGGAGAGGAATTGAACCGCCAACTGCGGGAAGCGCGCCAAAGCACTCGCCCCGATATTGAGTTATGAGCCGTTACCTGCTCGATACCAATATCTGCGTTCACTACATGAAAGGCGAGTTTGGACTGATTGAAAAAGTGGATGCCATCGGTTTTGAAAAATGCTTTCTCTCGGAAATCACCATCATTGAACTGCTTTTCGGGGTAGCCAAGAGCGACCCGGCGCGCCAAGCCGCCAACCGGCGCAACGTGGAAATCTTACGCAAGGCATTCGATGGACAGGAGTTATCTATCGGGCTGGCCAAGGAAATATTTGCCGAAGAAAAAGCCCGTCGGCGCAAAATTGGCCGCGTGGTGGATGATTTTGATTTACTCATCGGCACGACTGCAATCGCCTACGACCTAACGTTGGTTACACACAACACCAAGCACTTTGCCGATACGGTCGGAATGGTGATAGAAGATTGGGTGCAGGAATACGAAGATGAGCAATTGAAGGAATCATCAGGGCGCTAATTGAAATCCCCCCGCTGCCCCCGCCGCTAAAACGATACGACAGCTTCTTCCCCACGGCAGCCACAACCGCATCCCCCGCCCGCTGCCCCCGCCGCTGAAGAAACTAGAGCTTCTGCGTAACTTAGCTTTAGAAGCAGCATAGTTTCACTTCGTCATCCAGCATCTGCCCGTTATGACTACCACTCTCGTCTTAGAACCAACCAATGAGTCCGACCTGCATTTGCTGCTGAGTCTGGCGCAGCGCTTGGGTGTGAAAGCTACTGCTACGCCTACGGTTGCTACTATTTCTGAAGAAGAGCGGCGGCGGCGCTTCCTGGCGCTGGCGGGCTCTTGGCAGTCCGACGAAAGCGGGGATGAAATCAATAAGATGCTGATGGAATCGCGGCACTTCCGCGACCGCGACATAGAGCTATGAGCTTCTATTTGCTGGATACCAACATCTGCATTCATTTTACCAAAAACGAATACGGGATTGTCGGGAAGCTGAATAGTATCGGTTTCGACAATTGCTTTATCAGTGAGTTGACTATTGCCGAAATGCTATACGGGGTAGCCAATAGTGCCCCAACCAAGCAGGTCGCCAACCGACTGGCGCTAAATGAGTTGCGTTCTGCATTTGAAAACCACATCTTGCCCATTGCAGACTGCTTTGAGCATTACGCAGCCGAGAAAACCCGTCTGCGCCGCGCCGGCCGCCCCGTCGATGACTTTGACCTTATGATAGGTTGCACGGCTCTCCGCCACGGCCTAACTCTCGTCACGCGCAATACCCGCCACTTTGCCGACATCTCCGGCTTGGTGCAGGAAAACTGGATTGACAACCCCTGAGCCCCCGCCCGCTGCCCCCGCCGCTAAAGAAACAGAAGCTTCTCTAAGCAGGCGTGGTAGGCTGGAGAGTTCGATAGATACGGAAAAGATTGGTGAACTCATCTTCCTGAGCACCCATTAGCTTTTGCACCTCAAAATGCAGGTCGTCCACTGACCGGGCATCACGGACTACTTCTAATAGCCTGTTCTCAAATTTCTGAGGCCATGTTTTATCGCTCGGTTTGAACGTGTTAATGCGAGAGTCTAAAATTTCAAGCCGCTTCAAAATTAACTTCTTCTCGGTTTCGTTGTCAGTTTTGTAGCTTTCAAGCCTTCGGTAAGCATCAAGAAAAGCCTGCATGACATCGAGGTGAATATGATAGAGGCGTGACTTGTGAGTGGTTTTTATCTGTTCTTCGCAAAGGAACTTAGCTTCCTTTAGCTTTTGAGCGTTCATGATGATGTGTGTTGGTGAACTAAAAAATACCGCACATCGGCGACAAAACCAAATTTCAGTAAGCTCACCAACCAAAACGCGTACTCGCTATGAACCTGATTTACGAAGTCATTGGGTATCCACAGGGCCGGCTTAACCCGACAAATTTTTTTGTAACAAAGGGTAAGAATGCTTTCGGTAAATCAACACGACAATTTAATAGCGTTTTCAAAAAAGGACGTGAGAAATACGTTTTCATGTTTTCTACTACTGAATTCGAGAAAACTAAATTGGCTGAATCTATTGCATCTGCGCAAAGGTTTCTTGGGTATATAATCGAACAGGATGGAAGGCTTTTCTCAGGACTTGAAGAGCATTCTATAAAAGGCCGTTACGGATGTTCAACGATGATAAAAATATTGCCTGACACGGTATGCCTTGCCAAGGGTGTCGAATTTCAAATATTTTCAAATCATCAATGGTACTTTGATTTTGACACACAACATATGTTACAAGAGAGAGCATTTTCAGTGCTTGAATTCATCAAACTCTCAAAAGTGTGGCCAAAATGACTGTAATCAGGTTTTTTATTTATTATAGAGTTGCCAAAAAGTCCGAAAACCCACTCTCGCACCCCGTTTGCTAGTCCCTTCGTACCAACTTCCTAACCCGAAGCACCTACTTAGCGACAACCAAAATGGACTTTAAAAACTTCACCATCAAGGCACAGGAGGCCGTGCAGAAGGCCACCGAAATAGCCGGGGGCAACCAGCAGCAGGCCGTTGAGACGGGCCATTTGCTGAAGGGCCTCTTCCAGAGCGACGAAAGCGTCTTCTCGTTTC
>CAXTCS010000156.1:0-10087 GCA_964242365.1 uncultured Hymenobacter sp. | reverse complement strand
GCGGCTGCTTCAACACGGTGCCGCCCCAGCGCCAGGCCGACATCATCTCGCACAAAAAAATCATCGTGTGCGAGCACTGCGGCCGCATTCTGGCCGACGTGGAAGCCCGCGCGGTTTAAGCTGAGCTATCGGGCAAGTCACCAACCTGACTTGCTGATGACTATTATAAAAAGGAACGGCCGCGTGTCGTTCCTTTTTTGTTGCGTTGCAAATGGCATTTTTGGCTAACGTTTTCCGAGGCATTCGCAAGGGACACCAAGCGCCGGGCGCCGGGCACGGGTGGCGGGCGCTGCTATGGGCGGCGGGGTGGCTGGGTATTTCGGGCTTCACGGTGCTGGCCCCGTCGGTCATTGCCCTCGCCGGGCAGCCGGTTGCCAGCGGGCCCGCCGCCGAGCAGCAGCTCACTGCCAACAGCCGCCGGGCCTACGCCGAGGTGCTGAAGCTGCGGCTGGGCCCGGCCCGCGAGCTGGTGCAGGCCGAGCTGGCCAGCACGCCTACGGCGCCCGCCCCGTTGCTGGTTGCCAACTGCGCCGACTTCGCCGAATTAGTCATCACCCAGGACGCGGGCCGCTACAACGCCCTGATAAACAGCCAGGAAGTCCACCTGGCGGCGCTGGACCACGCGCCCGCCAGTGCCTTGCGCGACTACGCCCGCGCCGAAATCACGCTGCACCTGGGGCTGAGCCAGCTGGCATTCCGGCACCTGGTGGCGGGCGGCTACCACTTGCGCGGCGGCTACCACCAGATGCAGGCCGTGGTGAAGCGCTACCCGGCCTTCGCTCCGGCCCGCAAGAGCCTGGGCGTGTGCCAGTTCGCCATTGGCTCGTTGCCCGAGGGCTATCACTGGCTGCTCAACCTGCTGGGCCTGACCGCCGACGTCGACACGGGCCTGCAAAACCTGGCTTTCGCCGCCGCGCAGCCCAACGATTTTCAAACCGAAAGCCAGATTTACCTGACCATGATTCGGGAGGGCTACTACAAAAAGCCCGAGGAAGCCCTGCGCCTGGCCGAACATCTTCAGGCCCAGCAGCCTGATAATCTGCTGTTTTCCTACCTGCTCATCACCACCAACAAGCGCCAGCACCACGCCGACGCCGCCCTGGCCGCCTACCGCGCCCGGCCCACCGGCGCGGGCTACCTGCCCCTGGCCTACCTGCACCACATGGCGGCCGACTTGCTGCTCTACCAAAGCGACTACGCCGGCTCGGAACGCGAAAACCTGGCGTTTCTGCGCGAATACAAAGGCCAGCACTACCGCAAAGACGCGGCCTTCAAGCTCTACCTGGCCGCGTGGCTGGGCGGGCAGCCGGCCGCCGCGGTGGCCCGCTACCGCGAGCAAATCAACCAGCCCGGCCCCACCGATGTGGAAGAAGACAACTACGCCCAGCACTATTACCACGAAGCCCAGGCGCTAAATCCCGTCCTCACGCGCGCCCGCCTGCAAATCGACGGCGGCTACAACCAGCTGGCCCTCTCCACTTTGAGGGGATTTCGGGTCGTGCCCGCCACGCTGCTGCGCGACCGCATCGAGGAGCCGTACCGCCGCGCCCGCGCCTACCTGGGCCTGGGCCGCCCCGACTCGGCCCGCTTCTATCTCGAGCGCACCCTGACGCTGTCGGCCACGGGCGCGCCGTATTATTTTGCCCCGCAGGCCGCCCTCGAACTGGGCTACCTGGCCCGGAGTGCCGGCAAAAAAGCCCAGGCGCGGGCATATTTCGAAAAAGCGCTTGGTTACCCCTGGCACGAGTACAAAAACAGCACCGACGCCAAAGCCAACCTGGCCCTGCGCGAGTTAAAGTAGCCCCGTGCCGTTGCTTGGCGCCCGGGCATCCTGGCCTTGCCAGCTCACCTACCGATTTCCCCGTGTCCGTTTCGCCTACGCCTGCTTGCGTCACCGTTCCACTGGCCGGTTTGCCGGCTGATTTTCGGGTGCGGGCACTGCATTGGGCGGCCCGCTTTCCGTTTTGCACCTATTTCGAGCCCAACGGGCTGGATTACCCCCACGGCCCTTTTGCCCGCCTGCTGGCCGTGGCATCCGCCGACGCGGCCGTGGCCGGCTCGCTCGCCGAACTTCGGGCGGCGCCCCAGCCGGCGGCCGACGCGGGACCGCGCTGCGGCTTCATTACTTATGAGGCCAAAAACGACATCGAGGCCCTTACCAGTCAGAACTTTGCCGGGTTTGGTTGGCCGCAGCTCCATTTTTTCAGCCCGCAAACCTGGCTTTGCTGGCGGGATGACGCGGTAGAAATTCACGGCCAAACCGCCGGCATATTGGCCGAAATCCTGGCCCAAACGGTGCCCGCGCTGCCCGCGCCGCAGCTGCCCGCCCTGCGCCCCCGCCTGCCCAAAGCCGACTACCTGCGCGCCGTGGAGGCCATTCGGGAAGACATTCTCAACGGCGAAGTGTACGAGCTCAACCTGTGCCAGGAATTTTACGCCGAAAACGTGGCGCTGGCCCCGGTCGACGTGTTTTGGCGGCTGATGGCGGCCTCGCCCGCGCCTTTCGCCGGCTTCGTGCGCTGGCACGACCATTTCCTGCTGTGCGCCTCGCCCGAGCGGTTTCTGTCGCACCGCGCCCCGCGCATCGTCTCCCAACCCATCAAAGGCACCATCCGACGCGGGGCCACGCCGGCGGCGGATGAGCAGCAGCGCCACACCTTATTACACGACGAAAAAGAGCGCGCCGAAAACCTGATGATTGTGGATTTGGTGCGCAACGACCTCGCCCGCATCGCCCAAACCGGCACCGTGCGCGTGCCCGAATTGTTCGGCCTCTACCCTTTCCGCCACCTCTGGCAAATGATTTCGACCGTCGCGGCCGACCTCCGCCCCGCCACCGACCTCGACGAGGTGCTGCGCGCCACCTTCCCGATGGGCTCGATGACCGGCGCCCCAAAAATCCGGGCCATGCAGCTCATCGAGCACTACGAAAACAGCCGGCGCGGCCTCTACAGCGGCAGCATCGGCTACGTTTGGCCCGGTGGCGATTTCGAATTCAACGTCGTCATCCGCTCCCTCCAGTACCGCCAAGACACCGGCTACCTCAGCTTCCAGGTCGGCTCAGCTATCACCTACGGCTCTGACCCTGAGCGCGAATACGAGGAATGCTTGCTAAAAGCGAAAGCCTTATTGGAAGTACTTGGAACAATAGTCAATGAACAGTGAGCAATTGTCAATGAGCGAAATGAACGAACTATTGCTCATTGCTCATTGACAATTGCTCATTGATGCACAACTGCCATTCTGTCATTTTGCGCTTCCGTTCCGTATCTTTGTCGCCCGCCGAAACGCGCTATAAATATGTCCCAAGCTCTGTTAACTCTTGATTTTTTAGATAAAGAAGCCCCGGCGGCCGGGGCCACGCCCAGCGGCGAGGTGCGCGTGACGGCCGCCACCCGCACCGGCCGGCAGCGCAAGCTCTACATCGAAAGCTACGGCTGCCAGATGAACTTCTCAGACTCCGAAATCGTGTCGAGCATCCTCTTCGACGAGGGGTTTGATACGACCGACGACCTGGCCAGCGCCGATTTGGTGCTGCTCAACACCTGCTCCATCCGCGAGAAGGCCGAACAGACGGTGCGCATGCGCCTCTCCCAAATCAACTCGCACAAAAAGCGCAACCCCGGCCTGCTGGTGGGCGTGCTCGGCTGCATGGCCGAGCGCCTGAAAAGCAAGTTTCTGGAAGAAGAGAAAATCGTGGACCTCGTGGTGGGCCCCGATGCGTACCGGGATTTGCCTGGGCTCATCAGCCAGGTTGATGGCGGCCAGAAGGGCGTGAACGTGCTGCTGAGCCGCGAGGAAACCTACGCCGACATCACGCCCGTGCGCCTGAATTCCAACGGCGTGTCGGCCTTCATCAGCATCATGCGCGGCTGCGACAACATGTGCTCGTTTTGCGTGGTGCCCTTCACCCGCGGCCGCGAGCGCAGCCGCGACACCCACAGCATCGTGCGCGAAGCCCGCGACCTGGTGGCCCAGGGCTACAAGGAAGTAACCCTGCTGGGCCAGAACGTGGACAGCTACAAATGGGCCAGCGCCGACGGCACCGAGCACGTCAACTTCGCCCAGCTGCTCGAAAAAGTGGCCCTCATCAGCCCCGAGCTGCGGGTGCGTTTTTCCACTTCGCACCCCAAGGACATCACCGACGAGGTGCTGCACACCATGGCACGCCACGAAAACATCTGCAAGTTCATTCACCTGCCCGCCCAGAGCGGCAACTCGCGCGTGCTCGCCCTCATGAACCGCACCTACGACCGGCCCTGGTACGAGGAGCGGGTGCGGGCCATCCGCCGGATTTTGGGCGAGGACTGCGCCATCAGCTCCGACATGATTGCGGGCTTCTGCTCCGAAACCGAGGCGGAACACCAGGATACGCTTGGGTTGATGAACCACGTGCGCTACGACATGGCGTATATGTTTTTCTATTCGGAACGCCCCGGCACGCTGGCCGCCCGCAAGCTGGCCGATGATATTCCGCTGGAAACCAAGAAGCGCCGCTTGCAGGAAATCATCGACTTGCAGCAGATTCACAGCGCCGAGCGGAATAAGCGCGGCATCGGCCGGGTGCATAAAGTATTGGTTGAGAATTTTTCTAAACGCTCGAAAGAACACCTCAGCGGGCGCAACAGCCAGAATCAGGTAGTGATTTTTCCGAGACAAAACTTCGTCAAAGGCGACTACGTGGACGTGCTGGTGCACAGCGCCAGCGCCAGCACCATGCTGGGCGAGGCGGTATGAGCCGACGGGACAAATTCCTGGTCCAGCTGCTTTCAGGTCAACACGACCACAACCTGAGTTTTAGTGCGCTGTGCACTTTGTTGGAAGCGCTGGGATTTGAAAAGCGAGTTCGCGGCAGCCATCATTTATTTGGCAAACCCGGCGTCATCGACCTAATCAACATACAGCCGGCAACTGGCAATACCGTTAAGCCTTATCAAGCCAAGCAAGTGCGCACCGTTTTGTTGGAATACCGGTTGGTGTTGGGTTTGGATACTTTTTAAATTGTTTTCGTCCCATGTTCGACCCTCATCATTACCCGGTTATCCTCTACTGGAGCGCCGAAGACGATGCCTTCATCGTGGAAGTACCCGACCTCCCAGGCTGCATGGCCGACGGCCCAACGCGGGAAGAAGCGTTGGCCAATGCGACGGTTATCATTCAAGAATGGATGGACTTTGCCCAGGAATTGGGACGGGAAATTCCGGCCCCTCGCGAACGTTTGCAAATTGCTGCCTAGCGGCACCTTATTTATTTTCCTTTGACACCTTCCGAAATTCAATCCATCAAGCTCCGGTTCGGCATCATCGGCAATGCGCCGGCGCTGAACTACGCCATTCAGGTGGCCGCGCAGGTCGCGCCCACCGACATGACGGTGCTCATCACCGGCGAAAGCGGGTCGGGCAAGGAGTCGTTTTCCAAGATTATCCACGCCTTGTCGCCGCGCAAGCACGGGCAGTTCATTGCCATCAACTGCGGGGCCATCCCCGAGGGCACGATTGACTCGGAGCTGTTTGGGCACGAAAAAGGCTCTTTTACCGGGGCCAACGAGGCGCGCAAGGGCTACTTTGAGGTGACCAACGGCGGCACCATTTTTCTGGACGAAATCGGCGAAATGCCGCTCGGCACCCAGGCCCGCCTGCTGCGCGTGCTGGAGAACGGCGAGTTCATCCGCGTGGGCAGCAGCAAGGTGCAGAAAACCGACGTGCGCGTGGTGGCCGCCACCAACGTGAACCTGCTCGACCGCGTGCAGGCCGGCACGTTCCGCGAAGACCTGTACTACCGCCTCAACACGGTGCCCATCACGGTGCCGGCCCTGCGCGAGCGCGGCGAAGACATCTATTTGCTGTTCCGCAAGTTTGCTTCCGACGTGGCCGAGCGCTACCGGAGCCGGCCCATCACGCTGCTGCCCGATGCGGTGCAGGCGCTCACGCGCTTCCGCTTTCCCGGCAACATCCGCCAGCTCAAGAACATCGCCGAGCAGATGTCGGTGCTCGAAACCGAGCGCGACGTGGACGCCCGCCGCCTGGCGCCCTACCTGCCGCAGGACCAGGCCAACCGCCTGCCCATGCTGCTGGGGCCGGGCGCGCCCGACAGCGCGGCGGCGGGGTACTCGGAGCGGGACTTGCTCTACAAAATCCTGTTCGACATGCGCCGCGACATGACGGACCTCAAGAAAATGGTGCTGGAGCTGGCCACCGGCCAGCGCCCCCACGAAGCCCAGGAGCTGCTGCGCCAAAACAGCCACTTGTTCAACAATACCGCCCCGGCGGGCGCGTTTGAGAGCGGCGGCCAGGGCGCCGAGTACTTTCTGCCCGCCGCGCCGAACGCGTACAACGCTGAGCCCGTGACCAACTACGACGACGAAGCGCCGGTGGAAGACATTTCGCACGAAACCGAAGAGGAAACCCTTTCGCTCGACGTCAAGGAACGCGAAATGATACTCAAGGCGTTGAAAAAGCACAACAACAAGCGCAAATACGCGGCCCACGACTTGGGCATTTCGGAACGCACCTTGTACCGTAAACTCAAGCAGTATGACCTGGAGCAAGTGTAAGAAATGGGCCGGCCAGCGGGCCGCGTGGCTCTGGCTGCTGCCCGTGTTTTTCGGGCTGAGCGGCTGCGGCGTGTACTCGTTCAACGGGACCAACATCGACCCGGCGGTGCGCACCATTTCGATTTCCACGATTCAGAACAACTCGCCCCAGGGGCCGGCGTTTCTGACCCAGCGCTTCACCGAAGACCTGAAGGATTATTTCCAGCGCAACACCAACCTGAAGCTGGTGCCGCGCGACGGCGACCTGCAATTCGACGGCAACATCGTGGCCTACGATTTTGCCCCGGCCTCCATTCAGAAGGTCAACGGCGTGGACCAGGCCGGCTCGAACCGCCTCACCATTCAGGTCAAAATCCGCTTCACCAACACGAAGGACGACAAGCAGAGCTTCGAGCAAATCTTCCAGAACTTCGACGATTACGCCGGCAACCGCAACATTGCCACGATAAACAGCGACCCCAACACCGTGCGCACGACCACGGATAAAATCATTACCGACATTTTCAACAAGTCGGTAGCCAACTGGTAGCCATTTACTTGCCTAAGGCTTGCGGGAATTTTGGCACCGGAAATACCCTCGCAATTATGGGGGTATTTCCGCTCGGCCGCGCGCTGACTGAGAAGACATTTGCGTAAATTGGCGTAACGTTGCGCCCCCGTTAATCCGGCCGAAACGCAAGTATTTGGAATTGACTCCGATTCCGCTCTTCTCAAAAATCCCCCTTCTCCTCCGTGACCCGCGCCACGCTTCTGCACGTTCTCGACCGCCCCACTGCCCTCGGCCCGGCGGAAGTGCGCGAGCTCGAACAGCTGGCCCAGGCCTTTCCCTACTGCCAAACGGCCCACCTGCTGCTCGCCAAAGCCGCGCACGACCAGGGCACCATGCTGGCCGGCCAGCGCCTGCGCCGCGCCGCTACCTACGCCGCCGACCGCACTTTGCTCCGCCGCCTCATCGAGCAAGTAGAGCCCGCGGTTGCGGAACCGGAGCAGCCCGCAGCTTTGCCGGCAGCCACGGTTCCCATCGTGGCCGAGGCCGAAATCCCGGCACCGGCGGCACCTGCAACATCCCTCGAAAGAACTCATATTGAAGCAGTTGCGCCGGCACTAATTCCCGAAGCCGAAGCTACTTCAACGCCAGATGCTGAAGTAAATTCGCCCGGAGCCGACCCAATTTTGGCATCCGTCGCAGTTCCCGAAACCCTTCCCGAACCATTGGAGCCGGTTTCCGAAAACCTGCCTGTACCGACTGAAGCACTTTTTGCCCCAGCGCCCGTAACGGCAGAAGGCCCTTTTGATTCGACTGTAGTTTCTGAAAACGAGGAAATTGAGCCCGCAACGGACGCGGCAGCGCCACAAGCTGGCACGTCGTTGCCACCCGAAGAGGAAAAACCCGAATTGCCCGCGCTGGTCGACCAGGAAGGCGTCGTTATCCCGATAGTCGATGCCGCGCCAGCGCTTTTACTGGCCCCCGACCCAGAGGAAGATTTGCCGGCCCAGGCCCCGGCCATTCGTCCGCCCGTGGAAGTGGGCGAAGCGCGCTTTGAGTTTGGCCTGGCCGAGCCGCCCCCGCCGGCGGTGCCCACCACCTACGAGCTGCCGGGTCTGGTCGATGAATGGGCCGCTTCGGCCGTTACCCGCAGCCTGGGCCGCCCGGAGCCCCTCGCCAAGTCCCATCTTTCGGCCCTTGCGCCGACGCCCCCGCTCACTCCCGCCGCCTTCACCGGCGACGCCGCCGTGGGCTACGCTTTTGGCGAAAGCAGCCGCCTGGGCTTCTCCCTGCAACTGCTGGCCGTGCTGACCGCCAACGCCGAAGCGACCGATTCCAACGAGGTTTTTGTGGCAGCGGCGCGGCCGCCCGCCGCGCCGCTGCCGCCCGCCGGGGCGTTTTTCGAGCCCGACTTCCTGTTGCTGGGCCACTGGGCCACCCACTGCCCGCCGGTGCCGGCGCTGCCCTCGCCGCTCGACCTTATCAACAATTTTCTGCGGCGCCAGCCCCGCCTCACGCGGCCGGCCATGCTGCCGCCGTCGCCCGCCGCCCAGGCCGATTTGAGCGTGCGCAGCACCCGCGCCGAGCCCGATTTGGCCTCCGAAAGCCTCGCCCGCATCTTGGTGCGCCAGGGCAAAACCGCCCGCGCCATCGAGATATATGAGAAGCTCATGGTGAAACAGCCGGAAAAAATGGCGTACTTTGCCTCCCAAATACAGCAATTACAACCCACGGCTTAATCGGCCTCTTGTCTTTTTGCCCCTCATGTACACCGCTCTCGTTATCCTCATTCTCCTGGTGTGTTTCCTGCTGGCCCTCGTGGTGCTGGCCCAAAACCCGAAAGGCGGCGGAATTTCCAGCCAGTTCAGCGCCGGCGGCGCGGCCAGCATGATGGGCGTGAAACGCACCGGCGACCTCCTCGAAAAGCTCACCTGGGGCTTTGCCATCGGCCTGGTGGTGCTGTCGTTGGGCACGCACATGCTCACGGCCACTGGCGGCGGCCCGGCCCGCAGCATCAACCAGCAGCGCGCCCTCGAAACCAAGCTGCCTGCCCCGAGTGCCCCGGCGCTGGGTGCCCCCGCTCCGGCCGGTCCCGCAACGGCCCCCGCCAAGCCAGCCTCGACCCCCGCTAAGTAATTTCGGCCCGTTTCGGGCCCCCAATGCTTTTGCAAAAGCCGGTACTTTCTTCGGGAAGCACCGGCTTTTTCGTGGAAATCCAGTCAAGCCCCGCCGTATTGTGTTGAAAAAACACTGCGGGACCCTGCGTTTTGAACACCCCGCGACCCGGCGCGAAAGCCAACTGGCCGCCTCGCCCCGCCACTTCTGCCACGACCAGGGCCCGAAAAACGCCCATTTTGTCAGGTTTGCGGCGCTGGCACGGGAAATGAGGCAGGGCCGGACACGAAGATTTTCCACCTAATTCACCCCAAACACACACAGAATGGCACTTAGCATGAAACCGCTGGCCGACCGCGTCATCGTCCGCGCCGCCGCCGCCGAGGAGAAAACCAAATCCGGCATCATCATCCCCGATACGGCCAAGGAAAAGCCCCAGCGCGGCGAAGTAGTGGCCGTGGGCGAAGGCAAAATGTCCGACAGCGGCTCGCTCATCAAGCCCCAGGTGCACGTCGGCGACCAGGTGCTCTACGGCAAGTACGCCGGCACGGAAATCACCGTCGACGGCGAAGACCTGCTCATCATGCGCGAGTCGGACATTTTCGCCGTGCTCTAGGCCCGCCGGAAACTCATAATTCATAACTCTTAATTCATAATTCTTCCAGCAATGGCTAAGAACATCCAATTCGACACCGAAGGCCGCGCCCGCTTGCAGGCCGGCGTAAACAAACTGGCGAACGCCGTGAAGGTGACCCTCGGCCCGAAAGGCCGCAACGTCATCATCGACAAAAAATTCGGTGCTCCCTCTATTACCAAGGACGGCGTGACCGTGGCCAAGGAAATCGAGCTGCGCGACCCGATTGAGAACATGGGCGCCCAGCTCGTGAAAGAAGTGGCTTCGAAAACGGCCGACCAGGCCGGCGACGGCACCA
>CAXTCS010000155.1:0-10229 GCA_964242365.1 uncultured Hymenobacter sp. | reverse complement strand
CTTGATGTACTCCTGCGCATTGAACGCCTTGATGACGCGGATGCCGCCGAGCGTTTCGTCCATCACCGAGAGCATCGAGCCCAGCGTTTTCTGGCTTTGCTTGGCCTGGGTGCGCAGGCGCTTGGCGATGGTGGCGATGATGCCGCCCGAAATCGGGAGCAAGACCAGCGTGAACAGCGTGAGCGGCACCGACATGTGGAACAGGACCAGAAAATACGCCACAATGGTGAGGGGTTCCTTGATGACGGCCGTCATGGTGTTCACCACCGAGGTTTCCACTTCCTGCACGTCGGCGGTGAAGCGCGACATCAAATCCCCCTTCCGCTCGCCCGAGAAAAAGCCCAGCTGCAGCCCGATGATGCGGTGGTACAAGTCGCGCCGCAGGTTGCGGATGACGTGGGCGCGCACCTTGGCCAGCAGCCGCAGGCTGAGGTAGCGAAACACGTTGCTCAGCAGCACCGACACCACCACCACGCCGCACACGAAGGCCAGTGCCCCGAGCTTGCCCCGCGCCTGCAGAATCTGGGCAAAGAAGAAATCGAACGTGTCCGTAATCCAGGTCAGGGTGAGCTTGAAGGGCGAGAGGTGGGCCGGCGCGCTCACCTTCACCTTGTCGGTTTTGTCGAACAATACGCTCAGCATCGGGATGATGAGCGTGAAGTTGGCGATGCTGAATACGATGGTTAACACCGTGTAGAGCAGGTATTGGGGCAGAAATACCGCCCAAGGGCGGGCGTACTGCAGGATTCTTAAATAGGTCTTCATAAATCACGGTTAATCAGCCAAAATCAGTGATTTAGAATTCGTGCAGGCGCTGGGCAATGTTCCAGCGCAGGGCCAGCGAGGCGTAAACTTCGTTCACGTTGGCGTCGGGCGTGAGCGAGTAGGTTTGGTGCCGGGCGATGAGCTTGGCGTCGACAAACAGGTTGAGGCGCGGCTGGTAGGTGGCCGTGAAATCGGTGTGGAGCAGGCGGCTTTTGTTGCCCTGGCCGGTGCGGTTGCCGTATTCGCCCACGCGGGTGTTGTAGGTTTTGAGCACGTTGCCGCCGTAGTTCTGGCCCGCGAGGTCGGCGTTGTTCAGGTCGAGGCCTTGCTGCGAGTAGATGGCTTTGCCCACCAGCATGAGGCGGGGCAGCGGCTGGTAGCTGAGCACGCCCAACACCTCCGTCAGGTTGGCGCCCATGGGGTGGGCGAGGGGCTGCTGGTAGTGGGTGTAGGCGGTGTAAAACGTTTCGTGCTGGTAGGTGTAGGGCCGGATGTAGTTCAGCTCAACCTGCAAATCGAGGTTGCGGACGCCGGCCACGTCGATGTATTTGCCGCCGATTTGCACGGCTTGCTTGTTGGCCCACCAGCCGTTGCCGGCGCGCACTTCGCTCAGCTTGAACTCATCGAGCACCAGCTGCCCGTAGAGCTGGGCCGTGTGCTTGACGTTCCATTTGAAGTCGAGGCCCAAAATGGCGTTATCGGCCGAGCCTACCTGCTGCTCGATGGCGCGGTAGAAGATGAGCGGGTTGAGGTATTGGATTTCGAGGCGGTTGCTGCTGTTGCCGGCAATGGTCGACTCGAACACGCCGATGTTGAAGTTTGACGTTACGTCCAAGCTCAAATGGTGCAGGGCCAGGTACTTTTTCGGGTAAACCTGGTCGGCGTTTTTCTTTTCGGCCGTCAGCTCGGCAAACAAGTTCTGGTAGTTCAGCTTCCAGATGCGGGTGTTGAATTTCAGGAAGAAATACGGGGTGCTGTAGTCCGATAAAATCAGCGAGCGGTAGCCGTTGCCGATGAAGTTGCGGTCGTGGCCCAGCTGCACGTTGATGTGCTTGGTGGCCGCGTAGGTGACGTAGCCCCGCGCCGAGAAAAAATCATAGGCCGAGCCGCCCTGGGTTTTGAAGTATTTCCAGTAGCCCTCGTGCGGCACGATGGTGTCGCGCACGATGCGGTTCTGCACGTACTGCGGCACGGCTTCCTGGTTGTCGGCCAGGAAAGCGTAGAAGCCCAGGCGCTGGTCGATGGTGCCTTCTACTTGCACGCCGCGGGTGTTTACGTAGCGCAAGCTGCCGCTGTTTTGGTTGTCTTTGCCGGCTTGCAGCAGCAGCACGGGGTTCACACGCAGGGTAAAATCCTTGCTGACATGATAATATAAGTCCGAGGCGCTGCCCACGCCTCGGAAGTAATCGCGCACCGGGCTCAATCCTTGGTCTTCTTTTAGTTTCACATTGGCATTTGCCCAGTTATCGCGCAGCAAGTAACCTGCATTAAATTGGTCGGCTTTAGAAAAAGACGTGCGCAGCGTTTGGTCGCGGCCGGAGGTTGTGGTTGAGTCATCATCGGCGTACGTCATTCGCATGCCCATGCGAGCAGCTGCCGCCCGCGAGTAAGGTCGTACGCTGGTGTGCGGGTCGCCCTCCGCATCTGGCCCGAACTTGATGGCGTAGCGGTCAATCAGGCGGTACGTGTCGGGGTCGAGGGGCACGTAGGTGGCGCCCTGGGTGGCCTCGAACGCGTTGTTGGCGCGGTTGTTTACTCCCACGGAATTCACGGAAGCAGGCCGGGCCGGCTTCGGGCGGGCTGCTTTTTCGCGGTAGGGCCGGCCGTGCCGGGTTGGCGGCAGGCTGTCGAGCGGCTGGTCGTAAATCAGCCACGGCGATTTTTCCAGTTTTTCGGGGGCGGGGGGCGGGGCGGGCGCTGTTGGCACGGTTTGGGCGGCCAGCGGGCTTGCCAGCAGCGCCATAGCCGAGAATAAGAGCAGAGCTTTGTGCATAAAATATAGAAAGGCTGTATAGAAACCGGAAGCGGCCCGACCCGATAAAAGTCGAATGCGGCAATTTCTTAACAAACCTACGCAGCAAGCCGTTGGCGGGGGTAAAGCGGCCGCGCCGGGCCCCGCGCCAGCCGCCCAGGCGCGGCCCGCCGCAGGGCCGAAGGAACGAAGACAAATTCCGCACGTTTATTGTCTGCCCCGGTTTTTGTGCCAACTTCGGGTTTTGGGCCGGGCTTGTTTGCCGGCGTCACTTTTCAACCACTTGCTGTATGGCCATTACCCCAGTCCCCTTCGCTCCGGCCGCCCCGGCCACGCCCATCGCCGCAACCGATGTGGCCGAAGCCCTGGCCCACGTGCACGTGGTGTGCGCCGAGCCCAGCATTGCCAACCATTTTCTGGCCGAGCTGCGCGACAAAGACGTGCAAAAGGACAGCCTCCGCTTTCGCCGCAACCTCCAGCGCCTGGGCGAAATCATGGCCTACCGTATCAGCGCCCACCTCAGCTACACCGATAAGGTTATCCAAACCCCGCTGGCCGAAACCACCGGCAAGCTGTTGCACGACTTCCCCATTCTGGCCACGGTGCTGCGGGCGGGGTTGCCGTTTCATCAGGGCTTTCTGAATTATTTCGACCAGTCGCCCAGCGCCTTTGTGGCGGCCTACCGCATCGAGGGCACGGCCCAGGTGCAGGTGCAGGTCGACTACCTTTCGGCCCCGAGCCTCGACGAGCGGGTGCTGATTTTGGCCGACCCCATGCTGGCTTCCGGCAAGAGCCTCGTGCAAACGTACCGGGCCATGCTGCGCTTCGGCATGCCGCGGCAGGTGCACATCGCGGCCGTTATTGCCTCGCCCGAGGGGCTGGCCTACGTGGCCCGCGAAATCCCCGAAGCCAACCTTTGGGTGGCCGCCATCGACGAGCGTTTGAATGAGCAGGCCTACATCGTGCCCGGCCTGGGCGATGCCGGCGACCTGGCTTTTGGCAGCAAGCTGTAGGCCGTTGGCTGGTCGCCTACCGCAATAACGGGTGACGGAATGGAACCCTTGCCAGCCAAACCGGGTATCTTTGCCAAGCGCCTGCCCTGCGCCGTCGCCGTTATTTCACCCCGCCTGCTTTTAATTCCTGTTGTGCTTCACCCCGCCGTTAAATGCGCGTCCGTGTTCTTGCTGAGCACGGTCAAGTTTTTGGGCGGCCCGCTGGCCGGAACTTCCATGGGGCTGCATTTTTGGCCCACGATGGGCCTCACCGTGGCCGGCATGATGACGAGCGTGTTCATCTTCTCCGGCGTGGGCCGCGTGTGGATGCAGCACCGCCAGAAGCAGCGCCGGCTGCGGCGCGAGCCCATCTTTTCGAAACGTTCGCGCAACATTATCAAGGTGTTCCGCAAGTTTGGGATGGGGGGCATTGCCTTTCTCACGCCGGTGCTGCTCTCGCCCATCGGTGGCACGGTCATCGCCACGCTGTTGGGCGTGCCCCGGCAGCGCATCCTGTTTCACATGTTTTGGAGCGCGGTGCTGTGGGGCGGGGCCCTCACTTTTGCCAGCGTGCATTTTGGGCACCTGATGCACCACCATCGGTAGGGATGTAGTTGTCGGTTCTCCGGTTCGTGTATGCGGCGCAGCCGGGGAACCTCACCCCCAACCCCTCTCCAAAAGAGAGGGGAGCCGGACGAAATGTACACTATCCTGACAACGAGGAACTGACAACTAAATTCTGCTGCTCACGGACGGGCCGAAGCTGTTAGAACCGGAAGCCTGCGGAGATGTACGGGTACGTGCCTTCGTTTGAAAACCCGACCACTGCCTGGATGAGCAGCAGTTGCGCGGGCAGGAAATATACCCCGCCGCCGTAACCGTCGTGCCACGCCTGCGACGACTCATTGGGCGACCAAACCCGTCCCACGTCGTTGAAGGCGACCAAGCCCAGGGTACCGGGCAGCAGGTAGGAGGTGAAATCCAACAGCTTCAACCGCAATTCCAGGTTGTTGTAGGCCACGGTTTTGCCGGTGAAGCGCCATAGGTAGAAGCCGCGCAGGTTCTGGTTGCCGCCCAGGTTGAACTGCTGGAAATACGCCGCTTTGCCCAGAGTCGTGCCGCCGCCCGTCCGGTTGGCAATAACCAGGCTGGAGTCGCGCGTGGGGTGCAGGTAAAAGGTGAATTCGGTCAGGACCTGGCCCAACGTCTGGTGCCGGGCATCGAGCCGGCGCAGGCCCAGCAGGCTGGTGGTCCAGAGCACTCCCTGGCGGGCCACCAGGCCTTTGTCGCGGGTATCGAGCGTGGCCCCGGCTACCAGGCCGGCGTAGGTCTGGGTGCTGAATACTCGCTCGGCAGCGTGTTGGGCGTCGTATTCGCTCAGGAGGCGGTTTTCGTTTTTAGTCCGGGAGCTGTTGTAGTGCTGGCCGGTGAGGCCCCCGCTGACCTTCCAGCGGCGGTAGGTGTGGCTGAGCCGCACATCGGCGTTGACCAGGTTGTAGGCGTTGCGATAAAACTGAACCCGGTCGTCGTCCGAGCTGACTAGTTTCGTCTCGTTGCCGGTGCCAAAAAAGTGGCTGGTGTAGTTGGGCCCTTTGGAAAGCACGTTCACCGCCAGGTCGCTGCGGCCCAGCGCATGCCTGAAATCGCCGAGGTAGTTCAGCAGCAGCGAGTTGTTGGCGAAGCCGTAGTCTACCAGCAGGCTTTGCCGGGCGGCATAAGGGCTTTTGCGGAAGCCTTGCTTTTGGTAGATAAAGTTGCCAATTACCTGCAAGCCGTAGTCTTTGTTGTACCCGGCCAGCAGTAGCGGCTGCACGTAGTTGTACCGAAAGCTGGCTTTGTTGAACTGGTTCACCGCCGTGTCCGCCGAGGTGCGGGTGCGGGCCAGGGCGGGCGCGGGCAGCTTGTTCGGCTCGTCGGAGCGGTCGTAGATGCGAACCTTGCGTCGTTGCCGCAGGCCGGCATCGACGACAAACGTGTCTTCCTGCTTGCCGCCGATGAGGCGCACGACGATGGGCGAATGCGCCTGACCCGTGACACTGAAACGGTCTTCGCCGCCCAGGCCGTACAGCCGCAGCTCGTGGGTCGTGGCCGGGTCGAAGGTGCGCTGGTACGTGACCGGGCCCGTGCTCCCATCCTTTTTCAGCTTGGCAACCGTCACCACTAGCTGGCCGCCGGTCTGGTGCGCCACTTCCAGGCGCTCGCTCTTCTCCGAGGCCGGTATTTCCACTGTCTTGGCCAGAAAGCGGTAGTATTTCAGGGCCTGTTGCGCCAGCGTGTTGCGGCGGGCAATGAAAGCGGCGGCAATCTGCGGGCCGCTCAATCGGTAGATGGAACCGGGCATCAGCTGAAGGGAGCTGATTATCAGGCTGTCCGTTAGTTGGTGCTGCACGTAGGCAATCTGCGTTTTCCAGTCTTCCTCGTTCAGCGAGTTGAGGAAGTAGCGGTCGAAGGTCCTGGCCTTGAAGTTCCACCGATTGACCGACCGGATGTGGCCGCTGTAGCCTTGGGTATTGGCCTTCAACAAATGGAGGGATAAGGCCCACGGTAGAGCCCCGGAAGGCTTGTAGAACACGTGGTCGCGGTCGCGGGGCACGGGCTCGTACAAGCTGCCCCCGCCGGTGGCGACGCGTTGCCAGCGCCACTGGTCCTCGTGCCGGTCGTAGTCGCCGAGCAGCATGTCGAGCAGGCGGGCCCGCAGCACCAATTGCTGGTTCACCCGGTTGTCGTTGTCCTTTTCGAGGCGGGCCTGGGCTTTCTCGGTATTATCGGTTTTTTCCGCGTCCACCGGTTCGCGCTCCTCAAACAAGAAGACCTGGTTTGCAAAGTCCTTGCGGTACTCGCCCAGGGCCGGGTCGTTGGGCACGTACACGACTTCGGGGTTGGTGTGCGGCACTTGCAGGGCCTGCGCCAGGGGCGGCACCGCCAGCGCGGCGTACGGGTGGGAAGCCGATACCTGGTCTTGCAAAATGTCTTTGGCAATGGTGGGCCGCAGGGCCGGGGGCAGGGCCCGCTCCGGGTATTTTTGGATGGTTCGCAGCACCCATTGCTGGCCGGTGGCGTCGCGTAGGCGCAACGACTTGGTTTGCAGGCCGCCGCCGCGCTGCAAAATGGTCAGCCCGCCCTTTTCCTGCGCTAAGTAGAACACCCGCAGCTTGACGGGCGTGGCCCAGAGCTTCCGGTAGCTATTCCCGAACAGGCGCCGGTGGAGGGCCGAAACCTTGTCGTAAGTTGGCTCAATGGCGACCGTGATACTGTCGGCGTGAACAATGTCTGCCTGAGCGGCCGGCTGCGCAAACACCTTGCCCGCAAGGAGCGTAAAAACACAGGCTAAAGCAATTTTTTTTATAAAAGGATTGGCAGTAGTTGAATTCATGCGCGCCTTATAGCAGATTAAAAATCGGGTTGACCAGTTGGTGGAAGCAGGCTTTGGCTGCCGCTCTCAGCCGTTTGCAGCCGGGGCCTACACCCCCAGGTGATAGGCCGCCGGGGCTTACGGCAGTATGCGCTCGCAAATTCTGTCGGAATTCTGTAATTACCCCCAGGTTTTATAATTTGGTGCAAATCTTATACCCGACAGCGTCAAAAATGCGCTTGGAAAGCAGGAGCCCAAAAAGGCCTTGTTTCTGCCACCCGTAACCGGCCCTGGCCGGCGCACTTGGGCGTAATTTTAGTGTGGGCGAAGAAGTTAGCCGGCTGAAAGCGGAGCGTTACCGCCGTTTCCGCGCCTTGATGGCCTTTACGCCGGGGGCCGAGCCGCCTTTTTTGCCCACGTTGGCTTTGGCGCCCTTGCTGCTTTTTTTCTTGCCCTCCGCGAAGGGTTTTCCGGTCCGCTTGTCAATGGTCACGCCGGGCTTTATCCACTCCTTTTTCTCGTGGAAAGCGCCCTGGAACGTGGGGTCCATCTTTTTGCGGCGCTCGTCGAGCTCGCGGCCCATCTGCTGCTGCTCCTCAAACTGCGTTTCTTCCACCGTTACTTCCTCGGGCAGCGGCAGCAGCTCAATCTTCTGGTTGATAAGCAGCTCAATCTCGCCGATGTGCACCATTTCGGCCTCG
The DNA here is from genome assembly GCA_964242365.1 of uncultured Hymenobacter sp. GTDB lineage: Bacteria > Bacteroidota > Bacteroidia > Cytophagales > Hymenobacteraceae > Hymenobacter. The sequence continues at coordinate 2,447 of CAXTCS010000155.1, read as the reverse complement.
TTGGCGAAGGTGATGGCCGCCCCGGTGTGCAGCGCCCGGCCCGTGCGCCCGATGCGGTGCACGTAGTCGTCGTGAATAATGGGCACGTCGAAGTTGATGACGTGGCTCACCTGCGGCACGTCGATGCCGCGGGCCGCCACGTCGGTTGCTACCAGGTAGCGCACCTCCCCGGCCCGAAACGCGTCCATGTTATTGATGCGGGCGTTCTGGCCTTTGTTGCCGTGAATCACGCGCACCTCGCCCGCTGGGGCCTTGCGCTCCAGGAAGTGCGCCACTTGATTGGCGTGCTCCTTGGTGCGGGTAAAGAGCAGCACCCGCGTCATGGTTTCCTGGTCGCGGTGCAACAGGAAGTGCAGCAGATTAATTTTGGTGAGCAGGTTGGGGGCCTCGTACAGCGTTTGCGTCACGGTGGAGGCGGTTTGGGCCGGCGGCGTCACCTCCACCCGCACCGGAAACTCCAGGAATTCCTGGCTCAGCAGCGTCACCCGCTCGGGCATGGTGGCCGAAAACAGCACGTTCTGGCGCTTGCGCGGGATGATTTCCAGGATGCGCCGGATTTGGGGCATGAACCCCATGTCCATCATCTTGTCGGCCTCGTCGAGCACCAGCGTCTTCAAGTCTTTCAGCAGCAGGGCCCCTTTTAAGTAAATTTCCATCAGCCGGCCCGGCGTGGCAATGAGAATGTCCACGCCTTGGGCAATGGTTTCAATCTGAGTTTTGGGCCCCAGCCCGCCGTAAATGGCAAAAATGCGCAAGTCGGTCTGAGTGGCCAGGGCCTTCAAATGGGTTTCGATCTGCATGGCCAGCTCGCGGGTGGGGGCCAGCACCAGGGCCCTGGGGTGGAGGCCCTGGGCGTATTTTACCTTCATGAGCAAGGGCAGGCCGAAGGCGGCGGTTTTGCCGGTGCCGGTCTGGGCGATGCCCAGCACGTCGTGCCCGGCGAGCAGCAGCGGAATGGTTTGCTGCTGCACCGGCGTGGGCGCGGTGAAGCCGGCTTCGGCCACCGCCGAAAGCAGTTGTTTGTTGAGCTTGAAATCGTTGAACGACGGCGTGGTAATGGGTTCCATTCCGCAAAGGTCGGGCTTTTGAGCTTGTAGCACCTGCTTTGGCTTGTGCTGGCCGACCTGGCACAAGCCAAAGCAGGTGCTACAACCGAAGTTTTTTTGCCCATTCCCGCTTCTTTTTCTATCTTTGCACCACCAAAACCAACACGGTAGATATAGCTCAGCTGGTTAGAGCGTCGGATTGTGATTCCGAAGGTCGTGGGTTCGAGCCCCATTATTTACCCACAAAAAGAGTCCCCGGAGAATTTTCCGGGGACTTTTTTGTTGCTTGCCTGTCGTTACTCCGTCATCACCCCATTAAAACACCCCGCAATGAGTCTACTTGTTATTGGCAGCGTCGCCTTCGACATCCTGGAAACGCCTTTCGGCAAAACCGGCAAAATCCTGGGTGGCGCCGCCCCGTTCATCGGCCTTTCGGCTTCGTACTCGCTGAAGCCCGTGAACCTGGTGGCCGTGGTGGGCGATGATTTTCCGCAGTCCGACATTCTGCTGCTCGAAGAGCACGGCGTGGACGTGAAAGGGCTGCAAATCCGGCCGGGCGAAAAGTCGTTTTCCTGGTCGGGCAAGTACTCGCAGGACCTCAGCTCGCGCGAAACCATTGCCACCGAGCTGAACGTGCTGGCCGACTTCGACCCCCTGATTCCCGACGCTTACCAGGATTGCAAGTACCTGATGCTGGGCAATTTGTCGCCCCAGGTGCAGCGCCTCGTCATCCAGCGCCTCGTGAACCGGCCCAAGCTGATTGTGATGGACACGATGAACTTCTGGATGAATGTTGCCCTGGAAGAGCTGATTGCCACCATCGAAATGGTCGACGTGCTCAGCATCAACGACGAAGAAGCCCGCCAGCTCAGCGGCGAGTACTCGCTGGTGAAGGCCGCCAAAAAAATCATGGCGATGGGCCCGAAATTCCTCATTATTAAGAAGGGCGAGCACGGCGCGCTGCTTTTCCACAAAAGCAAGGTGTTTTACGCCCCGGCCCTGCCGCTCGAAGAAGTATTTGACCCGACCGGCGCCGGCGACACGTTTGCGGGCGGCTTCATCGGCTACCTCGCCGCGACCGACGACATCAGCTTCGAAAACATGAAGCGCGCCGTGATTCACGGCTCGGCCATGGCGTCGTTCTGCGTCGAGAAGTTCGGCACCGAGCGCCTGCTCAACCTCACCAGCGAGGAGGTAGAAGCCCGCGAAGCCCAGTTTGCCGAGCTGGTGAAAGTGGTGCCGGCCGCGGCCATCGCCAACGTTCCCGCGTAGCCGGGCAGCGGCGGCAACCTTTTGGCAGCGGAGGGGTACAACTTCTTATCCTCCACACTAATTCTTCCAACGCCATGGGACTCGCCAAGAAAGATGCTGACCTACAAAACGAGAAAACATCCGTTAACC
>CAXTCS010000154.1:0-10244 GCA_964242365.1 uncultured Hymenobacter sp. | reverse complement strand
CCGCCAACCGCCCCGAGGACGCGGGCGACGCCCCCGGCCCGCGGCCCGACGAGGCCGTGCCGGTGGGGCGCGGGGTTACGCTGCGCGAGGCCAAGGTGGCCGGGGCCGCGCTGGGGCTGGCCGGCCTGGCCCTGCTGCAAGGCCTGGTTTCCTACAATTCCACGTTCGTGCAGCGGCTGCGGCGCGATTCCGGGCTGGAGCGCACCCTCGTGGGGCGGGGGCTGGCGCAGGTGGCGGAGGCCGTCTCCGACCCGGCCCAGAACTTCTTCGGCATCAGCAACCACCCCATTACGCTGGACGAGCATTTTGCCGGCTACACCCGCGTGGTGGCCGTCACCTACACCGGCGCCGATGGCGTCGAGCGGTTTTTGCCCATCATCGGGCCGAGCGGGCAGCCCGGCGCCTACCTGCGCGGCGACGTGTGGCTGAAGTGGACCTACTACGTCGTGAACGCCCGCCCCAACCAGCAGCGCCTGGAAAAAGGCCTCCGCAATTTCACCGCCTTCTGGGCCACGAAAAACCACGTCGACTTAAACAATTGCCGCTTCCGGGTGAAAGTCAAAAAGATTGCCGAGCCCCACGGCTGGCAGCCCGACTTCCTCAACCAGCAGCTTGCCGTTGGCTGGCGCGACGCCGGGGAAATCAGCTGGCAGCAACAGCAATTTGTCGCGCACCTGGTGCCCATCACCTCGTTCTGAGCCAGCGCTTGTCCAACCCCAAATTACTGATTTAAATGCTTCATTAATACCACTTAGCCATTTCAACCATGCTAATCGTAGGCGCCAAAGGATTTGCAAAAGAGGTGCTGGAAGTGCTTTACCAGGAAAGCCCGCCGGCTCAGGTAGCTTTTTATGACGATGTGTCGGAGGACTTGCCGTTGATGCTCAACGACCAGTTTCCGGTCCTCAAAACCGAGGCCGAGGCCCGGCAGTGGCTGCGACGGGACAGGCGCTTCGCCCTCGGGGTCGGGGTGCCTAAAATCCGGCAGCTGCTGGCCGACCGGCTGCGGCAACTGGGGGGCGAGCTGACCACCGTGCGCTCGCCCAGGGCCACCATTGGCCTGTTTGATAACACGATTGGGCCGGGCTGCTCCATCATGACGGGCGCCGTTCTGACCGGCTGCATCACGCTCGACGAAGGGGTGCTCGTGAACCTCAACTGCACGATTGGGCACGACTGCCACATCGGCGCCTACACCGAGCTGAGCCCCGGCGTGCACCTCTCGGGCCACGTCGTGCTGGGCGCCCGCTGTAGCCTGGGCACCGGGGCCGTGGTGTTGCCCGGCGTCAGGGTTGGGCCCAACTGCGTCATTGGCGCCGGCAGCGTGGTGACCAAAGACGTCGAGGCCAACACGTTGGTCGTGGGCGTTCCGCACCGGGTCATCAAATGCCTGGTTTAGCCTTGAGCCAACACCGTCATTCAGCGGCTCGGGTCCCGACCCAAAATCGGCTCTTATTTCCGACCCCTACTTGCTGAACCGCACCGTGCCGTAGCGCACCTTGATGTTGACATTGCCCGCGTTGCGGGCCGGCACCGCGCCGCCAAACACGCCCAGCACGTCGCTGGTTTGCGGGCCGTTTTCCTGCGAAAGCACCCGCACCAGGTTTTTATCCACCAGCAGCTGCCCCTGCTCGGTGCTGACATCGAACCGAAAACCCGGCGCCTCGGCAAAGCCTAGCCGGATGGTGCTAAAGCCGCCATCGAGGTTGATTTGGCGGAAATTGGCGCCCATGTCGCGCACCACGAAGTCGGGGCAGTAGCGCAGGGCCATGTCCAGGGCTTCGTCGAGCTTGTCGATGGTGAAGCGCGAGTAGCCCGACGAGCCGCGCAGGTTGCGCACGGTGCCCAGGGCCACGTCGCCGTACTTGCTGTGGATGGTCAGGTCCTGCACGGTGCCGATGTCGATGTCGGAATAGTTGTTGCGCAAGTCCACGGCGGTGCCCTGGTCGAGGCGCAGGCGCGCGTAGCTGGCGTCGATGCTGGCGCGGCCCGCGAAGGGAATGGCGCAGTCGCCGTTGCCGATGCGCACGAGGTTGCGCGGGCCGTCGAGCCGGCCGGTGCGCAGGGCGCCGTATTCAACGGCCAGCTCGGTGGGGCCGCTCACATCGCCGGCAATGGTGACGTCGCCGAAGGTGTTGTACACGCGCAGCGCCGTGGTGCGGGGCAGCCACACGGTGTAGTTCACCTCGTAGCGGCAGCCGCCCGGCCGGCCGCGCAGGGCCGGGCCAAACAGCGTGCTCACGGCCACGCCGCCGGTTTTGGCGTCGTAGTCAAGCCATTGCACGTCCAACGCGTCGAGCACGAGGCGGGCGCCGGCGCCGGTTTCGGAGCGGGCCACCAGCTCGGCGTCCACTTTGATTTCCTTTTTGTTCCACGGGTTGATTTGCACGCGGCCGTAGCGGGTATCGAGCGAAAACGCGCGGCCTGCCGGCGGCACCGCGTAGCTGCGGCTCAGGCGGCGGCGCTGCTCGACTTGCAGGCTGGCGGCGTCCTGGCCGTCGGTTTGGCGGTTTTGCTGCTGGCCGTCTGGCAGGTTTTGCGGGGGCTCCTCTTCCAGCCCAAACACCGCTTCTTCGGCGCGGCGCGCCTCGGGCGTGAGCACCCGAATGGCCACGCCGGGGCCCACGGCTACCCACAAGCCGTTTTGGGCCCGCGCCGCGCCGGGCGCCAGCAGCCCGGCCACGGCGAGCCCGGCCAGCCCCAAAACCCGCCAAATGGAGGAACCCATGCGCGGTTTCATTCGGGGAGGTGGCGGCTGTCGGCCAGCACGTAGGCACTCGAATTCGGGTCGGCTTCGGGGGCCGTGCCCAGGTGCAGCTGCTGGTCGAGAATGTCGAGGCGGACTTGCAGGTTGCGGTTCATGGCCGTGAGCACGGCGTCGGGCTGCGGGTGGTGGGGCAGCTCCAGCTTCAGCTGGCGGTAGCTCGAATCGAGCGACACCAGCTCGCGCTGCCAGTCGGCGGTCATGGCGGCCATGCCGGGGCCGTTGAGCTGGCGCAGCTCGCTTTGGCGCCGGGCCAGCTGGTTGGTATAATAGGCTTCCATGCCGCGCACGGCCCGCACCAGCTGGCTATCGGCGCCGGTGCTGCGCGCGGCGGCCGTCAGGGCCTCGGGGTTGTTGTCCTGGTACAGTGCCGCGTCGGGAGCCGCGGCCGCGCTGCCGACGCTCGGATTGGTCGGCACCGCCGCAACCGCCAGCTCCGGGGCCACCGGGCCCGCTTTCCAGGCCTCGCTGGCGCCGGCGGCAAACACCAGCAGCCCCAGGCCGGCCGCGATGCCGTAGCGCCGGAACCAGTTTTTCCAGGCCGGGCCCGCCACGGCAATGGCAGCTGGACTTGGCGCTTCGGCGGCGGCCGAACCGGCCAGGCCCATCGTCGGGGCCGGTATTTCGGGTCCGGCGTGGGCCAGCTGCTGCTCCAGGGCGGCCCACAGGTCGGGGCGCGGCTCGTGCGTATCGAAATCGGCGCGGTGCCGCTCAACAAAGTTTTCTAATGAGTTAATCTTCTTGGTGTCCATGAAAGGGTAATGGATGCACGGTTCTTCCAGGTTCAGGACGGGCTGCGGGGCTACACGAAAACCGCGGCGGGGCGAAAAAGGACGAAGGGTAGTGAAAAATTTAATTGGCGGAATACAAACGATAAATAATTAACTAAGACCGCGCTGGGCGGCCAGCTCCCGCAGCCGCACCCGCGCCCGGCTGTACTGCGATTTGGAGGTAGATTCGGAAATTCCCAGAATGCCGGCAATTTCGAGGTGGTCGTAGCCTTCGAGCAAGTACAGGCTCAGCACCACGCGGTAGCCATCGGGCAGCTCCTGAATGCAGCGGCGCAGCACGTCGGCGCGGTAGCGGGTGTCGGCTTCGTCGTCGGGCGAAGGGCCGGCGGCTTCGGCGGGCTCGTCGTGGTGCTGCTCGCCCAGGGGCACCAGCGTCAGCCGCCGCTGCCGCAGGCAATTGATGCTTTTGTTCACCACAATCCGTTTCAGCCACGCCCCAAACGACGAGTCGCCCTTGTAGCCGGCCAGCTCCCGGAAGGCGCTCAGAAACGACTCCTGGAGAACGTCTTCGGCCTCGGCGTAGTCGCCGGTGATGCGCAGGGCCGCGTTGAACATGGCCTTGGCGTAGCGCCGGTAAATCTCGGCCTGGGCCTGGCGGTCGTTCAGGCGGCACCGCTCCACGAGCGGGGCGTTGATGTCGACGTAAGCAGCGGTGGCAAGGGCTTCCATGCAGAAATTGGACAGTGGTAAGGAGGGCACCGTAAAGATGCGGCGAATGTGGCGGAGGTTGCAGCCCCGGCAGCGGCCGGCCGTGGTCAGCCTGTCAAAATAAAAGTAGTCCAAGCGGGTTAACCCCACCCCCGGCCCCTCCCCGGTGGGGAGGGGCCGGGGGTGGGGTTGAACGGGGTACCCGAACCGCAAAATGGCACGGCCAGCCAACCGCCGCCCCGAAATGGCCGCAAATTTGCCAACGCGCCTCAGCGGTAAGGCAGAAAATGCCGGGCCAAGTGCCCGCCGCCTCTTCTTTGCCCACACCGCGCAACACCGCCGCTCAGGCCAGCTTTCCCGTTAAAGGTTCATCCATCCTTTTTTTATCATGAACAATTCCCGTTTATTGGCCGCGCTGTTTCTGGCCCTGCCCCTGGCGGCCACGGCGCAAACGAAGCCGGCCGCGGCCCACACCAAGCCCGCGGCTACGCCCGCCAAGCCAGTCATCACCCAGCAGCCGGCCACCCAACAGCCAGGCACCCAGCAGCAAACCGAAGTAACCGAAGACCTGGACCCGGCCACGGGCAAGGTCATCCGGCGCACCACGCGCACCATCAACGTGCCCATCGGCACTCCTGCGGCCACCACCCCCACGGCTACCACCACGGAGGCGCTCACGGCAAGCGACGCCCAGGTATCGAGCTTTTTCCGCGAGAAGACCACCGTGGCTACCCTCACCGCCCCCGCGCTGCTCGACGCCTACGCCCGCTTCATCGACAAAGTGCGCAACGACCGCCACGCCTGGAAATCTGCCGATTGGTCGGCCGCTGCCGCCGTGCTCAGCAGCCTCAATGCCCGCTACGACCAGCTGCGCGCCAGCCTCACCCTGGATGATAAGTTGACCATCCGTTCGCAGCAGGCCGAATTCCAGGCGCTTCGCACCGCCCGCCAGCTCTCCGACCAAGTGTCGGACAAGCTGTAAATCAGATTGTTATTATTCTAGCGCCTGCGCCAGGTCGGCCAGCAGCTCTTCCACGGGCTCAATGCCCACGCTCAGCCGCACCAGCCCCACCGTGATGCCCAACTCGGCCCGCTGGGCATCGGTGAGGGCGCGGTGCGAGGTGTAGAGCGGGTGCGAGCACGACGAATCGACGCCCGCCAGCGAGGGCGCAAACGGGAACCGCTGGCTGCGGCGCATGAAGGCGTTGACGACCGCCGCGTCGTCGGGCAGCCGAAACGAGAGCATCCCGCCGAAGCGGCCGGCGCCCTGCGCAACTGCCAGCGCGTGTTGCGGGTGCGTGGGCAGGCCGGGGTAATACACGGCCTCCACGTTGGGCTGCTGCTCCAGAAATTCGGCCACCGCCCAGGCGTTTTCGCTGTGCGCGGCCACGCGCAGGCGCATGGTTTTCATGCCGCGCACGGCCAGCCAGCTTTCCATCGGGCTCAGCGTGAGGCCGAAAATGGCGCCGATTTGCCGCAGCCGGGCCGCGTCTTCGGCGGTACGGGCCACCACGGCGCCGGCCGTCACGTCGGAGTGGCCGGCCAGGTACTTGGTCACGCTGTGCAGCACCAGGTCGGCCCCGTAGGCCAGCGGCCGGGTGAGCACCGGCGTGGCAAACGTATTGTCGACCACCAGCTTGAGGCCGTGCTGGTGGCATTCGGTGGCCAGGGCCCGCAGGTCGACCACACGCAGCAGCGGGTTGCTCATCGTTTCGCAGAGCAGCAGCCGCGTGGTGGCCCGCACGTAGGGCTTGAGGTCGTATAATTCACTGAAGGGCACGTAGCTCACGCCAATTCCGAGCCGCGCCAACTCCAGGTTGAGCAGCGCGGCCGAGCCGCCGTAGATGTCGGCCGCGCACAGCACGTGGTCGCCGGCCTGGCAGTAGGCGAGCAGGGCCGCAAAAATGGCCGCCATGCCCGAGCCCGTGGCCACCGCGCCCACGCCGCCTTCCCAGCGGCTCACGGCCTCGGCCAGCTCGTCGGAGTTGGGGTTGCCGTTGCGCGAGTACAGGTAGCGGCTGCCCGGCTCGTCGAAGTACTGCTGCACCGCGTCGAGGTCTTCAAACTTGAAAACCGAGGTTTGGTAGATGGGCGTGATTTTGGGCTGAATGGTTGGAAGGTTCATGGGGCGAACGTTGGGCGATGTTTCGCAAATGTCGGCACGCGGCCCAGCTTTCGCTACACCGCCGCGCTCTTGCGGTGGGCCCGGTTTTCGCGCCGGAACACCTCCATCAGCACCAGAAAGTACGACACCAGCAGCGGCCCCACCACCAGCCCGATGATGCCGAACAGCTCGACGCCCAGCACCAGCCCCACCAGGGTCACGAGCGGGTGAATGTTGCCCATGCGCTTGGCCAGCACGATGCGCAGCAGGTTATCGATGTTGATGATGACGATGAATCCCACCAGCAGAATGCCGATGGCCTGCGTGTTCTGGCCCTGCGAAAACTGGTAGAGCGCCGCCGGCCCCCACACGAGCGGCGTGCCCAGCACCGGCAAAAACGCCATAAAAAACGCTACCACGCCCCAAAACAACGGGTCGGGCACCGCAAAAATCCACAGCGTGAGGCCGGTCAGCACGCCCTGCACCAGGGCCACGATTGCCTGCCCCAGCACGTTGGCGTTCACATTGTTTTTCAGCGACTCGCCCAGCTCTTGCAGCGTCTCGTTGCGGAAAGGCAGGTACCGGTGCAGGCCCAGCAGGAAATAGGTTTCCTGCATGAACATGTAGTACATCGTGAACAGCATCAGCCCCACCACCACCAAAAAATTGAGGGCGCTGCTGGCCAGCGTGGGCAGCCAGCGGCTCACCTGCCCCGCGCCTTGCTGGAGCAGCTGGCGCACGTTCTGCTGCTCCGTCATCCGAAAGCCGGTGGCGTTTTCCAGCTTGTGCAACACGGCCAGCACCTCGTCCGGGTGCTTGGCGAAGGCCAGCAGGCGGTCAATCAGCAGCGAGCTAAGGGCGTAAAACGGAATCACGAGCACCACCACCGTCGTGAGCAGCAGCAGGATGGCCACCAATCGCCGGTTCCAGCGGCGCCGGTACACCAGCGCCACCCACCAGGGCCGGAAAACCACGAATAAAATGCCGGCCGCCAGAAACGCGGTGAGGTACTGCGCCAGCCCCGCCACCATCAGCCCCACCAGCCCGGCGAGCGAGGCCACCAGCAGCATGTGCCGCTGGCGGGGCGTGTAAATGTTTTCGACGGCAACGAAGGGGTCCGAGGGTTTGGGCATAGCGAAAGCAAGTACGTCAGCGCCGCGCCTTTGCCGGCAACAACTTTGGTTTTGGGCCAAGCAAAGCACACAAAAAAAGTCGCTTCTGCGGGGCAGAAGCGACTTTTTACACCGACCCGAAATACGTGCCCGGCGCCTAGGCCACGGCGCCTTCGGCCAGCACAATCACGTTGTTGCGCAGCACTTCGACCACGCCGCCTTCGATGCGGATGGCTTCGCGGCCGTTGGCACCGGTCAGGTTCACTTCGCCGGCCTTCAGGGCGGCAATCAGCGGGGCGTGGTTGTTCAGCACTTCAAACGAGCCATCGGCGCCCGGAAACTGGGCCGACGTCACTTCTCCTTCGAACACCTTGCGGTCGGGGGTGATGATTTCTAGATGCATTCCTTTGAGTTAAGAATTATGAGTTATGAGTTATGAGTTGACAGAACGACAACTCATAACTCATAACTCATAATTCATAATTAAAAACTACTTGGCTTCGGCAATCAGCTTCTCGCCCTTGGCCACGGCATCCTCGATGGTGCCCACGAGGTTGAACGCCGCTTCGGGCAGGTGGTCGTGCTTGCCGTCGATGATTTCGTTGAAGCCGCGGATGGTGTCCTTGATGTCAACCAACACGCCTTGCAGGCCGGTGAACTGCTGGGCCACGAAGAAGGGCTGCGACAGGAAGCGCTGCACCCGGCGGGCGCGGTTTACTACCTGCTTGTCCTCTTCCGACAGCTCGTCCATGCCGAGGATGGCGATGATGTCCTGCAATTCTTTGTAGCGCTGGAGAATTTCCTTCACGCGCTGGGCAGTGTTGTAGTGCTCGTCGCCAATCACGTCGGCCGAGAGGATGCGCGAGGTCGAGTCCAGCGGGTCAACGGCGGGGTAGATGCCCAGCTCGGAGATTTTGCGGCTCAATACGGTGGTGGCGTCCAAGTGAGCAAACGTCGTCGACGGGGCCGGGTCGGTCAAGTCGTCGGCGGGCACGTACACGGCCTGCACCGAGGTGATGGAGCCGCGTTTGGTCGAAGTAATGCGCTCCTGCATGGCGCCCATTTCGGTGGCCAGCGTGGGCTGGTAGCCCACGGCCGATGGCATCCGGCCGAGCAGCGCCGATACTTCCGAGCCCGCCTGCGTGAAGCGGAAAATGTTGTCGATAAAGAACAGGATGTCGCGGCCGGCACCGGTGCCGTCGCCGTCGCGGAAGTTTTCGGCCACCGTGAGGCCCGACAGGGCCACGCGGGCCCGGGCTCCGGGGGGCTCGTTCATCTGGCCGAACACGAGGGTGGCCTGCGATTTCAGCAGCTCTTTCTCGTCCACTTTCGACAAGTCCCAGCCGCCTTCTTCCATCGAGTGCTTGAACTCGTCGCCGTACTTGATGATGTCCGACTCAATGAACTCACGCAGCAAGTCGTTGCCCTCGCGGGTGCGCTCGCCCACGCCGGCAAACACCGACAGGCCGGCATAGGCTTTGGCGATGTTGTTCACCAGCTCCATGATGAGCACGGTTTTGCCCACGCCGGCCCCCCCGAACAAGCCAATTTTGCCGCCCTTTACATAAGGCGCGAGCAAGTCGATTACCTTGATGCCGGTGTAGAGAATTTCCGACGACGTGGCCAAATCCTCGAAAGGCGGGGCCTGGCGGTGAATCGGCAGCGGGCCGTCGCTCTTGGGCTGCGGAATGCCGTCGATGGCCTGGCCAATCACGTTGAACAAGCGGCCTTTGATGGCGTCGCCGGTCGGCATCGACATCGGGGCGCCCAGGTCGCGCACTTCGGCGCCGCGGGTCAGGCCTTCGGTCGAGTCCATGGCAATGGTCCGGACCCGGTCTTCGCCCAGGTGCTGCTGGCACTCCAGCACCACCACCTGGCCGTTGTCTTTCGTGACTTCGAGCGCGTCGAGGATGTTGGGCAGCTTTGTGTTTTCACCCGCGAAGCTCACGTCGACGACGGGGCCGATGACCTGGGTGATTTTGCCGGTATTCGCCATTGTGCGGTATTTATAATGAAGATGATGCGGTTTTCAGGCCGCAAAATTACGGCAGAAGCGCGGCTTTTCCAACCCCAACCGTACCGGGGTGGCGCCTTCGCTATATAAGCTCGGTGAAGGGCATTACGGCATGAAAATCAGGCATTAATACGCATTGAGTGGCTTTGCGCGCCCGGGTAGTGCCTTTTTCTCCAGAAAATTTTTCGGCAAAACCTTGCCCCGAATTTTTCCAGTAGTACATTTGCACTCCCAAACGGCACGTAGCCCGCCGGGAAATTGTCCGATGGTGTAACTGGCAACACGCTTGATTTTGATTCAAGAAAGTCCAGGTTCGAGCCCTGGTCGGACAACGACAAAGCTCGACTAAACCGAAAAGCGCTGGCTTCTCCAACTTCCGGAGTGGTCAGCGCTTTTCGCTTTTTCTACCTGGCCCATTTGGTAGCCTCGTCAGGACGAGCCCGCTGCGCATCAACTCATTAATCAGCACCTTCCCCTATGAAACAGGTCAAAATATTCGCCGGTAGCGCCTCCCGCGCCCTCGCCGAACATATTGCTGCCGCCTACGGCACCACGCTCGGCGACCTTTCCCTCCAGCGCTTCGCCGACACCGAGATGGGCCCGAGCTTCAACGAGAGCATCCGGGGCTGCGAGGTATTTCTGGTCCAAAGCACCTTCCCGCCCGCCGAGCACCTCATGGAGCTCATGCTGATGGTGGACGCCGCCAAGCGCGCCTCGGCCCATAAAGTGGTGATTGTGATGCCCTACATGGGCTACGCCCGGCAAGACCGCAAGGACAAGCCCCGCGTGAGCATCGGGGCCAAGGTGGTGG
>CAXTCS010000153.1:0-10248 GCA_964242365.1 uncultured Hymenobacter sp. | reverse complement strand
TGGGCGCAGTTTTTCACCATGTTCAGGGCAATGGGCTTCACGGCCGGGCCGCAGTAGCCGCCGTTGGTGCCCTTGCCGTCCACGATGGGATAAGGAGCGAACAAGTCCAAATCGACCCCCACAATGCTCTGAATCGTGTTGATGAGCGAAATGGCGTCGGCCCCGCCGCGCCGCGCGGCCAGGGCCGGCTCGGTGATGTCGGAAATGTTGGGCGTCAGCTTCACGATGACCGGCTTTTGGGCCACTTCCATCACCCATTCCACAATGAGTTGCAGCACCTTGGGCTCCTGCCCTACCGCCGAGCCCATGCCGCGCTCGCACATGCCGTGCGGGCAGCCAAAATTCAGCTCGAATCCGTCGGCGCCCGCGTCCTGGCTTTGCCGCACGATGTCGTGCCATTCCTGCCGGCTCTGCACCATGAGCGAGGCGATGACGGCGTGGTTCGGAAACCGCTTTTTCACTTCTTCAATCTCGCGGAGGTTGTCGGCCAGCGGGCGGTCCGAAATCAGCTCAATGTTGTTGAAGCCCACAAGGCGCTTGTCGCGGTAATTCACGCCGCCGTAGCGGCTCGACACGTTCACGACGGGCACGCCCATCGTCTTCCACACCGCGCCGCCCCAGCCGGCGTCGAAGGCTTTCATCACCTGGTAGCCGGAATTGGTGGGCGGGGCCGAAGCCAGCCAGAACGGATTCGGCGATTTGATGCCGGCGAAATTGATGGAAAGGTCGGGCATGGTTTCTTTTTTATTATCAGCACGTTATGATTGTTAGCACGTCATGCTCATCTGGCGTCCGCTTGTCGGAGCATCTCTACCGCTTCGTTGATTTGGCAATGGATTACTGCTGCGGTAGAGATGCTTCGACTTCGCTCAGCATGACGTGCTATTAGCATGATGCTTGGGTTACTTGCTCAAGTACGCATGAATGCCGCGCGCCGTGAGCTTGCCTTCCGCCGCCGCGTTCACCACTTCCGCGCCGCCATTCCAGGCATCGCCGGAAGCGAAATATTTGGGATTAGCGGTCTGGCCGGTGTGCGCATCGGCGATGATGCGGTCTTTTTCATCCAGGCTTAGTCCCGGAATCAGACCCAAAAACCCCACCTGTTTGGCCTGGCCGGTGGCTTTAATTACCATGTCGCACGGCTCGACAAATTCGGAGCCGGGAATTTCTTGCACCTTACCATCCGTGGTGGCCGTGCGAATAAACTTCACGCCGGAAACGTAGCCATCGCCCACGATTTCGACCGGGGCCACGTTGAACAAGCCCTTCACGCCCACGCTTTTGGCCAGGTCGTACTCGAAATCGTACGCGCCCATTTCTTCTTTGGCTCGGCGGTAGGCCAGAATCACCGTTTCGGCACCCAGGCGCGATGATTCCGAGGCGGCATCCATCGCGGTGTTGCCGCCGCCCAGCACAATTACTTTGCGGCCCACCGCCACCGCGTGGTGGTGCTGGCGCAATTCGGCGATGAACTCGACCGCGCCGGTGCAGTTGATTTTATCTTCGCCCGGCAAGCCCAAATCATTGGTAATTCCCAGGCCGATGCCGAGAAAAATAGCGTCGTATTTGTTCTCTAATTCGGTCAATTCCTCACGCGAAGAAATTGGTGAATTAAAATGCACGTTGTAGCCAAATTGCGCTTGCAAATACGCCATTTCGGCCAGCGTTTCTTCGTTCGTAATTTTATAGGGCGCTACGCCGTATACCGTCAGGCCCGAAGGCTGCGCTTTGGCTTCGAATACGTCTACTTCATAACCTAATAAGCGCAATTCGCAAGCGGCCGAAATACCGGCCGGCCCCGCGCCAATCACGGCCACACTTTTCCCGTTGGCCGTGCCCGGACCAAACAATTTCTCACCGCTTTCAATCACCTTGGTCGTGGCAAAGCTCTGCAACCGGCCAATCTCAATCGGCTTCACTTCCTGCAAGTTGTACACACAGGCGCCTTCGCACAGCACTTCGGTCGGGCACACTTTGCCGCAGGCGTTTCCGAAGTAATTGGCCTCGTAAATCGTGCGCGCCGCGCCGGTATCGTTGCCCGAATTAATCTGCCGGATAAACTGCGGAATGTCAATGCCCGACGGGCACGCTTTTATGCACGGCGCATCGAAGCAAAACAGGCAGCGGGAGCTTTCATAAAGCGCCTCGGTGCGGTTCATCACCGGTTTCAATTGCGCGAAATTCAGTTCGAATTGCTGCTCAGTAGTGGGGATGGAAAATTCAGCCATTTGGCGCGAGGTTATTACACAAAAAGAACGTCATGCAGAGCGCCGCGAAGCATCTCGCGTGCTCAAGTAATCCTCTTGTTTAACGATTGAATTGCTACCACACGCGAGATGCTTCGCGGCGCTCTGCATGACGTTCTAGCAAGGTGTTCTTTTGAGCAACAAAAACCTACAATTCTACCAGCTTCTCGTAGGTTTCAGGGCGGCGGTCGCGGAAGAACTGCCAGGTATTGCGCACTTCGTCAATCATGTCGAGGTCGAATTCCGACACCAATAGCTCGTCGTTGTCTTCGCTGGCTTGGGCAAAAATCTGGCCGCGCGGGTCCACGAAATAGGACGTTCCGTAGAACTTGCCGAGGTTCCAGGGTTTTTCGGTGCCAACGCGGTTGATGCAGCCCATGAAATAGCCGTTGGCCGCCGCGTGCGCGGGCTGCTCCAGCTTCCAGAGGTACTGCGAAAGGCCGGCCACGGTGGCCGAGGGATTATACACGATTTCGGCCCCGTTGAGGCCCAGAACGCGGGCGCCGTCGGGAAAGTGGCGGTCGTAGCAGATGTAGACGCCCACTTTGGCGTACTTGGTTTGGAACACCGGGTAGCCCAGGTTGCCAGGCTTGAAGAAGAATTTCTCCCAAAAGCCGGAGGTGTGCGGAATGTGGTTTTTTCGATACTTGCCGAGGTAGGTGCCGTCGGCGTCAATCACGGCGGCGGTGTTGTAGAGGAAGCCGGCGGCCTCGCGCTCGTACACGGGCACAATCATCACCATGTTGTATTTTTTGGCGTATTCGGCCATGCGGTCGGTTGTGGGGCCGGGCACGGCTTCGGCCGAAGCGTACCAGTCTTTGTCCTGGCCGGGGCAGAAATACGGGGTGTTGAAAATCTCCTGCAAACACAGGATTTGGACGCCCTGGCGGCCGGCTTCTTCAATCAGCGGAATGTGCTTCTGCACCATGGCCTCCTTGATTTCGGCAATCGTGCCTTCGCCTTCGGTCATCGGCAGGCTCATTTGAATGAGGCCGGATTTGATTATTCTGGACATGTATGGGAGGATTGATTTATGGGTGTTGGGTGTTGAATCAGCCCGTCATTCCGAGCGAAGCCGAGGAATCTCGCGTGCTCCCACTAATCATTGACGTTGACACGATTGGTTTACTGCTCCACGCGAGATTCCTCGGCTTCGCTCGGAATGACGGGCTGCTCTATTCGTTCTAAATATTCGTTTTGCCACGCTTGATAAACTGCCCGTAGCCTTTTGCTACCTTGGCTTCGCCGGCCTCGACGGCAACTTGGCCGCGCAGCAGCACGGTGTCGATTTTGCCAGTCAGCTCCCAGCCTTCGTAGGCCGAATAGTCGCAATTCATGTGGTGGGTAGCGGCCGAAATAGCGTGCTTTTTGTGAGGGTCAACTATCACCAAGTCCGCGTCGGCGCCGATGCTGATGGTGCCTTTGCGCGGGTACATGCCGAATATTTTGGCGGCGTTGGTGGAGGTGACTTCAACAAATTTACTCAGCGTGATTTTACCCTTGTTTACGCCTTCCGAAAACAGCAATTCCATGCGGTGCTCTACGGCCGGATGGCCGTTGGGAATTTTCGAAAAGTCGTCTTTGCCCATCAGCTTCTGCGCCCACATGAAGGGGCAATGGTCGGTGCCCACCACGTTCACCAGGCCCTGATTCAGGCCGGCCCAGAGCGTGGCCTGGTCCTTTTTCTCGCGTAGCGGCGGCGACATCACCACCTTGGCGCCGTTGGCCTCGTCTTCGTAAAGCCGCGCATCCAGCAACAAATATTGGATGCAGGTTTCGACGAGCACGCGCTGGTTGCGCTCGGTGGCGCGGCGCACCTGGTTGAGCGCGCCTTCGCAGGTGAGGTGCACGATGTAGGCATTCACGCCGGTGTAGTTGGCAATGTCGGCGAAGCGGCCCGAGGCTTCGGCCTCGGTCACTTCGGGCTGCGAGAGGTAATGATAAAGCGGCGAAAGCTTGCCCTGCGCCCGGTGCTGGGCGATGAGCGTGTCAATCATGTCGCCGTTGGTGGCGTGGGCCGTGACCAGGCCGCCGTGCTTTTTCACTTCCTGCATCAGGCCCACCATCTGCGCGTCGTCAATCATGAGCGCGCCTTTGTAGGCCATGAAGGTTTTGAAGGAGGTAATTCCTTCGGCAATCATGTCCTTGATTTCCTCTTTGGTGCTCGGGTTGAAATCGGTCACGGCCATGTGGAAGCTGTAGTCGCCCACGGCGTTGCCGGTGGCGCGGCCCTGCCATTCCTCCAAAGCGGCCCGCAAGGAATTCCCCTGCTTTTGCAGAATAAAATCGATGACGGTGGTGGTGCCGCCGTGCAGCGCGGCGCGGGTGCCGGTTTCATACGTGTCGCTGCTGAAAGTGCCCATGAAGGGCATTTCGAGGTGCACGTGCGGGTCGATGCCGCCGGGCACGACGATTTTGCCGGTGCAGTCGATGACTTCGGCGCCGTTGGCGGGCAGGTTGCGACCGATGGCGGCGATGGTTTCGCCTTCAATCAACAGGTCGCAGACGGCGTCGGAATCGGCGGTGACGACGCGGCCGTTTTTGAGGAGGATGGACATGTTCTAGCGGGGAACCTCACCCCCCGGCCCCCTCTCCGGCGGAGAGGGGGAGCCGAGGCGGCGCGGGTTAAAACGCACGTTTGAGAATCGTCAGGCTCCCCTCTCTGCGGGAGAGGGGCCGGGGGTGAGGTTAGTGCGTGTGCTTATCCGCAATTTCCAGCGCCTCCGAAATAATGGCCAGCCCTTCGTCAATTTCCTCCTTATTAATCGTCATTGGCGGGCAGATGAAAATGTAGCTCCAGCGCACGAAGGTGTACATGCCGAGCTCGCGGATTTTGGCCGCCACCTGGTTCATGATGGCCATTTGGTCGTTGGTGGCGTTCCAGGGGGCCATGGGCTCTTTGGTGGCGCGGTTTTTCACGAGTTCGAGGCAGCCGAAAAGGCCGGTGTTGCGCCAGTCGCCGATGCTGGAGTGGTGGCGCATGAGCTGGGCCACCTGCTGGTCGAGGTACTTGCCCATGTTCACGGTGTTTTCGATGAGGTTATCTTCCTCGTAAATATCGAGCACGGCCACGGCGGCGGCGCACGACACGGGGTGGGCCGAGTAGGTCAGGCCCAGCGGCAAGGGCTTGTCGTCGAAGGCTTTGGCAATTTTCTCGTCCACCATCACGGCGCCCAACGGCAGGTAGCCGGCGGTGATGCCTTTGGCCATGCACATGAGGTCCACTTTCACGCCGTGGTGGTCGGAGCCGAACCACTTGCCGGTGCGGCCAAAGCCGCTCATCACCTCGTCGACCACCAGCAATATGCCGTGCTTGTCGCAGATTTCGCGGATGCGCACCCAGTAGCCGGGCGGGTACTTGATGCAGCCCGACGTGCCCGACTCGCCTTCGAGCAAGATGGCGGCCACGCTGCCCGGGTTTTCGTAGCCGATGATGCGCTCCATGGCGTCGGCGGCACGCTGGGCGCACTGTTCGGGCGTTTCAGAATACCACGGGCAGCGGTAGAAATACGGGTTTTCGACGTGCACCACGCCGGGCATGGCCTGGCTGTCGACGGCAAATTTGCGGGGGTCGCCGCCGGCGCTCATGGCCCCGTAGCTGGCCCCGTGAAACGACTGGTACAGCGCCACAATCTTGTGGCGGCCCGTGTACACCCGCGCCAGCTTGATGGCGTTTTCGATGGCCTCGGCCCCGCCCAGCGTGAAAAAGGCCTTGGTGAGGTTGGGTGCGGTGATTTGGGCCAATTTCCGGCCCAAATCGCCCCGCGCCTTGGTTATCATGCCGGGATACACGTAGCTGAGCTCGCGCATTTGGGCAGCCACGGCGTCGGTCACGCGCTGGTCGCCGTGGCCGATGTTCACGTTCATCAGCTGCGAGCTGAAGTCGAGGTAGCGCTTGCCGTCGCGGTCCCACACGTACACGCCCTCGGCACGCTCGGCGTTGATGGGGTTCAGGCCCGCTTGCTTCGACCACGAGAAGAGCGTGTGGTCGAGGTTATCGTGCAGGATTTGGGTTGGGTCGGGAGCGAGGGTGGTTTCCATTGCAAATGATTTTATTAGAACGTCATGCCGAGCGTAGCCGAGGCATCTCGCGTGCTGTCGTAAGAAAAAAACTAACCAGTCCAGGTTTGTAAATCTATTGATTCCCAGCTGGGGTTAAACGCGTTGATAAGAAATTCCTTTTTCGCACGGGCCCAGTTTTTAATCTGCTTTTCCCGCGCGATAGCCTGCTTGGCATCCGGGCTGGTTTCGAAATAGACCAGCAGATTGCATTGGTAGCGCCCCGTGAACTTCCCGGCTTCGCCCAGGCCTGCGCTGTGTTCGTTCAGGCGGCGCTCCAGGTCATTGGTTACGCCAGTGTACAGCACGGTGCGGGCCGGGTTGGTCAGGATGTAAACGTATAAACTCACTGCTATTTTTTTTTGAACGTCATGCCGAGCGCAGCCGAGGCATCGCGCTCGCATCGTTGAACCGAAGGTCAGCGTAGCTAACGATTGAGTTACTATGGCACGCGCGATGCCTCGACTGCGCTCGGCATGACGTTCTTTTTTCGAACCCTCCCTAGCTCATCCAATTCACCCGCGACTCGGGGTTCCACTTCGTCGTGGTCTTCTTGAGCTGCGTCCAGAATTCAATCGAGCTCTTGCCGGTAATATCACAGGCCCCGAATTTGGAGTCGTTCCAGCCGCCGAAGGAGAAGGGTTCGCGGGGCACGGGCACGCCGATGTTCACGCCAATCATGCCGGCGTTGGCGTGGTCCATCACGTAGCGGGCGCTGGCCCCGCTGCTGGTGAACACGGCGGCGGCGTTGCCGTAGGGGTTGGCGTTTTCGATGGCCAGGGCTTCGTCCAGCGTGTTGGTGCGCATGATGGCGAGCACCGGGCCGAAGACTTCTTCCTGGGCGATGCGCATGTCGGGCGTCACGTAGTCAATCACCGTCGGGCCCACGTAGTAGCCGTCTTCGTGGCCGGGCACCACGGCGTGGCGGCCGTCGAGCAGGACTTTGGCGCCGGCCGCTTCGGCTTCGGTGATGTGGTTTTCGATGCGCTCCTTGGCCGCTTTGCTGATGACGGAGCCGAGGTTCTGGCCGGCCACAATCTTCCGGGCTTCTTCCACGATTTTGGCCACGATGCCGTCAACTGCCCCCACGCCGACCATCGTGGAGCCGGCCATGCAGCGCTGGCCCGCGCAGCCCGACATGCTGGCGGCCACGTTCGAAGCCGTCATTTCGGGGTGGGCGTCGGGCAGCACCATCAGGTGGTTTTTGGCCCCGCCGAGGGCCACGCAGCGCTTCAGGTTGCTGGTGGCGCGGATGTACACGACCTTGGCAATTTTGGTCGAGCCCACAAACGACACGGCCTGAATATCGGGGTGGTCGCAGATGGCTTCCACGATTGCGCGGTCGCCGTTCACGATGTTGAGCACGCCGGCGGGCAGGCCGGCTTCTTGCAGCAGCCCGGCGATGCGCCCGGCGCTCAGCGGCACTTGCTCCGAAGGCTTCAGAATCATGGTGTTGCCGAGCACCAGGGCGTTCGGGATGGTCCAGTGGGGCACCATGTTGGGGAAGTTGAACGGGGCGATGCTGGCCACCACGCCCAGCGGCTTGCGCTCGGCGCGGGCCTCGACGCCCTTGCTCACTTCCAGAAATTCGCCCTGAATAAGCTGGGGCATGGAGCAGGCAAACTCGGTCAGCTCGATGGCTTTTTCGACTTCGGCGCGGGCCTCGTCGTAGGTTTTGCCGTTTTCCTCGCGCACGAGGTCGGCGAGGGCTTTCATGTCGCGTTCCAGCAGGGTTTTGTAGCGGTAAAAAATCTGCACCCGTTCTTTAATCGGGGTGGCCGCCCACGCCGGGAAAGCCGCCTTGGCAGCTTGCACCGCCGCATCGAGAGCCGCGGCTCCGCTGAGCGGCACGGTAGAAATCAGGGCTCCGCTGAGGGGACTAAATACGTCCATCGCGGCCGCCGAGTCGTTGTCGACCAAACGGCCGGCCACGTAGTTGCGGATGGCCGGATACTTCAAGGTTTGAACTTCCATATTACTGTAAGTTAAGCGGGGTGCAAGCTAAGGGTTTTGTCGGAAAGCCCGCCGGTGCAAGGGTGTAAATTAGTTCTTTTTGCGGAATTCAAGCCCAAAAAACAAGCCGTTGGCTGCTGCGTATTTCGCAGCAGCCAGCGGCGTGCTCATCTCCGTACCCGGTCCGGCTTAAAGCGGCACAGCCATTTAGTGCGGTTCTCCGGTTAGTACACGGATGGTAGAGACGCAACATTTTGCGTCTCATCGTTGAACGACCGGAAAAGGGCCTTTACCGCGCCGACTAAACAACATCAGCAACGACGAGACGCAAAATGTTGCGTCTCTACCATCCGTGTACTGACCGAAAGAACCGCTCCAAGCAACTGGAAACAAAGGTTTCCTCAGCGACGCGGCAGCAGCCGGCTTCGGCAGCAAGCTTCCCGCACCAGCACGCCGCCGGGGCTGCTCCAGCACCTACCCCCGTGGCTGCAACAGCTTCGCAATCAAGCCCGTCCAGCCGGTTTGGTGGCTGGCGCCGAGGCCCTGGCCGTTGTCGCCGTGGAAGTATTCGTGAAACCAGAGGTAGTCGCGGAAATTGGGGTCGGTTTGCAGCTGCTTGTCGTCGCCGAAGCAGGCGCGGCGGCCGGTGTCGGGGTCGCGCAGGAAGAGCTTGGTGAGGCGGGCCGTGAGGGCGTCGGCCACTTCCAGCAGCGTGTGCATCTGGCCGGAGTTGGTGGGAAATTCGACCTTAAAGTCGTCGCCGTAGTAGTGGTAGAAACGCTGCAAGCTCTCGATGAGCAGGAAATTGGTGGGCAGCCAGACCGGGCCGCGCCAGTTGGAGTTGCCCCCAAACAACGGGGTTTGGGATTCGGCCGGCTCGTAGTTGACCGTGAACTGGGTTTCGGTGCCCCGGAACACGAACGGGTGCGCCGCGTGGTAGCGCGACAGGCTGCGCACGCCGTAGGGCGACAGGAATTCGGCTTCGTCGACCATCCTCGCAACCAGGCGCTTCATGCGGTGGCCGCGCAGCAGCGAGAGCAGGTGGCGGTCGCCTTTGCCGGGCTCGTGCCAGCGCGACACCAGCGACGCCAGCAGCGGCCGGTTGTCCAGAAACCAGTTCATGCGGGCCAGAAACCGGGGCGCGCTGGCCAGCGTTTCCGTTTCGATAACCTCCACCGCAAACAGCGGAATCAAGCCCACCATGCTCCTGACTTTCAGCAGCTCGTGGCCGCGGTCGAGCGTATTCAGCGCGTCGTAGTAGAACTCGTCCTCGTCGTCCCACAGGTCCATGTGCTCGTTGCCGACGTTGGTCATGGCCTCGGCGATGTAGAGGAAGTGCTCGAAGAACTTGCTGGCCAAATCCTGGTACACGGGGTTGGTCTTGCTCAGCTCCAGGGCAATGCGCATCATGTTCAGGGCGTACATGGCCACCCAGGCGGTGCCGTCGGCCTGCTCCAGAAAGCCGCCAAAGGGCAGCGGTGCCGAGCGGTCGAACACGCCGATGTTGTCGAGCCCCAAAAAGCCGCCCTCGAAAATGTTGTGCCCGTCGCGGTCCTTGCGGTTCACCCACCACGTAAAATTGAGGAGCAGGCGGTGGAAGATGGTTTCGAGAAACGCCACGTCGCCGGGCCCGCCGTGGGC
Source organism: uncultured Hymenobacter sp. (assembly GCA_964242365.1). GTDB lineage: Bacteria > Bacteroidota > Bacteroidia > Cytophagales > Hymenobacteraceae > Hymenobacter. The sequence goes on along the minus strand of CAXTCS010000153.1, from coordinate 349 downwards.
TTTTTGGCACATCTTAAACACCCGCCAGGTGGCGTAGGCGTGCACCGGCGGGTTCACGTCGCTCAGCTTCCACTCGTAGGCCGGCAGCTGGCCGTTGGGGTGCATGTACCAGTCGCGGCAGAGCAGCAGCAACTGTTTTTTGGCAAATTCCGGGTCGAGCTGGGCCAGCGGCAGGCAGTGGAAAGCCAGGTCCCAGGCCGCGTACCAGGGGTATTCCCAGGCATCGGGTATCGAAATAATGTCGGCGTTGTTGAGGTGGCTCCAGCCCATGCCGTTGCGGCCGGCGCGGCGCTCGGGCGAGGGCGGCGGCAGGGCGGGGTCGCCGGCCAGCCACTGGGGCACGTCGTAG
>CAXTCS010000152.1:0-10301 GCA_964242365.1 uncultured Hymenobacter sp. | reverse complement strand
GCCCGATACGGGCGAGAACAACAACATTCTGGTGCGCCTCTCGCCCCGCGCCGTGCAGAAGCTCGGCACCGCCGATTCCCGCTTCCGGGTCGAGACGAACTACATTCCGCAGTAGGGCTGACGCTGATTAGAAGAACGTCATGCCGAGCGCAGCCGAGGCATCTCGCGTGCCACAGTAATCCTTTTTCACGATTGAATTACTGCCCCATGCGAGATGCCTCGGCTGCGCTCGGTATGACGTTCTTATTTGCTGGCTTTCTCCCCCAAACGCTACCAACCCAATGAACATCGCCCAGCTCCGCCGTCAGCTTGATGCGCAATACGCGCGCTACAACCGCCCCGAGTTCATCCAAAACGACCCCATTCAAATCCCGCATCGCTTCACGGCAAAGCAGGACATTGAAATCGCGGCCCTGTTTGCGGCGCTGCTGGCCTGGGGGCAGCGGCCCACCATCATCAACAAGTGCAACGAGCTGCTGCGCCGCATGGACGATGCCCCGCACCAGTTCATCACCCAGCACCACGACGAAGACCTTAAGCGCTTGCTCGGCTTCTGCCACCGCACGTTTTGCGACACCGATTTGCTGTATTTCGTGCATTTCCTGCGCCACTGGTACAGCCAGCACGACTCGCTCGAAACCGCGTTTCTGGTGGGCCACACGCAGCGCGAGCGGCTGATAAACTTCCACAATCACTTCTTCAGCCTGCCCGATGCGCCGGCCCGCACCCGCAAGCACGTGGCCACGCCGGCCCGCAAATCCGCCTGCAAACGGGTGAACATGTACCTGCGTTGGCTGGTGCGCCGCGATGAAAACGGGGTAGATTTCGGCCTCTGGACCCGCCTCTCGCCCGCCGACCTCATCATGCCCATCGACTTGCACGTCGAGCGCCAGGCCCGTCCGCTGGGCCTGCTCACCCGCAAGCTGGTCGACTGGCAAGCCGCCGAGGAGCTGACGGCGAATCTGCGTTTACTCGACCCAGCCGACCCGGTGAAGTACGATTTTGCGCTGTTTGGGGCGGGGGTGGATAAGTAAGATTTTAGGCAATCGCCTGAAACTGACCGATGGCAGTAGAATAAAGTTGCAAGTCAACAGCATTTTGCACGGTGGGCAGAATCTAGCCGGGATGGTACAAACATTTGAAGCGACATTGAGCCAGCAGTCGTCACTAAATTCAGAATCAGAAGAAGCAGTCGCTGTTGTGCGGGAAAAGACACTTTTTGAAAAACCGATTGCCACTCTCTTATTGGGGGCTTTTGCCGGCTTGGTATTTTGGATGACATGGGACCAATATGCCCATCATCGGCGCATTTCCGGCAGCATTTTTTCGCTTTGGGGCGGCTTCAGTGCGTACTTGGTCGCTTGGCTTGCCGCCCGTGACCGGCGGGGTGGTAATTGGAACCTGTAAGCCTCTCGCTAGCGCGCCAGCGGCTCCAGCCCTAGCCCCAACCCCCACCCGCAAAGGATAACCTACGCCCGCGAATCTTTCTCCTGCTGGCGCGCGTCGCAGACGCGCGCCAGCAGGATGTAGTGAAAATATCAGCTATCTAATGGAAAGACAAGTCAGAACGTGTGCCGAGTGTGAGAGTGGTTATTTCGCTGATTCTTCCCAAATGATGGAGCTTTGCCCGGAATGCTCGCATTATCTATACGGGTATGCTAATTGTGCTCACGAAATGAAGGATGGCCGTTGTACACATTGTTATTGGGATGGTAATTCGACGCCATTCATTAATAGCATCAAGCGGGGAGATGGCGATATATCCTAAAACACTTGTCCATCTAAACGACCCTTTCAAGTAATAGCCGGCTGCCCTGCGAGAGCATCAAAAAGTGTGGGGCAATCTGGGATTTGGTTAAGCGGCTATTTGCTTCATTTGCGTCTGGACCAACCGAAAATTGAATTGCCCCACACTTTTTGATGCTCTCAAAGACGACCGCCTCATTCAGGAAGCCGGCCGGGACCGGCGCGGCAGGGCGGTGGAAGGGGCCTGCCGCGAACAGCTGTTGCAGAATCAACTGCTGGAAAGCATCCGGTGGTCAGGACGCTTTTGAGGGGCATGCGGACGCGGATTCATAGAGCGGTTTCCTGCTTTATTCAACCATGCTGTTATGAATTGAGCCCGACCGCAGAATTACTGTGTAAGTGTAAGTAATTGGAACCAACCCCGTCTTTGCTGTAAAACAGGACTTAATAGCCGTATATCAATCACTATACCCCGCTGAATACTCGGATTAAATATTCGCTTTAGCGGCTGGCGGGTCCCGTCATTACTCATGTCATGGATAAAAACGCCCTCATCATCGAAGACGACCCCGACATCGCCCTGCTGGTGCAGGTGACCCTGCGCCAGATTGCGTGCGAAGCCGACTTGGCCGCCGACGGGGTGGAGGGGTTGCGGATGGCGGCCGCGCGCAGCTACGACGTCATCATCCTCGACATCACCCTGCCGGGTCTCGACGGGATTGAGGTATGCCGCGGCCTGCGCGAGCAGGGCATCCGCACGCCGGTTATTATGCTCACGAGCCGCGACGAGGAGCTGGACAAGGTGCTGGCCATCAGCCTGGGGGCCGACGATTATCTGACCAAGCCCTTTAGCGTGCGCGAGTTGCTGGCGCGGGTGAAGGCCCGGCTGCGCCGCTTCGTGCCGGAGAAGGAACCCGGCTTTCCGCCCGAGTTTCCGGAGCCCAAGCGCCTGGTGCGGGGTGCGCTGGTGCTCGACACCGAACTGCACCGCGTGACGCTGGCCGATGCGATAGTGACCCTCACGGTCAAGGAATTTGAACTGCTTGCCCTGTTCATGCGCCACCCCGGCCGCGCCTACACCCGGGCGCAGTTGCTCGAGCAGGTGTGGGGCTCGTCCTACGCCGGTTACGAGCACACGGTCAATTCCCACATCAATCGCCTGCGCCTGAAAATTGAGTCCGACCCGGCCCGGCCCGAACATATTCTCACGGTGTGGGGCGTGGGCTACCAGTTCAACGACGCGGCCCTATGACCCTGCGCTGGCGCCCCCGAAGCTTGCAATTCCGTCTTTCTCTGCTGCTGCTGGGCCTGCTGCTGGCCATGAGCGGGCTGTACGTGGGGCTGCTTTCGCAGGCCGCCGACCGCTACGTGGCCGAAGACCTGCAGCGCCGCAACCTTGGCCTGGCGGCTTCGGTGGCCAGCACCCTGCACCTCGACGAGCGCACCAACGAGCTGCCCGCCGAAGCCGTGCGCCAGACCTTCGCCGCGGCCATGACGGTGAACCCGTACATCAAGCTGTATTTTTTGGACCCGCGCGACGGGCGCATCATCAACGCTTCCGCCAAGCTGCATGAGGTGCGGCTGGCGCGGGTGCCGTTGGGGCCGGTGCGGGCGCTGCTGGCGGGCCACCAGCCCCTGCCCGTCCTCGGCACCGACCCGCGCCACCCGGCCGTGCCCAGGCCGTTTTCGGCGGTGCTGCTGCACACAGCCGCCGGGCAGCCCTATTGCTACCTCTACATCACGCTCGACGGCGACGCGGCCGACTCGGCGCCCGTGGCCGTGCGCCAAAGCCACATCCTGCGGGTGCTGCTGGGCACGCTGGCCGTGGCCGGGCTGGGCGTGCTGCTGGTGGGCCTGCTGCTGATTTCGTTTCTGACGCGCAACCTCGACCGGCTGTCGGCGGCCGTGCGGCGGCTGCAAAGCGGCGACTACGCGGCCCGCATCGAGGTGGCCCGCAACAACGATGACCTGGGCGATTTGGCTTTGGCGTTCAACGACATGGCGGCCCGCACCGAGCAGGCCGTGGCCACCCTGCGCAGCACCGATGCTCTGCGCCGCGAGTTGATGGCCAACATCTCGCACGACCTGCGCACGCCGCTGGCCAGCATCGAGGGCTACGCCGAAACCATCCTGCACCAGCAGCACCTGCTCAGCGACGACGAGCGGCAGCGCTACCTGGGCATCATCCTCAAAAACACCCACAGCCTGAAGCGGCTGGTGACGGAGCTCTTCGAGCTCAGCAAGCTCGAAGCCCACCACACCGTGGCCCAGCCCGAGCCCTTGTCCCTCACCGAGCTGGTGCAGGACCTGCTGCTGAAGCTGGAGCCCGAGGCCCAGGCCCACCAGGTGGGCCTGCACGCCGAGTGGGGCGGCGCGGGCGGCGCGGCCAACCTGCCCCTGGTATACGCCGATGTGGGCTTGCTCGAACGGGCCTTGCAAAACCTGCTCGACAACGCCATTCACTACGCCTCGGCCCGCGGGCGCGTGCTCGTGCACCTGCTCGCGCCTACTCCCGACACGCCGCGCGTGGGCATCAAAGTGTGCGACACCGGCAAGGGCATCGACGCCGCCGATTTGCCGTTCGTGTTCGACCGGTTTTTTCGGGCCAAGCAGGCCTCCGCCAGCAAGCGGCCCGGCCAGGGGCTGGGCTTGGCCATTGCCCGCCGCATTGTCGAGCTGCACGGCAGCAAGCTTACGGTGGCCAGCATCCGGGGCCAGGGCACGTGCTTTGCGTTTTCGGTTCCTACCTACGTGGCCCCCATCAAAGCCAGCCTTGGTTGAAAGCGTGGAGCGGACGCGCGGCATACAGCCCTTCAAAAGAGGCAAAGGGGCCCGCCCCGGCCCCTGCTCCCGACGGTTTAAATCAGATTAATTCCGTGATAATTCTGTGATAACTACGCTCCAGCTTTGGAGTTTAGTTAATTGGTCCGGCGAGCTTCGTCCTGCGAGGCGAGGCCGGGGCCATTCTCCTGCCGGACGGGGCAATTTCTTGCCGCGCCCGGTTTATTTGCCTGTCCGCCCGATGAACAACGTGAGCACCGCCACCGTGATTTTGGAGCCCCAGCAGTGGCTGGCCCGCTTCGGCGACGAGCTGTACCGCTTTGCCCTGAGCCGGGTGAGTGACGCCGACACCGCCGGGGAGCTGGTGCAGGACACCTTGGTCAGCGCCCTCGAAGCCCGCGACGCGTTCCGGGGCGAGGCCTCGGAGCGCACCTGGCTGTTCGTGATTCTGCGCCGCAAAATCATCGACCACTACCGCCGGCAGGCCCGCTCGCCCTTCGTCCCGCTCGACCTTTCGCCCGACCAGCAGCCCGAAGCCGAGTTTTTCCGGTCCGCCGACGGGCACTGGCGCGAGGAAGAAAACCCCGGCCCGTGGGCCGTGGGCGGCACCGAAGGCCGCGGCGACGTGCTGCTGGAGCAGCAGGAGTTCCGCCAGGTTCTGCAAAGTTGCCAGGAGCGGCTTTCGCCCCAGCACCTGGCCGTGTTCGTGCTGCGCTTCGTAGAAGAATTGCCCGCCGAAGACATTTGTCAGGAACTGAGCTTGTCGGCGTCCAACTACTGGGTCATCGTTCACCGGGCCAAGCTGCACCTGCGCCGCTGCCTCGAAAAGAACTGGTTCCAGGCCCCCGCCGCCTCATGAGCATTACCTTCCCCGTTGTTCAACTGCCAGCAAGCCACCCTGCTCATCGAACGCCGCGCCGACGGGCCCTTGCCCGCCCAGACCCGCGCCCAGTTGTGGGCCCACCTGCGGCTGTGCCCCTATTGCCGGCGCTACGAGTACCAGAGCGGCCTCATTGCCCAGCAAGCCAAAGCCGCCGCCGAAACCCAGAACATTGACGTTACGATGCCCGCCGCCACCCGCGCGCGCCTGCAACAGTTGCTCGACACCAAAACGACGGCGTCGGAGGAGGGCTAAAAAAAGTTTTCCGGCCCGCTGTAAGGCCCCCGCTGGGCGTTCGTCTTCACTCGCAACAGTCACATTCACCGTTTTTCATCCCCCCAAATACTATGCGTAAGTTCCTCGTTTCCGCCCCCCAAGCCCTGTTGGCCGTTGCCCTGCTGCTGACCGCCCCGCTCGCCTACGCCCAGGAAGGCGGCAAAATGTCCACCGGCAAAATGGCGGATGGGAAAATGGCCGACGGCAAGATGGCCGACGGCAAGATGTCTCACGGCAAAATGTCAAAAGGCAGCAAGATGTCGAAGAGCAAAATGAGCCACGACAAAATGTCAAAAGACAAAATGAGCGACGGCAAGATGAGCCACGACAAAATGTAGTCTGTCGGACGGCTGCAATTTCAATAGAAAGGCCTGCCCTTGTTCAAAGGGCAGGCCTTTCTATTGAAATTGCGTTACGCTTCGCTTCGCTGTTTCGCCTGTTTATTTTACGGCTTTCCCTTCCAACCCCATGCGCCTAACCGTCGCGGCCGTGCAGGCTGCCCCCGTGTACCTCGATTTGCCCGCCTCGCTGGCCAAAGCCGAAACCCTGATTGCTCAGGCCGCCGCCCAGGGCGCGAAACTCGTGGTGTTCCCCGAAACCTGGCTGCCCGGCTACCCCGCCTGGCTCGACTGCTGCCGCGACGTGAACCTGTGGGACTCGGCCCCCGTGAAGCAGGTGTACCGCCGCCTGGTCGAAAACAGCGTGGTCGTGCCCGGTCCCGTCACGGAGGCGCTGGGTGGGGCGGCCCGCGCCCACGGCGTGGTGCTCAATATCAGCGTGCACGAGCGGGTGCTGGCGGGTCCCGGCCGGGGCACGCTTTACAACACCATGCTCGTTTTCGATGCCGACGGACGGCTGGCCCACGTCCACCGCAAGCTGATGCCCACCTACACCGAGCGCCTGCTCTGGGGGCAGGGCGACGGCCGCAGCCTGCACGCCGTGGACACCGCCGCGGGCCGCGTGGGCGGCCTCATCTGCTGGGAGCACTGGATGCCGCCGGCCCGCCAGCGCCTGCACGAGTCGGGCGAGGACATCCACGTAGCGGCCTGGCCCCAGCTCAAGGAGATGAACCTGGTGGCCAGCCGCCACTACGCCTTCGAGGGGCGCTGCTTCGTGGTGGCCGCCGGGGCCATCATGCGGGTGCGCGACCTGCCCCCCGAGCTGGAACCCACCCCCGAACTAGCGGCCGACCCGGAGGCCTTCGTGCTGAACGGCGGCAGCGTCATCATCGGCCCCGACGGGGCCATTCTGGCCGGTCCCACCTACGGCGAAGAGCTGATTATTACCGCCGAAATCGACCTGGCCCGCATTCCCGAGGAGCAGATGACGCTGGACGTGGCCGGCCACTACGCCCGCCCCGACGTATTTGGGCCGGTAGGTTAATATTGGCCCGCATGAACACGAAACCAACCGCTGCTTTCGCGCTGGCTTCGGCGCCGCCGGCTGCCGGCGCCCCGGTTATCATCGTGGGGGCGGGGCTCGCGGGGCTGACCGCCGCCGTGGCCCTGCACGCGACGGGCCGGCCGGTGCGCGTGCTCGAAGCCCGCGACAGGGTGGGGGGCCGCACCCTGGCCCTGCCCGCTACGCCCGGCTCTTCCGAAGCGGAGCTGCTGGACGTGGGCGCTACCTGGGGCTGGGCCCATCATCCCTACCTCAGCCAACTACTTGTGGAGCTAGGCATTGGGCCGGTTGAGCAGTTCAGCGCCGGGGCCACGGCCTACGAAACGGCGCAGGGCGTGCACCGCCTGCCCCGTCACCCGTCGGGCTCGGCGGGCTACCTGCGCTTTGCTGGCGGGGCCGCCGCGCTCTGCCGGGCGCTGGCCCAACGCCTGCCGGCCGGGTGCGTAGCCCTCGATACCCGCGTGACGCAGCTGCGCCAGCTGCCCGGCCGGGCCGGCGTCGAGATTCAGGCCACGCAAACCAATCAGCCCCGCACCTTCACGGCGCCCAACGTGGTGCTGGCCCTGCCGCCACGGCTGGTGGCGCACACCATTGCCTTCGAGCCCGCGCTGCCCGCCGCCCTGCGCCAGACCCTGCGCGCCGTGCCCACCTGGATGAGCCACGCCATGAAGAGCGTGGTGGTGTACGCCGAGCCGTTTTGGCGGAGGCAGGGCTGGTCGGGCTTCGCCGTTAGCCAGGTGGGGCCGCTGGTCGAGATACACGACGCTTCCTCGCCCAACGGCGACTTAGGAGCTTTGTTTGGGTTCTTTGCCGCCAGCCACCCGCTGCGGGCGGCGCCAAGGGCCGTGCGGGAGGCGGCCGTGCTGGCCCAACTGGCCCAGGTATTTGGGCCGCAAGCGGCCACGCCCGTTGCTTACCACGAGTTGGACTGGACCCAGGAGCCGCTAACCAGCGTGCCCGGCGACGAACAGCCGCCCGCGCAAGTGCCCCAGCAAGGCCCTGCGCTGTTGCGGCAGCCGCACTGGGGCGGGGCCCTGCACTGGGCCGGGGCCGAAACCTCGGCCAGTGAGTGGGGCCGCCTCGACGGGGCCGTGGAATCGGGGAGCTGGGTGGCCGGGCAATTGCTGCGCCAACTCGTCAACCGGCCGGCAGCTGATGCGGCAGGCGAATGACTTCAGCGGTGATTTTACAGCCCATTGGCCGTCACGCCGCCGTCTACCACCAGGTTGTGGCCGGTGATGTAGCTGGCACCGGGCAGGCACAGAAAGGCCACCGCGGCGGCCAGCTCGTGCGGCTCGGCTACCCGGCCCAGGGGCGTGCGCGCCTCAATCTGAGCCCGGAAACCGGGCCGGGCCAGCACCGTTTCAGTGAGCGGGGTGCGGGTGAACCAGGGCGAGACGGTGTTGACGCGGATGCCATCGGGAGCCCACTCCACGGCTAAGTTGCGGCTTAGCTGCGCGATGGCGGCCTTGCTCATGGCGTACGGCGGGCCGGTGCGTACGTCAAGCTGCCCGGCCACCGAGCCCACGTTCACCACCGCGCCGTGGCCCGCGGCCTTGAGCAGCGGGTGCAGCAGCTGGCACAGGGCCAGGGTGCTGAAGACGTTGATTTGGAACAGCCGCTCGTAATCGGCCGGGGCAAACTCCGCGAAGGGCTTGCGGATGTTGGTGCCCACGTTGTTGACCAGTATATCCAGCCCTTTGCCTTGGGCTTGGAGCTGCTGCAAAACGGCGGCCCGTCCGGCGGGCTCCCCCACATCGGCGGCCACGCCGGTTGCGGGCAACCCCCGCGCCGTCCAGCCTGCCACGGCCTGGGCCACCTCATCGGCATTGCGGGCCGCGATGAGCACGTCGGCCCCCAAGGCCAGCAGCTCGTCGGCTACCGCGTAGCCAATGCCTTTGGTGCCGCCCGTTACCAAGGCGCGGCGGCCGCTCAAACTCCAACGGTTCTGCATCGGGTTATTTGGTAAGAGTTGAATAAAAAAGCTTTTGCCCGACTGCTTTCGAGCGCACCCCGGCCCATCAAGGCATTGGTGAAACGGCTGCCGTTTTGCGCAGAAGCTGGGCGTACAGCCCCTCGTAAGTCGGGCAGGCCAGCCCAAGGGTCCGGCTGCGACGCACGACGTAGCCCGTCAACGATTCCAGTTCGGTGGGTTTGCCGGCCAGGAAGTCGCTGTGCATTGAGGACGTAGTGCCGGCGGGCATGGCGGCCATGCGCGCCAGGGTGCGGGCGGCCACGTCGGGGGGCAGGGCCACGCCCAACGCGGCGGCAAGCTGCTGGCTTTCAACCAGGAGGCCGTCGAGCAGGGGCCGGGCGTCGGGCCGGGCCAGCACGTCCGCCAGGGGCATATCGAACGCCGAGGTGAGCGTGGCGCCGGGCGAGATGAACACGAATTTCTCCCACACCGTGCGCCGGATATCGGGGGCCAGTTGAGCTTCGATGCCGGCGGCCCGCAGCAGGGTTTCGACCCGCGCCAGCTGCGCCGCCGGTGCGGTCGGCGACCCAAACAGCAGCGTGCGCGGCCCGTTGGCCACGCGCACCCGGCCCGGCGCGGCCAGCCGCGCCACAATGTACACGCAGCCTTCCCAGACGGGCTGGCCGGGCAGCAGGCGCGCGATGCGCTCGGCGCTGTCCACGCCGTTGAGCAGGGGCAAAACCACGGTAGCAGGACCCAGGCAGGGCCGCAGCTGCTCGATGGTGGCCTCCAAATCGTAGCTCTTCGTGCAAACAATGACCAAGTCGGCCGGGGCCAGCTCAGCGGGATGATGGGTGAGGTGGGCGGGGAAAGCCGTCCAGGAGCCCCGGTCGGCTTCCTCCACCCGCAGGCCATGCGTGCGGATAGCCGCCTCGTTGGCCCCGCGCGCTACAAACGATACTTCTACCCCGGCGTGACCGGGCGGGTAGTGCGCCGCCAGCTTGCCGCCAAAAAAGCCGCCCACGCCACCAAGGCCAGCTACTACGATTCGAAAGGGCTTTATTTCTTGCATAAGTTCGAGGTAAGGAGGCCAGTCGGGCCAAAATGCTTCGGTGAAAGTGGGGTGGTGCTCAGCAAGCCCAGCCCCACGGCCGTTAGTAGTGCAAGCTCACGCCCACCGTAAACTGGTTGCCCGGCGTCGCGCTGAAGCGGCCCAAGCCGGTGTTCCAGTTTGAAATGGCCCGCACGGCCGGCGAAAGCGCGTAGCCCAACCCCAGGCCGGCCTGCGAATAGGCCGTGCGG
>CAXTCS010000151.1:0-10348 GCA_964242365.1 uncultured Hymenobacter sp. | reverse complement strand
AGGTGAACAACGTGCTGGGCTTTCCCTACATTTTTCGGGGCGCGCTCGACGTGCGCGCCACCGAAATCAACGAAGCCATGAAGCTGGCCGCCGTGCACGCCCTGGCCCACCTGAGCAAGGAGCCCGTGCCCGAAATGGTGAACAAGGCCTACGGCGACAACACGCTGGCTTTTGGCCGGAACTACCTCATTCCCAAGCCGCTCGACCCGCGCCTGATTACCAGCATCAGCCCGGCGGTGGCCAAAGCCGCCATGGACAGCGGCGTGGCCCGCCTGCCCATCGACGACTGGAACGCCTACGAAGACCAGCTCCGCGCCCGCCTCGGCGTGAACCAGAAGCTGATGAACCGCATCACCTCGGCCGCCAAGGCCAACCCCAAAAGGGTGGTGTTTGCCGAGGCCGACAACTACAAAATCCTCAAAGCCGCCCAAATTTTGCGCGACGAGGGCGTGGCCCTTCCCATCCTGCTCGGGCCGCTGGAAAAAATCGAAGCCATCGCCCGCGAAAACAGCCTCGATTTGGAGGGTTGTGAAATCATTAACATTCTGGAGCAGGACGCCAAGCGCGACGAGTACGCCCACCGGCTGTACGAGAAGCGCCAGCGCCGGGGCATGACGCTTTACGAAGGCCGCCGCCTGATGCGCGAGCGCAACTACTTCGCCGCCATGATGGTGGAAACCGGCGAGGCCGACGCCTGCATCACCGGCCTCACCAAAGACTACGGCAAGAGCATCATCCCCGCGCTGCAAGTCATCGGCACCGAAGACGGCGTGCGCCGCGTGTCGTCGATGTACATCATCCAGCACAAAAAAGGCCCCTACTTTTTCGCCGACACCACCGTGAACATCAACCCCACGGCCGAGGAAATGGTGGAGATAATCGGTCTGACGGCCCGCGCCGTGCGCTTCTTCGACACCGAGCCTCGCATGGCCGTTATCAGCTACTCCAACTTCGGCTCGAACGCCGGCCCGCTGCCCGAAAAAACCCGCCGCGCCACCGAGCTCGCCAAAGCCCGCTTCCCCAACCTGCTGATTGACGGCGAGATGCAGGCCAACGTGGCCCTGAGCCCGCGCCTGCTGCAAGAGCATTACGGCTTCAGCCCCCTGGCCGAGCAAGGCGCCAACACCCTGATTTTCCCCAACGTGGAGTCGGGCAACATCGCCTACAAAGTGCTCCAGGAAATCGGCGGGGCCGAGGTCATCGGCCCGGTGCTGATGGGCATGCGCAAGCCGGTGCACATCCTGCAGCTCGGCGCCAGCGTGCGCGAAATCGTGAACATGGCCGCGATTGCCGTGGCCGAGGCGCAGCAGGGGAATAAGGCGCTGTAAATCAGGTAATTGTCGATGACTGTCGGTAACTGAAAGCACGTCATGCAGAGCGCAGCGAAGCATCTCGCGTGCTGGCACTAATCAATGACGCTGCAACGATTGGATTACTGCTGCGCGCGAGATGCTTCGCTGCGCTCTGCATGACGTGCTTTTGTTTACAGCACTTCATAACCTCTTGCTTTCTCCCAAAAAATTTGGCCGAAAAGCCAGTAAGTTTGAGAGATAAAACCCCGGCGCTGCTGTTACCTGCCCACAAAAGAGCCGATTTCCTTTCCTCCTTTCCCCAGTCTATGATTGCCTACCTCGACGGTAAACTCGCTTACAAAGATGCCACGCAGGCCATTATGGACATGGGCGGCGTGGGCTACGAAGTCCGCATCTCGCTGGCCACCTACTCGAAGCTGCCGGCCGAGGGCACGGTGACCAAAATCTACACCTACCAGCACATCAAGGAAGACGGGCAGACGCTCTACGGCTTCCTCGACCCCAACGAAAAGGCGCTGTTTATGCTCCTGATTTCGGTGTCGGGCATCGGGCCGGGCACGGGCATCGTGATGGTGAGCAGCATGAGCGTGGGCGAAATCCGCGAGGCCATCGTGAGCGAAAACGTGCGGGCCATCCAGAGCATCAAGGGCGTGGGGCCCAAAACGGCCCAGCGCGTGATACTGGAGCTCAAAGACAAGCTGCGCAAAGACGAGCTGCTGGCCAAAGCCGGCGTCGACACCGTGCCGCTGGCCCGCCAACACAATACGCGGCGCTCCGAAGCGTTGCAGGCCCTGGTGACCCTGGGCTTTGCGCGGGCCGCCGCCGAGAAGCTGCTCGACCAGATTCAGCACAAGCACGGCGGGGAGCTGAGCGTGGAGGAATTGATTAAATTTGCTTTGAAGTCGCATTGAGTTGAAGTAACTGCGCGGATTCTTGGGTTCGCGCCGTCGCATGGGTTGCCACCGCCGACTTGCTACCTTATTGAAGTGCCGTGCCTGGCGGGGGCCTTTCGGTTCGCGTCATTATCCACCTATCCTGCTTGAAATCCGGACAGAAATTACTCCCCGCGTCGGTTGTTGTGGTTGCGTCGCTGCTGGCGTGGTGGGCCCAGGCCACGCCCTTGGCCAGCGCGCGGCTGCCCCAGGCGTGGCTGCGCACCCGCCGCCCGCTGGCCGCCGACACCCCCCGGCCGGCCGGGGCGGTGGCCGACACCACGGGCCCGTACAAGCCCAGCCGCCGCCCGCGGGTGCAGGCCCACGACCGGCCCGGCAGCCCGTTTGGGCCGCACCGCCGCGAGTCGCCGCTGGTGCTGCCGCTGCCCAAAAACGTGAAGCTCGACGTCACGGTTGACGACAGCCTGAAGCAGTTCGACGTCCAGGAAAAAGTAGGCACCAACATCGACTACCGCGACCCGAGCGTGCTCACCTACAAGGAGTACGAGGAGTTTCAGCGGCGCCAGGCCATCGGCAACTATTACCGCGAAAAGGCCAAGGGCGGCGTGGCCGGGCCGGCCGCCGCGGCCGGCACGCCCCAGGCCCAGCGCCTGATTCCCCGGATTTACCTCGGGCCTCTGGCCGACCGCATTTTTGGGGGCAACTACGTTGACATCCGGCCCGCCGGCTCGGTCACGCTCAAGTTTGGGGCGCGGTTCAACAAAAATTCCAACCCGGCCCTGACCCTGCGCCAGCAAAGCGTGGGCGACTTCCTGTTCGAGCAGAACATGAACGTGAACCTGACCGGGCAGATTGGCACCAAGCTCAAATTGGTGTTCAACTACGACACCAAGGCGTCGTTCGACTTCGACAACCAGATGAAGTTCGACTACGCCGGCGAGGAAACCGACATCATCCGCAAGATAGATTTGGGCAACGTGAGCCTGCCGCTCACCAACTCGCTGGTGCAGGGCGGGCAAAACCTGTTCGGCGTCAAAACCCAGCTGCAGTTTGGGCGCTTGGGCGTCACGGCCGTGGCCGCCACCGTGCGCGGCACCGCCGACGAGGTGCGCATCCAGAACGGCGCCCAGAGCCGGCAGTACGAAATCAAGGTCAGCCAGTACGAGAAGGACCGGCACTTTTTCCTGTCGCAGTTCTTCCGCGACCGCTACGACCAGGCCCTGCGCAACCTGCCCACCATCCAGAGCGGCGTCACCATCAACCGCCTGGAGGTGTACGTGACCAACGACAACCGCACCACCGAAAACCTGCGCAACGTGGTGACGCTCATGGACGTGGCCGAGCCGCTGCGCCTCTACCAGGATAAGTACCTCCGGGGCGCGCCCACTGCCCAAACCCCGGCCGGCAACGACGCCAACGCCGAGTTTGCCGCCTTGCTGGCCGGCGGCGCGGGCGCGCGCAACAACCTCACCGTCGATAATTTCCTGCAAATAGGGCAGGGGCTGACCAAAAACATCGACTACGAGCGGGTGCGGGCCCGCAAGCTCGACCCGCGCGAGTACACCTTCAACGCGCAGCTCGGCTACGTGTCGCTGAACACCGCCCTGCTGCCCGACCAGGTGCTGGGCGTCAGCTACCAGTACATCTACAACGGCAAGACCTACAAAGTGGGCGAAACCTCGGACGACTACGCCAGCGTGAAGCCCGACGAAGTGGTGTACCTCAAGATGCTGCGGGCCAGCAACCCCGGCGTGGGCCTGGCCGACCCGACCAAGAACCCCAAAAACCTGAACCTGCTCACGCGCAACACGCCGACCTGGGATTTGATGATGAAAAACATCTACCCCCTGAACGCTTCGCAGTTGCAGCGCGACAATTTCCAGCTCCAAATCATTTACAAAGACGACGCGACGGGCGTCGATTTGATTTCGCTGAAAGAAGGGGCCAAAATAACCAACCGGCCGCTGATTGAGGTGCTGAACCTCGACCACGTCAACTCCAACAACGACCGCAACCCGGACGGCAACTTCGACTTTTTTCCCGGCATCACCATCGACCCCGAGTTGGGCAAAATCATTTTCCCGAACGTGCAGCCTTTCGGCTCCTACCTGCGCACGCAGTTCAACGACACCGAAACCGGCCTCATCGACAAGTACGTGTACTCGGAGCTGTACAACCAGACCCAGAGCGACGCCCAGCAGCTGCAAATCAAAGACAAGTTTTTTCTGCGCGGGCGCTTTCAGGGCGGGGCCAGCTCCGACGAAATCAACCTGCCGGGCATTGGCGTGGCGCAGGGCTCGGTGCGGGTGCTGTCGGGCTCGACGCTGCTCACCGAAGGCACCGACTACCAGGTGTTTTACGACCAGGCCAAGGTGAAAATCCTCAACCCGGCCTACCTCAACTCGGCCAACGAGCTGCGGGTGGAGTTTGAAAAAAATGCCCTGGTGCAGGTGCAGCCGCGCAAGCTGCTGGGCGTGCGCCTCGACTACCGGCTGAACAAGGACGCGACCATCGGCGGCACGGCGCTGCACCTGCTCGAAAACCAGGCGCCGGGCATCAACCGGGTGAACATTGGCGACGAGCCGGGCAACAACACCATCGTGGGGCTGGATGGCAGCATCCGGAAAGACAGCCGGGTGCTGACCAAGTACCTCGACATGCTGCCGTTTCTCTCGACCAAGGAGATATCGACCGTGGCCTTCAGCGGCGAGTTTGCCAAGCTGCTGCCGGGCCGCTCGCAGCTGGGCAACGGCGAAAACGGCGTGTCGTACATCGACGACTTCGAAAACGCCCGCACGCCCTACACCCTCGGCGGGCTGGCGTCCATTCCGGCCTGGCGCCTGGCCGCCACGCCGCTGCCGGTGAGGGGCAGCACCGCCGTGGGCCTGCCCTTCAACTACCAGCGGGCCCGCCTGGCCTGGTACACCGTGGACCAGACGTACTACACCGGCGGCCCCAACGTGCCGCGCAACATCGGGGCCGGCGACCTGACCAACCACTACACCCGCGGCGTGAAGCGCGACGAGGTGTTCCCTAACAAAGACCTGGGCTCGACGGGCAACGGCTACGAATACACGTTCGACATGGCCTACTACCCGCAGGAGCGGGGGCCGTACAACTACAACCCGAACATCGACGTTGCCGGCAAGAAATTTACGGCCAACGAACGGCCCGAAGACAAGTTCGGCGGCATTAGCCGGGCCATTACGTTCGATACGGACTTCGACAACGCCAACATCGAGTACCTGGAATTCTGGTGGATGGACCCGTTCATCAAGTCCGAAAACGGCAAGGTGCTCGACCCGGACAACCCGACGCCGAAATCCAACACCACCGGCGGCGACCTGCTCATCAACCTGGGCAACGTGAGCGAAGACGCGCTGAAGGACAACGCCCAGCACGAGTTCGAAAACGGCCTGCCCGTGCCGGGCCAGGACACAACCGGCCTGGCCCACCCCAGCCCGTACGGCATCGTGACCCGCCAGCAGTTCCTCACCGATGCCTTTAATGCCTCGCCGGGCGGGCGGGCGGCGCAGGACGTGGGCCTCGACGGGGTGAACGACGACGCCGAGCGCCGCAAAGCCGTGGACCCAGTCGCCGGCTACGGCGCCCAGTTTGCGAACCTGCCCGACCCGTCGGCCGACGACTTTCGCCACCACCTCGACCCGAGCTACGACCAGAGCAACACCAAAATCCTGGGCCGCTACAAGAACTACAATGGCTACGAGGGCAACTCGGCCGAAAACAGCCAGCTCAGCTCCACGGCTTTCCCCGACAAGGAAGACCTGAACCGCGACAACGTGGTGCAGGACGTGGAGCGCTACTACGAGTACCGCATGCACCTCGCGCCCGGCGACCTCGACGTGGGCTCGGCGAATGCGAAATTCATTATCGACAAGGTCACCAACACCGTCAACGGCGACGCCGTGACGTGGTACCAGTTCCGCATTCCCATCCGCGACCCGCTGGGCTACACCGTGCGGGGCAACGACGGCAAGGGGGATTTTGGCTTCAAGTCCATCCGCTTCCTGCGGATGTACATGACCGGCTGGCAGGAGCCGGTGGTGCTGCGCCTGGTGCAGCCGCAGTTCGTGGCCAACCAGTGGCGCCGCTTCAACTACCGCATCGTCGATTCGCGCCAGGGCGCCATTCCGCCCATCGGCAACCTCACCGATGCCGACGCTTTCGACATTTCGACGGTGAGCGTGGAGGAAAACGGCCTGGCCGTGGCCGGCGGCACGCCGGGCACCAAAATCCCCTACGTGTCGCCACCCGGCATCCGGCGCGACCAGGAATACGGCAGCAGCAGCACCTCGCGCCTGCAAAACGAGCAGAGCCTGCGCCTGTCCGTGACCAACCTGCGCGACGGCTACGCCAAGGCGGCCTACAAAAATCTGACCATCAACATGCTGCGCTACAAGCGCCTGCGCCTGTTTCTGCACGGCGACAGCGAAGACCCCACCACCGGCGACGGCGGCGGGGTGCAGGCCTTCCTGCGCATCGGCACCGACTACACCCAGAACTTTTACCAGTACACGCTGCCGCTGGCCCTCACCCGGCCCGGCGACACCAGCCCCGACCAGGTGTGGCCGCTGGCCAACCGGATTGACGTGACGTTCCAGGATTTTATCGACGCGAAATCCGAGCGCAACAAGCGCGTGAACAACAACCTGCTGATTCCCTACGTCAAAACCCTGCCCAACGGCGCCACCATCACGGTGCTGGGCAACCCCGATTTTTCGGCCGTGCAGGGCATCATGCTTGGCATTCTGAACCCGACCACCGACGGCATCGACCCCAGCACCGCCGCCAAAAGCGTGAACCTGTGGGCCGACGAATTCCGGGTGTTTGACTTTGAGCAGCAGGCCGGCTACGCCGCCACGGCCCGCCTCAACGTGAAGCTGGCCGACGTGGCCAACATCACGGCCACGGGCAGCTACACCAGCGTGGGCTTTGGCGGCTTGCAGGACAAAGTGCAGCAGCGCTCGCTCGACAACGCGTTTCGCGGCGACCTGAACGCCACGGTGGCGGCCGAGAAGTTTCTGCCCGAGCAGCTGCACCTGCGCCTGCCCGTGCTGCTGCAAATCGGCCACGAAAGCCGCTCGCCGCTCTACGACCCGCTCGACCCCGACACCAAGCTGACCCAGAGCCTGGAGAAATTTACCAACGCCGCCGGCGAGCAAAACACCGCCGCCCAGGCCGAGTACCGCAAAAAAGTCATCGACCAGACCACCAGCCGCAGCATCTCGGTGCTGAACGTGCGCAAGGAGCGCGGCCCCGGCAAGCCCGGCGCGCCCGCGCCCAAACCCAAGCCCTGGGACCTCGAAAACCTGGCCCTGAGCTACTCCCTCACCGACCGCCTGCACACCGACATCCGCACCGACCGCGACTACACCAAGTCGTACACCGCCGCCGTGGCCTACGTGTACCAGACCACGCCCAAAAACTACGCGCCCCTGAGCAAAATCGCGGCCCTGGACAACCCTTACCTGAAGATTTTTCAGGGCCTGAACTTCACGCCGCTGCCCTCGCGCTTCTCCTTCCGCACCGACATCGACCGGCGCTACAACGAGCGGTTTTTGCAGCGCGTGCTCGAGCCGGGCACCCTGCCCAGCACCGACGGCATCGCGCCGGTTATTCAAAAGTCGTTCTACATCAGCCGGATATACGACCTGAAGTGGGACCTGACCAAAAGCCTGATTTTCGACTACACCGCCACCAACCGGGGCGTGGTCGACGAGGGCCGGGGCCGCACCATCGGCAACAGCCAGGAGGCCATCGACAACCGCAGCCAGCTCCAGAAAAACCTGCTCCAAGGCGGCCGCACCGTCAACTTCAACCAGCAGGCGTCGCTGACCTACCGGCTGCCGCTCGACAAATTTCCGCTCACCGACTGGCTGAGCGCCGACACCCGCTACTCGGCCAACTACACCTGGCAGGCGGCCTCGGCCTCGTTGCGCGCCCCCGATTTTCCGGTGCCCAACGGCGAGTTGGCCCACGACACGGCCACGCACCAGCTTTACATCGGCAACACCATTCAGAACAACGCCGAAGTCAGCGCCAACGGCAAAATCGACCTGGTGAAGCTCTACAACAAGGTGAAGTTTCTCAACATCATCAACAACGCGCCGCCGCCCACCGCCCGCCCCCAAAACCCCACGCGGCCCGGCGAGGACGGCGCCCGCACGCCAGGCCAGGCCGCGCCGGCCGACACCACCAAGGAGAAGTACCGGTTTGTGAAAGCCGTGCTCCGCTCGCTGATGACGGCCCGCTCGCTCAACTTCACCTTCGTGCAATCGAACGGCACGCTGCTGCCCGGCTACCTGCCCAAAACCCAGCTTTTTGGCTTCGACCACGGCTTCACGGCGCCGGGCCTGCCGTTCATCATCGGCAAGCAGTACAACCTGGACCACCTCTACAACCTCGCCGCCGATAACGGCTGGTACACCGGCAACAGCGAGTACCTGAACACGCCCCTGAGCTCGCTGCTCACCCAAACCCTGACCCTGCGCACGACCCTGGAGCCTTTCCGCGGCTTCAACATTCAGGTGGACGCGCGCCGGCAGCTGGCCAAAAACAAAGAAGTGTACTACCGCCGCCTTCTTAACGATACGACGCTGGCGCCAGTCACCGACCTCGACCCGGAAACAGGCCGTTTTCGGTTGGCCAACCACCCGTTGCTGGGCTCCGGCTCGTTCAGTACGTCCACCATCACCATTCAAACTTTGTTTGGCGACCTGGGAGCCAACGGCGAGACGTCCAAAGCCTTTGCCCGGTTTGTGAAAAACCGCTCGGCGGTGCAGCAGCGCCTCACCGATGCCAACCCCGACAAGACGGGGACCTACGGCTTCAACTCGCAGGAAGTGCTGGTGCAGAGCTTTATCGATGCCTACCACGGCCGGTCGTCGGACGGCTACAAGGCCAAGACCTTCAACCCGTTTGCCCTCTTGCCGCTGCCCAACTGGAACGTGACCTACAATGGTTTTGCCGACTTGCCCGTCGTGAAAAAGTACTTCACCTCGTTCGCGCTCACCCACGCTTACTCGTCCGTCTACAGCGTGGGCAGCTACACGACATCGACCGATTACCAGTCCAACCAGTTCGACCCCGCCAACGACTTTCCCAACCGGCGCAACGCCACGGGCCAGTTCCTGCCGTACTACGTGGTGGGGCAGGTGAGCATCGTCGAGCGCCTGGCCCCGCTCGTGGGGGTCAATTTCCAGACCGTGAGCCGGGCCACCGGCCGCCTCGAATACCGCACCGACCGCGCCGTGGTGCTCAACACCACCAACGCCCAGATTACCGAGCTCTACACCAAGGAAGTCGTGGTCGGCTTCGGCTACGCCACCAACAGCCTCAAGCTGCCCTTCCGCATCGGCGGCGAGCAGCGCGTGCTCAAAAACAACCTCACCGCCCGCCTCGACCTGAGCATCCGCGACAACATCACCGTGCAGCGCAGCATCATCGAATCGGTCGACCCCGGCAATGCCCAGGGCCAGGCCCCGTCCATCGGCCGCGGCGTGGGCCAGATTACCAACGGCTCGAAAACCTTCCAGTTGCGCCCCACCGTGGATTATCTGCTGAACACCCGGCTCAACCTCCAGCTCTATTATAGCCAGACCATCACCACGCCGCGCATCAGCAACGCCTTCCGCAACTCCAACACCGAAGGCGGCGTGCAGCTGCGCTACAGCCTCACCCAGTAAGAAATTGCGGTAGCCCTGCCAAAAAAGAGCCGATTTCGGGTCCATCGAAATTTCACGCAGGGTCGTTCAGAAAAAACACTGCGCGACACTGCGGTTTAAACACTGCGCGACACTGCGTGAAATTTCGATAAGGCAGAAACCTGCGGGTTTTGAGCGAGGCCACGCCGCTTTATTGCGAAGCCCTATTTTTTGGTTCTTACTTTTGAGCAAGGGTCCGCGGCTGCTGCCCGAACTCCTGACTCCTAATTCTCAACTCATAATTCCCCAATGAACCTGCCCGCCACCCTGCACTACACCAAGGACCACGAATGGATTCGCGTCGAGGGCGACGTTGCTTACGTGGGCATCACCGACCACGCGCAGAAAGAGCTGGGCGACATTGTGTACGTCGACATCGACACCCTCGACAAGGACGTGGCCCAGCACGACGTGTTCG
>CAXTCS010000150.1:0-10614 GCA_964242365.1 uncultured Hymenobacter sp. | reverse complement strand
TTTTCCTGCTGCAACGAAATCTGGTAGTGGTGCCCCGGAATGGCTTCGTGCAAAAACAACGATTCCATGCCCGAGGTGGTGGCAAACTTGGTGGCGTCGGGAATGGGCACGTAGAACACGCCCGGCCGCGAGCCGTCGGGCGAGCCCTGGTTGTACTCGGCCGAAGCCGAAGCCTCGCGGAACTTCTCGGTTTCGCGGATTTCAAACGGCGTTTTGGGCGTGCGGCCGAACATCTTTTGCAGGTTGGGCAGCATCCGCTGGTGAATGTTTTCGAACGCGGCCAGCACCTCGGCCGGGGTTTTGTAAGGCCGGAACTTGGCGTCGGTGTTCAGGTACTTGAAGAAAGC
The DNA here is from genome assembly GCA_964242365.1 of uncultured Hymenobacter sp. Classification (GTDB taxonomy): domain Bacteria; phylum Bacteroidota; class Bacteroidia; order Cytophagales; family Hymenobacteraceae; genus Hymenobacter. The sequence continues at coordinate 10,267 of CAXTCS010000150.1, read as the reverse complement.
CGGCAGGTCGCCCTTAAAGCCAACTTCGGCCTTGATTTTCTCCATGTCGGCCCGAACGCGCGCCACTTCGGCCAGGCCAATCCGGTAGATTTCAGCCGGCGTTTTGTCGGTCGTCGTCTCGTACTTCACGTCGAAGGCGTAGATTTCCTTGCCGCCGGGCACCGCGTCGATGCCGCTCGTGGCGCGGGCCTTGGGCAGGTATTCGGTGGCCATGAACGTGCCCAGCTTCCGGTACGCCGGCACCAGCTCGGTCAGGATGGCCTTTTTGTAGGCCTCGGTCAGGCGGGTTTTGTCGGCGTCGGAAAAATCCTTCGGGAAGCGCGTAATGGGCCCAAAATACAGGCTTTTGGTGGCATCGGTCACCACGATGTCGTGCGCTTGCAGCTGCGGTATCATGCGCTGCACCAGCACCTTGGGCAGCACCACGCCGGTGCGCATGCCCACCCGGAAGTTGGCGATGGCCGAGTCGGTCCAGGCCGTGAAGCCGCGCGCCCGGCCCAGCCAGTTCTCGTAGTCCTTCACGGTCTTAAACGGCTGGTTGCCCTGCCCCGAGCCGTACTGCCCCAGCGTAATCGGCAGCCCGTAAAACTGGTTGGCGGGCATCATCCAGGTGTTCAGCTTGAGGCCGGCCAGCCCGTGCTTCATCGCGTAGGCGAGGATGTCGTAGCTGATTTTGTCGGTGTCGCTGAGCGTGGCCCGGTCAAACTTTTCGAGCCGCGTGAGGTAGCCCTGGTAAAAATTGCGCAGCGTGTCGCGGAAGGCCCGCGTCTGGTTATTCGGCAGCTGGTCGTTGTAGCGGTTGTCGCCAAAAGCCGTGGCCGAGAGCGGGTCGAGGCGCAGGTTTTTCTCCCAAAAGCTGTTGAACAAGCCCGCCAGGCCGGTGGTCGAGTCGACCGCCGCGCCCGGGCTGGCGGCGCCGGTGGCGGCGGTATCAGTGGTTTTGGTTTGGTTGCAGGCCGTGGTGAGCGCTGCGGCCACAAGGCCGGCGAGGACAAGTCTTTTCATGAAAAAATGGGGTGCGGGAATAAAAAAAACACAAGCCCAAATAACGGCAAAATACCGGGCCCCCGCCCCGCCGCCACCCGCCCAAGCCCGCCAAACCCGAAAAAGCCCCGCCCTGCCGGGAACGAGGCTTTTTCGGGTCCTGCCCTTGTCTGTTATCCACCTACTGGCGCACGAACCGGTGCAGGCTGCGGCCGTTTTCGGTGCTGATTTCCAGCAGGTACATTCCTCCCGGCAGGCGCTTCACGTCCACGCCGTCGGGCCCGGCCGCCTCGCCCGCTTGCAGCGTCTGGCCCTGGCAGTTGAGCACGCGGTAGCGCACCGGCCCCGCCGTGCCGCTCAAATACAGCGTGCCCGTGCTCGGGTTGGGGTACACGTGCAGGCCGGCCACCCCCAGCCAGCGCACCGATACCACCGGCGAAAACGACGCCGTGCCGTTTGCGTCGACCTGGCGCAGGCGGTAGTAGGCCAGGCCCGCCAGCGGGGCGCGGTCGAGCGCGGCGTAAGCGTGCGCCGCCGTGCTGGTGCCCTGGGCCGGCACCGTGGTCAGGGCCTCAAATACCTGGCCGGTGGCGCTGCGCTGCACCTCAAAATACGCACTGTTTTTTTCCGAAGCTGTGGCCCATTCTAGGCCCACGCCGCTGGGGGTGGCGGTGGCCGCAAAGCGCGTCAGCTCCACCGGCAGCGGGTTCACGCCCGGCGTGCCGGTGGTGCTGGCCAAGGTGAAGTCGGAAAACGAGGTGAACGTGCCCGAGGTGAGGGTGCCGGCCACCGACGTGCCGTTGGGCACGGCCGCGCCCGTGTTGCCGCTGCGGCCAATGCTGGTCCAGTTGGCGGGAGCGTTGCGCTTGGCCACCACGAAGCCGGGGTCAGCCGGCGCGTTCACGAAGTCGTCGGGGCCAAACGAAAGCGTGACGGTGCCCACAAAAGCGGTTGGTGCCGGGCTGGGCGTGATGTTGAAGTACCGGCGGAACGACACGTGGTTGACCCCAGGGGCCACGTTCTGGGTGGGCGGCACCTCGATTTCCTCGGCCCTATAAGCCACCGTAGGCCCCCCGGCTTGAGCGCTGATGTTCAATGTCAGCGGCCGGTACCGGCCGCCGCTGGCGCCCACCTTGCCCACCGGAAAAAAGAGGCTGGCCGCCCCCCCGGTGGCGGTGCGAGCCATCGGGCCGTTCACGAAGCTGCCGTCGCTGCCCCCGCTGATGGTGGCCGCCGCGGGCATGGTCAGCAGGTTGGTGGCGTCGGTGGTCAGGTTTCCCATCGTGAGCAGCAGGCCGCCGTTCGCAGTCACCGGCCGTTCCAGCTTCATCCCGTTGGGGTTAAGGATTTCGAACTGGGTTTTGGGGCCAAATACAATGGCGCTGGTCCCGCTGATTTTCTGGGTAATCAGGGTGCTCTTGAAGCACACCCGGCTTGTCGCGGTTTGGGCAAAGGCCAGCGTCGCGTTGTTGATTAAGTTGCCCAGCAGGTTCACGTTGGCCGTCGCCCCGCCAAAAGTCAGAACGCCGCCGGAATTCACGGTTACGTCGCCCGTGAAATTGGCCGTGCCCGTAACGGCTGGCGAAAACGTGAGCCGGCCCGGGCCCACCGACGTAGTGCCGGTCACGCTCAGCGAGCTGGCCGAAGCCGGCATGCAGTTCAGCGTGCCGCCCGGCGCCGTGATTTTGCCCCCAACGCTGATGCCGGCGCCGGTCACGTTGATGTTGGCCTGGCCGCTCGTCAGGGTCAGGTCGTTGAGCACGACGAACGGGTTGGTGCCCGCCACGTCGGCGCCATTGCCGATTATCTCCAGGTTGCCATACGTGCGCCCCACCGGCGAAAGCGTTCCGGCAGTGTACCCATAAAAGCTGCCGCTGCTGAACGTCGCCACGCCCGAGGCATCGCTGGTGCCCGTGCCGAAGGGGTTGGAATTGGTGCCGCCCAGTTGGTTGAACCTGGCCCCGGCAGCGAAACTAACCGCCCCCGCCACCGTCACATCGGTATACGGCGCTGGGGTGTTTGGGAGGGTGTTGCCGCCAGTAGTGCCAAAAGGGCTGCCCTCAATGTGCGTAATGATGCAAACGCTGCCGCTAGTGAAATTAATAGCGCCGGGGTCGGTGCCTACCAAACGGGACGAAGCATTATTGCTGTTAAACTGCACGGTGCCGTCCACCCTGGCCCGACGTCCGCTCAAAAGCCGGACCACCACGTAGCGCTTGAGGTCGCTCGTAGTCGCGCTCAGGTTCATTTTTGAGCCTGCCTGCACAAATAGGTCGTCGTTGTTGTCGGAAGGGGTTCCGCCGCCAATCAGCAGCAGGCTGGCATCGTTGCCAGTGGAAAGACTCCGCAAATCGACTTGTGCTTTGTTCGTAAATACAAGCCGGCCAATGGTTTGGGTGTTGTTGCCAAAGTTGAGGACGCAGGTGGCAAACGGGGTAACGTTGCCATCAAAAATCAGAATATCGGTCGTCGACGGGTTGTTGCGAGTAGGAACCCATCGGGTGGGGTCGGTAAAGTTACTGCCGTCGCCCTGCTTCCAGGTGTAGGTGCCGCCCTGGCCCCAGGCCGCCGTCGACCACAGCATGAACACGCTTAAAACCAGGTAAACGGCCTTGGGCAGGCACTTGCCCAGACGGTTGGTGCCCGGCCAGCCCACGATTTTTACGGGTTTATTCATGAGAAAGTCGTTTATAGTGTTGTTGCAATTTATAAACGATAATTGAATGTTTTTAGTTTTTATTGAAAAAAGGATAATTAAATAAGTCAAATTTTTGCATATTAAAACTATTTAGAAAGTCGTCTAAAGCCCTCAGCATGTCCGGCTCATCTGGCTTCGATTGCGCATAAGCCGAATGAGCCGGACGTTTTAAGGGTTTTTTGTGAATTTCTAACCAGCTTTATAAAATGATATTATTTCTATAGAAAATGATTGGGCAGTCAGCCAATTATTCGCCAATTCCTTTTTGACGGCCCCGCAGCCGCGGCCTGGCAAGCAGCCCGAACCCAACCCCGCCGGGCGCGGGCTGCGGCAAACCCATAAGCGCCTCCTGGCGCGAGGCCAAGCCCACATCGCATTCAGCGGGTCCGCCCGGCGCCAAGCGGTACTTTCGCGTCATCGCCCGCCCGAAACCCGTTTTGCCTTTGCGTTTTTCCAGACTTGTGCTGCTGTTGGGGCTGCTGGCCGGCCCCCTGCTGGCCCCCGCCCAATCGCGGCCCGCCCCCCGGCCCCGGCCGCACCCAAAACACGCCGCCGGGCGCCCCCCCACGCGGCGGCCGGCCACCCCGCCGGCCCCGCTTCCGGCCAATGCGCCGGCCTTCACCCAGTACCTGCGCTCGCCCTGGGTCGACAGCCTCATGCGCGTGCTCACGCCCGACCAGCGGGTGGCGCAGCTGTTCATGGTGGCCGCCTACTCCAACCGCACGCGGGTCGACGAGGACTCGGTTTCAACGCTTATTCAGCAGTATGGCATTGGCGGGCTGATATTTTTTCAGGGCGGGCCGGGCCGGCAGGCGCGACTGCTGAATCGCTACCAGAGCCAGGCCAAAGTGCCCCTTTTGGTGGCCCTCGACGGCGAATGGGGCGCCGGCATGCGCCTCGACAGCATCGTGAAATTCCCCTACCAGATGAGCCTGGGCGGCGAAACCGACACCGCCCTGCTCTACGACATGGGCCGCGAGGTGGCCCGGCAGTTTCGGCGCCTGGGCATGCACGTCAACTTCGCGCCGGTGGTCGATGTCAACAACAACGCCGCCAACCCCGTCATCGGCTTCCGCAGCTGGGGCGAAAACCCGGCCGCCGTGGCGCGCGCCGGCCGCCAGTACATGCGCGGCCTGCAGGACGCCGGCATCCTGGCCGTGGCCAAGCACTTTCCCGGCCACGGCGACGTCGACGCCGACTCGCACCTGGCCCTGCCCACCGTGCGCGTCGACCGGCGCCGGCTCGATTCGCTCGAACTGCCGCCCTTCCGCAGCCTGATTGCCGGCGGCCTCGGCGGCATGATGGTGGCCCACCTCAACGTGCCCGCGCTCGACACGGCGAGCGGCCCCAGCACCTTGTCGCGGCCCATCGTGACGGGCCTGCTGCGCGAGCAATTGGGCTTCAACGGCCTGATTTTCACCGATGCCATGAACATGAAAGGCGTCATCAGCAAGTTTCCGCCCGGCGAGGCCGACGTGCGGGCCCTGCTGGCCGGCAACGACATTCTGGAGTTCAGCAAAAACGTCCCGCTGGCCCTCCAGCTGGTGCGCGCCGCCGTGGACAGCGGCCGGATTTCGCAGCCCGAAATCGACGCGCACTGCCGCCGCGTGCTGGCCCTCAAGCAGTGGGCCGGCCTCAATCATTACCGGCCCATCGACCCCCAAAACCTCTACGAAGACCTCAATCCGCCCCACGCCCAATACCTCAGCCACCGCCTCACCGAGCTGAGCATCACGCTGCTGCGCAACCAGAAAAACCTGCTGCCCTTGCAGCGCCTCGACACCCTGCGCCTGGCCACCCTGGTGCTGGGCAGCGCCAGCCCCGACACTACCGACTTCCAAAAAGCCGTGGCCGACTACGCGCCCACGGCCCCTTTTCGGGCCTCGGCCACGCCCACGCTCGACGAGCTGACCAAGCTGCGCGAAGCCCTCAAGCCCTACAACTTGATACTCGTGTCGCTGCAAGGCCTCGGCCGCCTGCCCGCCACCAGCTTCGGCATCACCCCGGAAACCAACTTGCTGCTGCGCGAGCTGGTGAGCCAGCGCCAGCAGCTGGTGCTCAGCGTGTTCGGCTCGGCCTACGCCGTGGCCAAGGTGCGCGACCTCGACCGCGCCGCCGCCGTGGTGCTGGCCTACCAGGAAAGCCCCAACGCCCAGAACCTGGCCGCGCAAGCCATTTTCGGCGGCATCGCGGCCAGTGGCCAGCTGCCCGTCACGGTGTCGGACAAGTTCCCGCGCGGCTTCGGCCTGCGCACCACCGGCCGCTTCCGCCTGCGCTACGCCAACCCCGAAGACGAAGGCCTGGACAACCGCCTCGAAGCCCGCGTCGACAGCCTCGTGGGCCGGGCGCTGGCGGCCCAGGCGTTTCCGGGGGCGCAAGTCGTCATTGCCCGGCGCGGCACCGTGGTGCTGCGCAAAAGCTATGGCAACCAGACGTATGCGGGCTTCGCCCGCAATGAGGAATTAGGAATTAGGAATGAGGAATTAAAAAAAGTGAAAAAGGCCGCTTCGCAGAACGGGCCTGCTAATTCCTCATTCCTCATTCCTCATTCTTCATTCACCACCCCGCGGCCCGTGCGCAACGACGACCTCTACGACCTGGCTTCCCTGACCAAAATCATGGCCGCCACGCCGGCCTTGCTCAAGCTGCAAGCCGACCATAAATTCAGCCCCGACAGCACGCTGGGCAACTATTTTCCGTTCCTGCGCGGCACCAACAAGGCCGGCCTTCGGCTGCGCGACGTGCTGGCCCACCAGGCCCGCCTGCAAGCCTGGATTCCGTTTTGGAAGGAGCTGACCCGGAAAAACGGTGACCTGCGGAGGCGGTATTTCCGGTCCGATTCGTCGGCCCGGTTTCCGCTGCCGGCGGCGGCCGGCTTGTGGGCGAGCAGGCGCTTGCCGGCCCGCATCTACAAAGAAATCGGGGCCTCGCCCCTGAACGAGAAGCCGGGCTACGTCTATTCCGACCTGTCGTTTCTGCTGTATCCCGAGCTGGTGCGCGCCCGCACCGGGCTTGCCTTCGACGCCTTTTTGGCGCGGGAAGTGTACCGGCCGCTGGGCGCCACCACGCTGGGGTTCCGCCCCACGAGCCGATTTTCGCTCCGCCGCATCGTGCCCACGGAAGTAGATTCGGCCTTCCGCCGCCAGCTGCTGCACGGCACCGTCGACGACGAGGGCGCGGCCCTGCTCGGCGGCATTTCGGGCCACGCCGGCCTGTTTGGCGACGCCAACGACGTGGCCAAGCTCGCCCAAGCCTACGCCTGGGGCGGGCGCTACGGCGGCCAGCAGCTCTTCGACCAAGCCGCCCTGGCCGACTGGACCCGCTGCCAGTTTTGCCCCGACAACCGCCGCGCCCTGGCCTTCGACCGCCCCGCCGCCACCCCCAGCCTAAACACCGCCCCCAACGCCTCGCCGGCCAGCTTCGGCCACACCGGCTTCACGGGCACTTATTTTTGGGTCGAGCCCAAAGAGGAATTGGTGGTCGTGCTGCTCACCAACCGCGTGCACCCCACGCGCCGCAACAACAAGCTGACCGAGCTAGGCGTGCGCTCGGCCCTGCTGCAAATAGCCATCGAAGCAGTGCGCTGACAGCTTTCACGCAGTGTCTCGGAGTGTTAAAACGCAGTGTCCCGCAGTGTTTTTCCTGCTGAATGATTTATACTTGTCGGATGGATGAAAACGGTGTTTCTTTCGAAATTCGGCGGGCGGCGTTTAAAGTGCACACGGTGCTGGGGCCGGGGCTGCTCGAAGCAGTGTATGAGCTGGCGCTGGCGCACGAGCTGGAGCAGCTCGGCCTGCGGGTCGAGCGGCAAGTTGCGCTGCCCTTTATTTACTGTGGCCAACGCCTGGAGGCCGGCTACCGATTGGATTTACTCATCGAAAACAAGGTTGTCGTAGAATTGAAGTCGGTTGAAGTGCTGTTGCCGGTGCATTACAAGCAACTGCTTACCTACCTGAAACTGTCAGGCTTGAAATTGGGCCAGCTCATCAACTTCAACGTCGACAGCCTCAAAGAGCACATGCACCGCATCGTAAACGGCATTTAGAAAAACACTGCGAGACACTGCGTTTTAACACTCCGAGACACTGCGTGAAATAAAAACCCCTATGTTAGGACTAATGATGGCCGAGCCGCTGCGCGTGGCCGCGATTTTGGAGCACGCCGCCAAGTGGCATTCCGACACCGAAGTCGTGTCGCGCCTGCCCGAAGGCGGCATCCACCGCTACACCTACGCCGCCGCCAACCGCCGCAGCAAGCAGCTGGCCCGCGCCCTGCTGAAGCTGGGCATCGAAAACGGCGACCGGGTGGGCACCCTGGCCTGGAACACGCACCGCCATTTCGAGCTGTACTACGGCGTGGCGGGGATGGGCGCGGTGTGCCACACCGTCAACCCGCGCCTGTTTCCCGAGCAGTTGGTCTACATCATCAACCACGCCGCCGACCGGCTGCTGTTCTTCGACCTGACCTTTCTGCCCCTGGTCGAGCGGCTGGCCCCGGTGTGCCCCACCGTCGAAAAATGGGTGCTGATGGCCGGCCCCGCGCACCTGCCCGCCCAGTCGGCCCTGCCCGGCCTGTGCAGCTACGAAGACCTGCTGGCCGCCGAAACGGCCGACTACGCGTGGCCCGCCTTCGACGAAAACACGGCCTGCTCGCTCTGCTACACCTCCGGCACCACCGACCAGCCCAAGGGCGTGCTGTACTCGCACCGCTCCACGGTGCTGCACGCGCTGGGCATTTCGCTGCCCGACGCCCTCGGCTGCTCGGCCCTGGATGTGGTAATGCCCGTGGTGCCCATGTTCCACGTCAACGCCTGGGGCTTGCCCTACGCGGCCCCGCTCAACGGCGCGAAACTGGTGCTGCCCGGCGCCGGCATGGACAGCGCCAGCTTGTATGAACTGGCTGAAAGCGAAGGCGTCACGTTCTCGGCCGGCGTGCCCACCATCTGGCTGGCGCTGCTGCAATTCATGCGCGACGGCCACCGCCAATTCACCACGCTGCGGCGCACGGTGGTGGGCGGCTCCTCCTGCCCGCCGGCCCTGATGAAGGCCTTTGTCGACGAGCTGGACGTGACCATTACCCACGCCTGGGGCATGACCGAAACCAGTCCGCTGGGCACCGGCAGCCGCCTCAAGGCCAAGCAGTTGGGTTTGAGCCCGGCCGCACAAGCCGAGGTGCTGGCCAAGCAGGGCCGCGTGGTGTTCGGCGTCGATATGAAAATCGTGGGCGACGACGGCACCGAGCTGCCGCACGACGGCGTGGCCTTCGGCGACCTGCTGGTGCGCGGGCCGTGGGTGGTGCGCGACTACTTCGGCAGCGGCACGCCCGGCGAGCTCACGGCCGACGGCTGGTTTCGCACCGGCGACGTGGCGACCATCGACCCCGACGGCTTCATGCACATCACCGACCGCTCGAAGGACGTCATCAAGTCCGGCGGCGAGTGGATTTCGAGCATCGACCTCGAAAACCTGGCCGTGGCCCACCCGGCCGTGGCCGAAGCCGCCGTTATCGGCGTGCCCAGCGCCCGGTGGAGCGAGCGGCCTTTGCTCATCGTGGTGCGCCGCCCCGGCATGGAAGTAACCGCCGACGAGCTGCTCAACTTTTTCCGGGGCCGGGTAGCCAAGTTCAGCGAGCCCGACGCCGTAGAATTCGTGGAGCAACTGCCGCACACGGCCACGGGAAAAATCCTTAAAACCCAGCTGCGCAAGGACTTCGCAGGATACGAAGTAGTGTAGGGCCGGTAGGGATTTTGCCCGCAGTGGGCGCAGGGGCTTACGCAGTGAGCGCAGTGTCGTGCGACCGGGTTTACTTTGCGCGATGCATGAAAACCAGATATCTTTTCAGGTCCGCAAGGCGTCGTATGAAATTCATACGGACTTAGGCCCAGGCCTATTGGAATCGGTGTACGAAACCGCTTTGGCATATGAGCTACAGCAACAGGGTCTGCGGGTGACCCGCCAGGTACCGATGCCAATGGTCTACAAAGGCATCCACATGGAAACGGGCTATCGGCTTGATTTAGTGGTGGAAGGTAAAGTGATTGTTGAACTGAAATCTGTTGATGCGCTGCAAGAAGTTCATTTCAAGCAACTGACAACTTACCTGAAACTGTCTGGCCTCAAACTCGGCCTGCTTATTAATTTCAATGTTGACCGCCTCAAAGACCACATGCACCGCCGCGTAAACGGCCTCGAGAACGACACTGCGCTCACTGCGTAAGTCCCTGCGCCCACTGCGGGCAAAATCCCTACCGGCCCAGCTCCTCGGCGCGGTCGCGGGCGGCGCCTGCGCCGGCCATCAGCCCCTCGCGCACCGCGCCCGCGCCGAAAGCGCCCAGGGCCGCCTCCGTCGTGCCGCCTTTGGAGGCCACTTTGGCAATCCAGTCCTCGCAGCTGAGGCCCGATTGGGAGTATAATTCCACGGCGCCGCGAAACGTTTGGCTCACCAGCAGCTCGGCTTCGGCGGGGGAGAAGCCCATTTGGGCGGCGGCGGCCATCAGGGCCTCCATGCAGTAATACACGTAGGCCGGGCCGCTTCCCGAAATGGCCGTGCTGGCGTCGATGGCGGTTTCGGCTTCGACGTACACGG
>CAXTCS010000149.1:0-10668 GCA_964242365.1 uncultured Hymenobacter sp. | reverse complement strand
GTGAGCGAGGAGGAAATGGTGGCCGCCATCGCCTTCGGCCACGAAGCCATCAAGGCGCAGTGCCAGATGCAGAAAGAATTGGCCGAAGCCGTGGGCCGCGCCGCCGACTCGCCCACCCGCGAGTACCCCAAGTACGAGGAGAACGAGGCGCTGAAAAAGACCGTTCTGGACGCCGTTTACCAGGGCGCTTACGACGTGGCCCGCAGCGGCAACACCAGCAAAGGCGGCCGCAAGGAAGGCTTTTCGAAGGTGAAAAAAGACACCCTGGAGCATTTGCTGTCCGTGGATGCCGAGCTGAACATGAAGATGTTCAGCCGCTACTACGGCTCGGCCGAGAAGAAGGCCATCCGCGACATGATGGTGAAGGAGCGGGTGCGCCTCGACGGCCGCCAGCTCACCGAAATCCGCCCCATCTGGTCGGAAATCAACTACTTGCCCGGCGCCCACGGCTCGGCCATCTTCACCCGCGGCGAAACCCAAAGCCTGACCACGGCCACGCTCGGCACCAAGCTCGACGAGCAAATCATCGACCAGCCGCTGGCCAAGGGCTACTCGAAGTTCATGCTGCACTACAACTTCCCCGGTTTTTCGACCGGCGAAGTGAAACCCAACCGGGGCGCCGGCCGCCGCGAAATCGGCCACGGCAACCTGGCCCTGCGCTCGCTGAAGCAGGTGCTGCCGCCGGAGGACGAAAACCCCTATACCATCCGCATCGTGTCGGACATTCTGGAGTCGAACGGCTCCAGCTCGATGGCCACGGTGTGCGCCGGCTCGCTGGCGCTGATGGACGCGGGCGTAAAAATCACGGGGGCCGTGGCCGGCATCGCCATGGGTTTGGTGCAGGACAAGGAAACCGGTGAGTACGCCGTGCTGAGCGACATCCTCGGCGACGAGGACCACCTCGGCGACATGGACTTTAAGGTAACCGGCACCGAGAAAGGTATTTGCGCCTGCCAGATGGACATCAAAATTCAGGGCCTGAGCAATGAGATTCTGACCGCCGCGCTGCACCAGGCGCGCGAGGGCCGGCTGCACATCCTGCGCGAAATGGCGAAAACCATTGCCGCGCCGGCCGCCGAGCTGAAAGCGCACACGCCGCGCTCGCACAAAATGCTGATTGACAAAGAATTCATTGGCGCCATCATCGGGCCGGGCGGCAAGGTTATCCAGCAAATTCAGAAGGATACCAACGCCACGGTTATCATCGAGGAGAAAGACGAGAAGGGCCACGTGAGCATTTACGCCTCCAACCAGGAGGACATGCAGGGCGCCATCGACCGCATCCGGGCCATCGCGGCGCAGCCGGAAGTGGGCGAAATCTACAAAGGCAAGGTGCGCAGCATTCAGCCCTACGGCGCGTTCGTGGAGATTATGCCGGGCAAAGACGGCTTGCTGCACATCTCGGAAGTGACCCACGAGCGGATTCAGACGCTGGAAGGTTTGTTGGAAGTGGGGCAGGATATTGACGTGAAACTGGTGGAAATCGACAAGAAAACCGGCAAGTACCGGCTCTCGCGCAAGGTGCTGCTGCCCAAGCCCGAGGCGGCCACGGCCAGCAACGGCGAAGCGCAAGCGTAATAGGCGAAAAGTCCCGAACTAATGTCGGAGGGCGCCTGTTGGCTACCTCTGACCCCAGGGACTGTCCGGACGGCTTTTTCTTTCGTATAACCCCATCAGATATCGTTCTTACCCAGTCCCATGAGACAGCTAAAAATTAGTAAGCAGATTACCAACCGCGAAAGCCAGTCGCTGGACAAATACCTCCAGGAGATTGGCAAGGTGGATTTGCTCACGCCCGACGAGGAGGTAACGCTCGCCCAGCGTATCCGCGACGGGGACCAGCAGGCGCTGGAAAAATTGACCAAAGCCAACCTGCGCTTCGTGGTGTCGGTGGCCAAGCAGTACCAAAACCAGGGCCTTTCGCTCGGTGACCTCATCAACGAAGGCAACCTCGGGCTTATCAAAGCGGCCAAACGTTTTGACGAAACCCGCGGCTTTAAGTTCATCTCCTACGCCGTGTGGTGGATTCGGCAATCCATCCTGCAAGCCTTGGCCGAGCAGAGCCGCATCGTGCGCCTGCCATTGAATCGGGTGGGCTCGCTGAACAAAATCAGCAAGTCGTTCTCCGAGCTGGAGCAGAAATTCGAGCGCGAGCCTTCGCCCGAAGAAATCGCCGAAGTGCTGGAGCTGACCACTTCAGAAGTGGTTGACACCTTGAAAATCAGCGGCCGGCACGTGTCGGTGGATGCGCCGTTTGTGCAGGGCGAAGAAAACCGTTTGCTCGACGTGCTCGAAAACGAGGACGAAGAATCGCCCGACATGGCGCTGATGAACGACTCGCTCCGCAAGGAAGTGCAGCGGGCGCTGAGCACGCTCACCAAGCGCGAGGCCGACGTCATTACCCTGTATTTTGGCCTGAACGGCGAAGCGGCGCTGACGCTCGAAGAAATCGGCGAGAAGTTTAACCTGACCCGTGAGCGGGTGCGCCAGATTAAGGAGAAGGCCATCCGGCGGTTGCGGCACACGTCGCGCTCGAAAGCGCTGAAGCCTTATCTCGGCTAATCAATTAGTTTTGCAGAATGAAAAACCCCGACCGTCAGGTTGGGGTTTTTTGTACGGTTTCGCGCTTGTTGGCGTCTACCGGCCTGTGGCGTGGACCGGAAATAGGCCTCTTTTTCCGAGCCCTTGTTTATGAGCCGGCCGCGCCCGATGCTTTCTACATTACCATTCATCGTTCAACGATGCGCGGGGCACGGCTTCGCGCTACAACTTTCGAAATGTCTGAACACCTCAAATGCCTGATTATCGGCTCCGGCCCGGCCGGGTATACGGCCGCTATTTACGCGGCCCGGGCCAATATGGCGCCCGTTATGTACATGGGCTTGCAGCCCGGTGGGCAGCTTACCATCACCAATGACGTGGAGAATTTTCCCGGTTACGCCGACGGCGTGATGGGCCCGCAGATGATGGAAGACCTGAAAAAGCAGGCCGCCCGCTTCGGTACCGATATTCGCTACGGCATTGCCACGGCGGTGGATTTTTCGGTGCATCCGCGTAAGATTACCATCGACGAAAGCATCGAACTGACGGCCGATTCCGTCATCATCGCCACCGGGGCTTCGGCCAAGTGGCTGGGCATTCCGTCCGAAGCGAAGCTGAACGGCTCGGGCGTGTCGGCCTGCGCCGTGTGCGACGGCTTTTTTTATCGGGGGCAGGAAGTGGCCATCGTGGGGGCCGGCGACACGGCGGCCGAAGAAGCCACGTACCTGTCCAACCTGTGCAGCAAGGTGACCATGATAGTGCGCAAAAGCGAGATGAAAGCTTCGAAAATCATGCGGCAGCGCGTGCTCGACAACCCCAAGATTGAGGTGCTGTTCGACACCGTGACCGATGAGATTCTGGGCGAGCACAGCGTGGAAGGCGTGCGGGTAAAAAACCTGCTGACCCACGAAACCCGCGAAATTGCGCTCACGGGCTTCTTTGTCGCCATTGGCCACGAGCCCAACTCCAAGATTTTTCAGCCCTACCTGCACCACGACGAGCAGGGGTATTTGAAAACAATTCCCGGCACCAGCAAGACCAACATCGACGGCGTGTTTGCCTGCGGCGATGTGCAGGACTACACTTACCGCCAGGCCGTGACGGCGGCCGGTACCGGCTGCATGGCCGCGCTCGATGCCGAGCGCTACCTGGCCGGGCTGGGCATACACTAAATTTCTTGCGTGGACGTGGTAGAAAAGACGAGCTTTGTGGCTCCGCTTTTCTGCCCGTCTGGGTTAGAACGAACGGCGCGGAGGTGGAGACTGCGAAGACTTTGCCACCGGCCTTTTTCAGCTTGCTTTTGATTTTTCTGAAACCAACTTCCTGGCGCCCGGCGCTGCTGTTGCTGGCCCTGCTGCTGCTGCTTGCCGGCCTGAGCCCGGCGCAGGCGCAGCGCCGCAAGGCGCCCCGCCCCAAAGCCAAAACCGGCAGCCCGGCCGGCAACTCCGATTTTTTTCGCATCAAAACGCCGAAGATGCGCTACGTCCGGCCGGACACCACCACGGTTATCGAAACCGAGGAGCTGCCCGACGACAATTCGGATGCCGCGAAATCCATCTACTTCAACCCGGCCAAAAAGCTCAGCATCGTGAGCGAAGACACCACGACGCTGAACGAAGGCGGGCAGGAAATCGTGGAAATGTCGGACGAGGTGCTCATCGATTCGTCGTGGGTGAAGGTGGCGGGCTACTATTCCATCTGGGACACGCACCGCGTGAATCCGTACCGGGTAGACGGCCGCAGCTACCGCGACTCGCTCAAGCTGCACCTCACCGACCCGCCCCGGCAGCGCTACGCCAAAATGCCGCTCGCGGCCACGCCGGTTACCTCGGGTTTTGCCTTCCGGGGCTACCGCTGGCACTTCGGGATGGACCTGGACCTGGAAACGGGCGACTCGGTGAAGTCGGCCTACGACGGCGTGGTGCGCATCAGCGCCTGGGACGGCGGCGGCTACGGCAACTACATCCTGGTGCGGCACTACAACGGCCTGGAAACGATTTACGGGCACTTGAGCAAGGCCCTGGTGCCGGTGGGCACGTTCGTGAAGGCCGGCCAGCTCATTGGCTACGGCGGCAGCACGGGGCACAGCACGGGCTCGCACCTGCACTTCGAGGTGCGCTACCAGGGCAACCCCATCAACCCGGCGCTGATGTACGATTTTCCCGGCTACAAGCTGCGAAAAGACAATTTTACCATCACCTCGCAGCTGTTTAACTACTACAGCCGGGCCGTCGGGCGGGGCCGGGGCGGGCGGGGCAGCAGTGGGCGGCCTTCCCGCGCCCGGCAGACGGTGACGCACCGGGTGCGCTCGGGCGATACCTTGTCGGAAGTGGCCGAAAAATACGGCGTCCGCGTAAGCACGCTGAAAAAGCTGAATCCGGGGGTGAAAACCTTGCAGCCGGGCAAGAAGCTGCGCATCAAGTAGGCCGGCTCCTGGGCTTTTGGATTCGTTTTTAAAATCGGTTTAAAATCTTAAAATCCGTGGTTAAGCTCGAAGTTTTGGCGCTGGGCGCCCACCCCGACGACGTGGAAATGTCGTGCACTGGCACGCTGCTGGCGGCGATGGCCGTGGGCAAAAAAGTGGGAATCGTCGATTTCACGCGGGGCGAGCTGGGCACCCGCGGCACCCCCGCTATTCGGGCTGCCGAAGCGGCCGCGTCTAATAAAATCCTCGGCATCGAAGTCCGCGAAAACCTGGGCTTGCCCGATGGGTTCTTCCGCAACGAGCGCGAGCACCAGCTGCCGCTTATCGCCGCCATTCGCCGCTACCGGCCGGAGGTGGTGCTGGCCAACGCCGTTCAGGACCGGCACCCGGACCACGGCCGCGCCGCGCAGCTGGCCACCGATGCGTGCTTTCTGGCCGGCCTGCGCATGATTGAGACCTTCGGCGACGACGGGCAGCCGCAAGCCGCCTGGCGGCCCAAAAACGTGTACCATTACATTCAGGACCGCCAGATTCCGCCCGCTTTCGTGGTCGACATCACGCCGCATTGGGCCAAAAAGTGGGAGGCTATTCAGGCCTTCAAAAGCCAGTTCTTCGACCCCGATAGCAAAGAGCCGCAAACGTATCTGTCGAGCCAGGCCTTCGCCCGGTTCATGGAGGCGCGGGCGCGGGAGTTCGGCCACATCATCGGCGTCGAGTTTGGCGAAGGCTTTACCGTGGCGCGGCCCGTGGGCGTGCGGGAACTAGGCGACTTGATTTAGCGGCGGGCGCGGGACGAACAGGAAATATGCAGGTTTTGCTGGAGGTGAAGGCAAATTTCAGGTCGCCACCGGCGCGTACTTATTCAGCGGCGTGCAGCAGTGGAGCCACGCGTGTGCCAAGTAGCTCAATCGACTGCATGATTTTGGTGTGGGGCAATGCAGCTACATCCTGCTGAAATGTCACCCGCGAGATGCCGCCCAGCGCTTCGCTGTGGCGCAGGATTTTGGCGGCTACTTCCTCGGGGCTGCCCACCAGCAGCGCCCCTTGTGGCCCGGCCTGCATGTCGAAATGGGCCCGCGTGACGGGCGAACCGCCCCGCTCCCGCGCCCGCTTATTAAAAGTGCGGGCGTAGCCAGGAAAGAATTCCTCATGCGCCTGCCGAGTGGTTTCGGCCACGTAGCCGAGCGAGTGTAGGCCCACTTTTAAGTCATCTGGTGCGTGCCCGGCCCGGCGGCCGGCTTCCCGGTACAAGTCCACGAGCGGCCGGAAGCGGTGCGTGTCGCCGCCAATGATGGCCACCATGAGCGGCAGGCCGAGCGCGCCGGCCCGCACGAAGGACTCGGGCGTGCCGCCCACGCCCAGCCAGATGGGCAGCTTCGGCTGCACCGGCCGGGGGTAAATGCCCTGCCCGGTGAGCGCGGGCCGAAATTTGCCCGACCAATGCAGCCCCTCCTGGTCGCGCACGGCCAGCAGCAGTTCCAGTTTTTCGGCAAACAGCTCGTCGTAGTCGTCGAGGTCGAACCCAAAGAGGGGAAAGGCTTCGATGGACGAGCCCCGGCCCACCACCAACTCCGCGCGCCCCTGCGAAATCAGGTCCAGCGTGGCGTATTCCTGGAACACGCGCACCGGGTCGGCGGCGCTGAGCACCGTGACGGCGCTGGTGAGGCGGATGCGCTTGGTGCGGGCGGCCGCGGCCGCCAGGATGACGGCGGGGGCTGAGTCGAGGCACTCCGGGCGGTGGTGCTCGCCCATGCCGAACACGTCGAGGCCCACCTGGTCGGCCCGCTCGATGCGGTCGAGCAGGTCGCTCATGGCGTCCACGCCGCTGGGGGTTTTGCCGGTGCCGTTGTCGAGCAGCAAGGCGGCGAAACTATCAATGCCAATTTCCATATATTTTGCTTTTGAAAAGTTCCAGCGTTTGGCAGCCAGTACCCAGCCTGTCATTACGGAAAGGCCCGTTGGGATATGCTCAAGCAGCTGTCTTATGTAGATACATTAGATGTATGTACATTGTTCAGATTGTGACGGGATTTCTGGTTTAGCGCCGGCAGTCGTCATTTGCGGTAGAAATAAAATGGTCGCAGATGAAATTAGGGTCGAAGTGCAGGTTACGCGGCTTCCAAGATAAAGTCGCCGCAGATGCATAGTCTGGGTATTTACGGTGTATTCCTTCGAATCAGACTACCGCACGCCCAATCGATTCCGACGCCACCCCGAAACCTCCGCGCCCGTTGTTTCACTTGCTGCGGCAACCGATTTGGGCTTTTTCTCGCTGAGCAGCAGCGCGCCCAGCGCGGCGGCTACCTGAGCCGTGGCCTCGTCGGGCGTGGCGGGGGCGAGGGTGGTGGGGGTGAAATGGTCGCGGATGAAGTTCGTGTCGAAATGGCCGCTGACGAAGGCGGGATGGGTCAGCACGTAGCGGCCGAAGGGCAGCGTGGTTTCGATGCCGGTGATTTGGAACTCCTCGATGGCGCGCAGCATGCGGGCAATGGCCTCGGCGCGGTCGGCCCCGAAGGTGACGAGCTTGGCAATCATCGGGTCGTAATAAATCGGGATGTCCATGCCCTGCTCGAAGCCGTCGTCGACGCGCACGCCGGGCCCTTGGGGGCGCACGTAGGTGATGAGGGTGCCGATATCCGGCAGGAAGTTGTTTTGCGGGTCTTCGGCGTACACGCGCAGCTCCAGGGCGTGGCCGGTGATGGTGAGGTCTTCCTGCCGGAAGGCGAGGGGCTCGCCCTGGGCGACGCGGATTTGCTCTTTTACCAAATCGAGTCCCGTGATTTGCTCCGTGACGGGGTGCTCGACCTGGAGGCGGGTGTTCATCTCCAGGAAGTAGAAGTTGTGCTGGTCATCGAGCAGAAACTCGACGGTGCCGGCCCCGGTGTAGTCGCAGGCGCGGGCCACGTCGACGGCGCATTGGCCCATTTGGGCGCGCAGCGCGGGGGTGAGCACCGACGAAGGCGCTTCCTCAATCACCTTTTGGTGGCGGCGCTGGATGCTGCACTCGCGCTCGAACAGGTGCACGATGTGGCCGTACTCGTCGCCGAGCACCTGAATTTCGATGTGGCGCGGGCCGGTCACGAACTTCTCGATGAACACCGCGCCGTCGCCAAAGGCCGAAATCGCCTCGTTAATGGCCAGCTGCATCTGTTCTTCGAACTCGTCGGCGTTGTTCACGATGCGCATGCCCTTGCCGCCGCCGCCGGCCGAGGCTTTGATGAGGATGGGAAAACCCACTTCCTGCGCGATGCGCTTGGCGGCGGGCACGTCGGAAATGGCTTCGTCGGTGCCGGGCACCAGCGGGATGTTGTAGGCTTTCACGGCCTGCTTGGCCGAGAGCTTGTCGCCCATAATTTCCATGGCTTCGGGCGAGGGGCCGACGAAAATCAGGCCCGCCGCGCGCACGGCGCGGGCAAAACCGGCGTTCTCGGAAAGGAAGCCGTAGCCGGGGTGAATGGCATCAACGCCCAACTCTTTGCAGACCGCGAGGATTTTGTCGCCGCGCAAGTAGCTGTCTTTGGAAGCGGGCGGGCCCACGCACACGGCCTCGTCGGCGTAGCGCACGTGCAGGGCGTTGCGGTCGGCTTCGGAGTAGATGGCCACGGTGGCGATGCCCATTTCCTTGGCGGAGCGCAGGACGCGCAACGCGATTTCGCCCCGGTTGGCGACGAGCAGCTTGGTGATTTTTTTCATGGATTGGTTCGTAAAGAAGAATAGAACGTCATGCCGGGCTTGCCGAGGCATCTCGCGTGCCTTAGTAAACCAATCGATTGAATTGGTGGTGGCCGGCGAGATGCCTCGGCAAGCCCGGCATGACGTTTTCTCGGGCTCGATGGCAGTAGTCGCCCGCAAAGAAACTGCGAAACCACAGCCCATAACCAAACCTGCCGGGCGCCAGGTAGTTGTTACGCCCAAATTATGTACTACCGCCACCTGGGATTACCTTTGTGGTTAGCCCCGTTTTGGGTTCTCGCTCCAATTCCCACAGCGGCTTTCCTCCTGCCTATTCATTCACCTTATTCCCGTTTTTTCAGTGGATATTTTCGACCGGGTTTCGGCCAACCGCGGCCCTTTGGGTTCGCAATCGCATTACGCCCACGGCTACTTCGCTTTCCCTAAGCTGGAAGGCCAGATTCAGCCCCGCATGCAGTTTCGTGGCAAAGAGGTACTTACCTGGAGCCTGAACAACTACCTCGGCCTGGCCAACCACCCCGAAGTGCGGCAGGCCGACATCGACGGCGCCACCGATTTCGGCATGGCGTATCCGATGGGCGCGCGCATCATGAGCGGCAACTCGACGCTGCACGAGCAGCTGGAAAACGAGCTGGGCGAGTTCGTGAACAAGCCGGCCGCGCTGCTGCTGAACTTCGGCTACCAGGGCGTGGTGAGCATCATCGACGCGCTGGTGAACCGCCACGACGCCATCGTGTACGACGCCGAGTCGCACGCCTGCATCATCGACGGCGTGCGCCTGCACCAGGGCAAGCGGTTTGTGTTTACCCACAACGACATGGCCAGCCTCGAAAAGCAGCTGGAGCGCGCCAAGCGCCTGACCGACGAAACCGGCGGCGGCATTCTGGTGATTACGGAGGGCATGTTCGGCATGTCGGGCAACCTCGGCAAGCTGCCCGAAATCGTGAAATTGAAGGAGAAATTTGATTTCCGCATCTTCGTCGACGATGCTCATGGTTTTGGCACGCTGGGGGCCACCGGGGCCGGAACGGCCGAGCATTTGGGCTGCCAGGACGGCGTAGACCTAATTTTTTACACCTTTGCCAAGAGCATGGCCAGCATCGGCGCGTTTGTGGCCGGGCAGGAAAGCGTGATTGAATATTTGCGTTACAACATGCGCAGCCAGATTTTCGCCAAATCGTTGCCCATGCCGTTGGTAATTGGCGCGCTGAAGCGGTTGGAGCTGATTCGCAACCACCCCGAATACCGCGAAAAGCTCTGGACCATCGTGCGGGCCCTGCAAGGCGGCCTGCGCGAAAAAGGCTTCAACATCGGCACCACCGAATCGCCGGTGACGCCGGTGCTGCTGAACGGCGAACTCGCCGACGCCACGGCCCTAACCTTCGATTTGCGTGAGAATCACGGCATTTTCTGCTCCATCGTGGTGTATCCGGTGGTGCCCAAGGGCGTCATTATGCTGCGCCTCATCCCCACGGCCATGCACACGCTGGCCGATGTGCAGGAAACGATTGTTGCGTTTGAGGCCATGGCCGCCAAGCTCGACAAAGGGCTTTACAGCAAGGCCGCCACACCGGCCCAAATAGCCTAAAACAGCCCGCCAAGGCACTTCGCGCCGGCTGCCCGAGAGGGTGGCCGGCGCGCTTGTTTTTGCATTATCCCAAGGGAGTGTCGGGTGAGGCACTTTGCGGAAACGGCCTTTTTTTTGGCAAAAAAGGCCTCCAAAAGCAGGGGAGGGGGTTTTAGAAAAAAAGTAGAAAACTTGCTTGCATTTGAAATCCCTGTATATTAGGGCCGGCTTAACACCATCCCAAACTCATTTTTCACCCCAAACCCAACCCCCAATGAATAATTTTGGCAAATTGAAGGACCTCGTGATGTCGCTCGAAGACGACTTCTCGAAATTCTACGACAAGCAGAACGCCGCCGCCGGCACCCGTGTGCGCAAAGGCATGCAGGAGCTGAAGACCATGGCTCAGTCGTTCCGCACCGAGGTGCAAAACACCAAAAAC
>CAXTCS010000148.1:0-10674 GCA_964242365.1 uncultured Hymenobacter sp. | reverse complement strand
AAGCGCGAAGACCTGTGCCACACCGGCGCCCACAAAATCAACAACACCGTGGGGCAGATTTTGCTGGCCCAGCGCCTGGGCAAAACGCGCATCATCGCCGAAACCGGGGCCGGGCAGCACGGCGTGGCCACCGCCACCGTGTGCGCCCTGGTGGGCCTGCCCTGCGTGGTGTACATGGGCGCCATTGACATCGAGCGCCAGGCCCCCAACGTGGCCCGCATGCGCCTGCTCGGGGCCGAAGTGCGGGCCGTAACCAGCGGCAGCCAGACCCTGAAAGACGCCACCAACGAGGCCATCCGCGACTGGATTGCCAACCCCGTCGACACGCACTACATCATCGGCTCGGTGGTGGGCCCGCACCCGTACCCCGATTTGGTGGCCCGCCTGCAAGCCGTTATCAGCGAAGAAATGCGGGCGCAATTGCTGGAGAAAACCGGCTCCGAGCTGCCCAGCTTCGTGGTGGCCTGCGTGGGCGGCGGCTCCAACGCGGCCGGGGCGTTCTACCACTTCCTCGACGAGCCCACCGTGCGCCTCATCGCGGTCGAAGCGGCCGGGCACGGCATCCATTCCGGGCACTCGGCGGCCACCTCGGTGCTGGGCACGCCGGGCATCATCCACGGCAGCCGCACGCTGCTCATGCAGGACGAGCACGGCCAGATTACCGAGCCCTACTCGCTGAGCGCGGGGCTGGATTATCCCGGCATTGGCCCGCTGCATGCCTATTTGGGCGCGGTCGGCCGGTCCGAGTTCCTGTCCGTTACCGACGACGAAGCCCTGAAAGCGGTGAGCGAATTGAGCCGCCTCGAAGGCATAATTCCGGCCCTCGAAACGGCTCATGCGCTGGCCGTGCTCGGGCAACTGGGCGCCGGCCCCGACGACGTGGTGGTGGTAAACCTCTCCGGCCGCGGCGACAAAGACCTGGATACCTACCTCAAAAACATGGACAAGCTGCTTTGATTTTTTCACCGCAGAAGGCGCAGAAGGTTTTCGCAGGAGACGCGGAAGTCGTTCTTCTGCGAAAACTTTCTGCGAAAATCCTCTGCGTCTTCTGCGGTAAATAACTTATGAACAACCGAATAGCCCAAGCCTTCGCAAGCAAGCACAACTTGCTCAACATGTACTTCACGGCCGGCTACCCCAGCCTGCACGACACCCTGCCGCTGGCCGAAGCGCTGGTAGCCGCCGGCGCCGACATCCTCGAAATCGGCATGCCGTTTTCCGACCCGCTGGCCGACGGCCCGGTTATCCAGGGCAGCAGCACGGTGGCCCTGGCCAATGGCATGAACCTGCCGGTGCTCTTCGCGCAGTTGCAAGGCCTGCGGGCCGCCGTGCCCGAAACGCCGGTCCTGCTCATGGGCTACCTCAACCCGGTGATGCAGTTTGGGGTGGAAGAATTCTGCCGCCAAGCCGCCGCCGTGGGCGTCGATGGCCTGATTTTGCCGGATTTACCGCTCGATGAGTACGAAGAAACCTACCACGCCGTCTTCCAAAAACACGGCCTGAAAGCCGTTTTCCTCATCACCCCGCAAACCTCGGAGGAGCGAATCCGCCGCCTCGACCGTTTGTCCGACGCCTTTCTCTACCTCGTGTCCGGCCCCGGCACCACGGGCGGCACCACGCCCACCGATGCGCCCGCCCAGCAAGACTATTTCGAGCGCCTCGCGGCCATGAACCTGCGCAACCCCCGCCTCATCGGCTTCGGCATCGCCACCAAAGCCGGTTTCGACCACGCCTGCCAGCACGCCGACGGCGCCATCATCGGCTCGGCCCTCATCCAGGCGCTAAAAAACGTATCCGACGCGCCCGAAGCCGCCGCCCGATTCGTGCGGGGCATCAAGCAAGCGTAACCTCACGGAGAACCTCACCCCCTGACCCCCTCTCCCAAAGAGAGGGGGCACCGGTCCTGCGTGAATATTTATTTGTAAATCAATTCTATATGCTCCAAACCGGTGCCCCCTCTCTTTGGGAGAGGGGGTCAGGGGGTGAGGTTTTTCCGAACGTCAAGTCTCTCAATTCCGTGATAATCCAACTAGAAAAATCGGCCGCCGTGCCCGGCATCACCGAGCACCTCAGGCAGCAGGGCTACAAAACCACCGAAGTCACCACCCAGCACGCCCACTACCTGGTGGCCATTGGCAAGAAGGACCTCGACATCCGCACCATCGGCCAGCTGCCGGGCGTGCGCGACGTGCACCGCGTGTCGGACGACTACAAGCTGGTGAGCCGCAAGTGGCGCGTGAAGCCCACCGTGCTCGACCTCGGCGACGGCGTGACCATCGGCGAGGGCACGCTGGCGCTGTGCGCCGGCCCGTGCAGCATCGAGAGCGAGGCCCAGATGGAAAAAGTAATGGCCCACTTGCTGGCCAACAACGTGCGCCTGATGCGCGGCGGCGTGTTTAAGCCCCGCTCGTCGCCCTACTCGTTCCGCGGCCTGGGCATGGACGGGCTGAAGGAATTCCACCGCATGGCCCGCGCGCGCGGCATCAAAATCGTGACCGAAGTCATGCAAGTCTCGCAGGTGGAGGAGATGCACGACTACGTGGACGTATTTCAGGTCGGCGCCCGCAACACCCAGAACTTCAATTTGCTTGATGCGCTGGGCGGCGTCGACAAGCCGGTGCTCATCAAGCGCGGCATTTCGGGCACCATCGAAGAGCTGTTGTCGTCGGCCGAGTACGT
Source organism: uncultured Hymenobacter sp. (assembly GCA_964242365.1). GTDB lineage: Bacteria > Bacteroidota > Bacteroidia > Cytophagales > Hymenobacteraceae > Hymenobacter. The sequence continues at coordinate 7,995 of CAXTCS010000148.1, read as the reverse complement.
GTTTTCGGGCGGCAACGAGAAGCTGATGCTCTGTGAGCGGGGCATCCGCACGTTCGAAACGGCCAGCCGCAACACGCTGGATTTGAACGCCGTGCCCATCCTGAAAGAGAAAAGCCACCTGCCCGTCATCGTCGACCCTTCGCACGGCATCGGCCTGCGCGAGTACGTGCCGGCGATGGCGCTGGCCGCCGTGCTGGCCGGGGCCGACGGCATCGTGTACGAAACCCACGAAACGCCCGAAACCGCCGCTTCGGACGGGCAGCAAACGCTGGATTTTGACGAATCGGCCCGCCTGATTCGCAACCTGCGGCGCGTGTTTGCGCTGCGCGGAGAGCTGGAATAACAAAAAATTAATCCAGCGAAATACTTGTATTTTCAAGCTCGACGCTTAACTTCGTTTCACTCATGCGCCACCAATTCGTCAACCGTATTATGCTAGCGACTTGCCCCAACCAGGGCAAGCACGGGCTGCGATTGGCGCTAGCGGAGCAGGAGGCATGACCCCCAAACTTCATTGGAAACCTTCAAAAGCCCGAATCCGCCAGGATGTCGGGCTTTTTTTTCGCCCATCCCGCTATGTTTACCAACCTTCACCCCGCAACTGCCCCCAGCCAGGACCAGCTGGTTTGGAAAATGCTCTTTGACCGCCAGACGGCCCTGCTGCACCGACGGGCGGCCCCGGCGTTCAGCCAGGGGCTGGCGCGGCTGGGCTTGCGGCGCGACGCCATCCCCGACATCGGCGCGCTCAGCGCCACCGTGCTGGAGCACAGCGGCTGGCGCCTGGCCCCGGTGGGGCGGCCGTTTGAGCCGGCGGCATTTTTCGAGCTGCTCGCCGAGCGGAAGTTTCCGGTGGTGACCCGCATCCGGCCCATGAGCCGCTTCGATTTCAGCCCCGAGCCCGACTTGTTCCACGACCTGTTTGGGCACGTGCCCATGCTGCTCGACGAAGGCCTGGCCGATTTCCTGCACATGCTGGGGCAGGCGTACCGCGCGCAGCCGGCCGGCTCGCCGGCGCGGGAGCAGCTCTGGGCGCTGTACTTTTTCACGGCTGAATTTGGGCTGGTGCAGCACGAAGGCCAGCCCCGGCTCTACGGCGCGGGCCTGCTCTCGTCGGCCGGTGAAATCCACCACTGCGTGAACGAGCTCACGCCACGCCCGGCCTTCGACCTGGCCACGGTGCTGCGCACCCCCGTCACGGGCACGCGCTACCAGGACCAGTACTTCGTGTTGCCCGCCTGGGAGCAACTGACCGACTGCGTAGCCGAGCTGGCCGGCCTGCTGGCGTACGCTGCGCTTAATGAGGAATGAGGAATGAGGAATGAAGAATAAAGAATGAGGAATTGTATCATTGCGAGCGCAGCGAAGCAATCCGTCCTGGTCTCAGCGACCAACCCAATAATGTGACAAACCCCGGCACTGCCCGCAAAGCAGGCTTTTTCCGGTCCTGGAAAAGGGCGTGTCACATTAATAAGGTTAGTCGCTGAGAACAGGACGGATTGCTTCGTCCTTCGTCCTCGCAATGACCATTCCTCATTCCTCATTCCTCATTCCTCATTCCTAATTAAGCCGCAGGCGTTAATACCCCCAGCCCAGCCGGCGGTACACGAAATGCAGCAGCCACAGCGGGCCAATCAGCAGAAATTGCAGGTCTTTCAAAAAGCTCGGTTTTTTGCCTTCGACCTTGTGGCCCCAAAACTGGCCCACCCACGCCAGCGCGAAAATGATGAGGCAAATGCCCCACAGCGGCAGCGCCGCCGCACCCGCCACCACGCGCAGGGCCGCCGCCATCGTCGCCCACACCAGCACCATGCCCAGGGCCAGCCGGCCGCTCAGCCGCACGTAATACACGAGGGCCAAGGCCATCACCAGCGTGCCCCAGTTCAGCCACGGGCTGATATTTTGGATGGCGGCGGGCACTGGCACCGACCACAGCAGGCCCAGCAACGAGAACATAATCAGCGGCACGCACACCCAATGCACCAGCTTGTTGGTGGGGTTTTGGTGGCTTTCGCCGTATTCGGAGAGCAGGGCAGTGAGCGGGGCCATGGCGCGGGTGGGAATAAAAGTGGGAAGGAACAGAACAGAAAGTCGGCCAAAATAGCAATAAAAAAGCCTTCCCAGCGGGAAGGCTTTTTGTGGTCTTCGAAGGAAAACGGCTACGCTTTCACCTTGAACTTGCCGCGCAGGTAAGCCAGGGCCTGGCCGTGCGCCTTGGCGGCGTATTCCTGGTTGAATTTGGGGTTCGATGGGTTGGCGAAGGCGTGGTCGGCGTCGTAACTTTCGACGGTTACTTTTTTGCCGGCCGCGGCCATGTCCTTTTTGAACTGGCCCACCACTTCGGGGTTAATCCATTTGTCCTGGGTGGCGAAAATGCCCAACACGTCGGAATTCAGCGTTTTGAGCTTGGCCACGTCCTTCTCGGGCATGCCGTAAAACATCACGCAGCCCACGGTTTGCTTGCCGCCGAGCAGGGCTTCCTGCAAGCTCCAGCCGCCGCCGAAGCACCAGCCGATGCTGGCAAACTCGGCTTTCGGGCCGGCATACATTTCCGCGCCTTTGAGGATGGCCACGGCGCGCTCGGTTTTCACGGCGCCCATGTACTGGCCGGCTTCGTCGGCGGTGGTGGCTACTTTGCCGTCGTACAAGTCCACGGCGATGACGTTGACGCCCGGCAGCTCGCGGGCGTAGGTGGCGGCTTCTTTCTTGATGTAATCGTTCAGGCCCCACCACTCGTGAATCACGAACAGGTACTTGCTGCTCGGCGTGGCGCTTTTGATTTCGAAGCCGTGGCCGGGCGTGCCGTCCGAAGTTTTGAACTCGATGTTTTGGCCCTCGCCTTCGTATTTGTAAGGCAGGGGCGCGTCGTGACCGCCCGAAAAATCTTTGTTGGTGGCCAGCATGGCGAAGGTTTCGGTGGCCGACGCGGTGATGTTGCCGGCGGGCCGGGCGCAGCAGCTGGCCATTTTTTGGGCCGACGCCGCCGAAGCCAGGCTTAGGAACACGGCGCTCAGAGCGAGAATTTTTTTCATGTGCGGAACCAATTAAAAGTTAAACAAAAGTGTGAAACGAATGAACGGCTTCAACAGTTGACCCGGCGAAACTTCCTGAGCTGCCGCCCGATAAAACGACCGATTGGCGACTTCCTAAGCAGCTTCTATAGCTGACCGGGACCCGAAATATGCGTCTCAACAGTAGCCCCCAGCTCGGTGAGGAGGGCAAAAAGGCCCACATAAGTACGATTCAAATAGATGAAATGCGCCGAGCCGCGCGGCTCGCGCTGCTTGCGCAGCTCGGGGTCGGCCATTAGGTCGTCGCCCAGCGCGTAGAGCGCCGCCATGTAGGTCGGGTCGCCAAAGTCGAACGTGGCCTGGCGGAAGGGGCGGCCTACCAATTCGAGCGAGGTGTGCATGGTGCGCAGGTAGAGCGCCCGCAAAGCCGGCGCATCGGTGGCGCGGAGCACGCCGGCCTGGGTGAGCAGCGCGGCCAGACGGCTTTCGTCGGCAAACGTTTCGGGGGCCAGCAGGGCCGTAAATAGCTGGTACACATCCAGGGGCACGTCTTTCACGCAGCCAAAATCGAGCACGCCGAGGGTGCCGCCGTCATCGGCGCGCATGAGGAAGTTGCCGGGGTGCGGGTCGGCGTGCAGCTGGTGCAACGTATTGAACTGGAACTGATAAAAGTCCCACAGCGCCTGCCCGAGCTGGTTGCGCACGGCCTGGCTGGGGCCGGTGGCCAGAAATTCTTTCAGGTGCTGGCCGCCGAGCCAGTCCATGGTCAGGATGCGGGCCGTGGAGAGCTCGGGGTAGTAGGCCGGAAATTCCAGGTGGGGCAGCCCTTGGCAGCGGGCCGCTATTTCCTGTCCGCGCCGCAGCTCCAGGGCGTAGTCGGTTTCTTCGAGCAGCCGGGTTTCGACTTCCTCCAGGTAGGGGCGCACCTGGGCTTCGGACAGGCCCATTACGCGGAGGGCAATGGGTTTCACCAGCCGAATGTCCGACGTGATGCTGTCGGCCACGCCGGGGTATTGCACCTTCACGGCCAGCGCTTTGCCGCCCTGGCGGGCAAAATGAACCTGCCCGATGCTGGCGGCATGCCGCGCTTCGGGCTCAAACGCCTCGAAAAGCTGAAACGGCGACTTGCCAAACGCGTTCCGAAAAGCCTTCACCACCAGCGGGCCGGAGAGCGGCGGCGTTTGGTACTGCGCCTTGGCAAACTGGTTGGCGTAGGCCGTGGGCAGCATGTTTTTTTCCATGGCCAGCATCTGGGCCACTTTCAGCACGGAGCCTTTCATTTCGCTGAGCGTGCCGTATAGCTCGGCGGCATTAGCCGCGTGCAAGTCGTCGGTGGTCGACTCGGCTCCGACGGCTTTTTTGGCGTAATGCTTCACGTAGTTGGCTCCTACATTAAAGCCGGTTTTGGCAAAGCGGGCGGCGCGGGCGACCTTGGTGGTCGGAATATCATTTGTCATTTAACAACTAACAATTAACATTTAACAATTATCATTTAACGTTTAACAATTAACATTTAACAGTTTCAATAGCAATGAGTTACGAATAATTAACAAGCCCTGTATCACGCTAAAAATCCGCGTAATATGGATTGTTAAATGATAGATGTTAATTGTTAAATGAATTACATTCTTGCTAAAAACCGCACAAAATCGACGGCCGAATCCAGCGTGTTGCGGCCTACTAGGTCGAAGCTGAGCGTCACGGCTTTTTCCACGGCGGCGTCGGTGCGCTCGAAGTTGATGGTGTCGTCTTTGGCAAAAAAGCCGAGCACGAACAGCGCCTGCTGCCAGAAGAAGCGCGGGTAGCCGTCCTGCACCAGCGGGCGGTTGGCGATTTCGCCGCTCACCCGGCCGTCGCGCAGCAAGTCGCTCACAAACACCTCGAAATCCTGCCGGAAATCGTCGAGCACGCGGGGCGTGAGCGCGGGCATCCGGTGCAGCGAACGCCGCAGGCTCATCAAGGCGTAGGAGCGGTTGTTTTTGAGGATTTCGAGCAGCGTGTAATAAAAAGCCAGCAGCTTTTCGCGGCTGCCGTAGCCTTCCCACACGGGCTCGGCGGCGGCGGTTTCGCGCGCCTGCCGGCCAAAATCGGCCCACAGCTCGCGGTCGATGGCCTCGAAATTGGGGTAATATTTATAGAACTCCTGCTCGGCCAGCCCCAGCTGCTGCGTCAGCTTGAACACCGAGGCCGGCGGGTGGCCCTCATTGAGCACGAAGGCGAGATAGGCTTGTTTGATGCGGTCCTTTTCCATGCCGGTGTAACCGGCGAGGTGGGCGCTAGGTTCGTAACGCGGATGCTACGACGCGGCGATGCGCGCCGCCCGAATGGCTTCCACGGCCCGCTCGCGGGCAAATTTGTGGTCGACGATGGGCGCGGGGTACGCCGGCGTGCCCACTTCGGGCACCCAGCGCTTCACGTAGGTTAGCGCGGGGTCGGTCTTTTCGAGCTGGCTTTCGGGGCTGTACACCCGGAACCAGGGGGCGGCCACGGCGCCGGTGCCGGCCATCCACTGCCAGTTGCCCACGTTGTTGGCCAGCTCATAATCGAGCAGCTTATCGGCAAAATACCGTTCGCCCCAGCGCCAGTCGATGAATAAGTGCTTGACCAGAAAGCCCGCCGTGGTGATGCGCACGCGGTTGGGCAGGTAGCCGGTGGCGTTGAGCTCGCGCATGCCGGCGTCGACCAGCGGGTAGCCGGTGCGGCCCTCGCACCAGGCCCGAAATTCGTCCTCGTTGTTGCGGTAGGGCACGTGCCGCATTTTGGGGTCGTAGGCCTCGGTGGCGGTGTTGGGGTAGTGCCAGAGCAGCATCATGAAGAAGTCGCGCCAGATAATTTCGGCCAGCAGCTTGGCATTTAGGGCCTTGGCCTGGCGCAGCACCTGCCGCACGCTGAGCGTGCCAAAGCGCAGCTGCACCGAAATGCGGGCACTGCCGTTTTGCAGCGCGGGCGTGTTGCGGGTTTTGTGGTAGTCGCGCACCACGGCATCGGCCGGCAGGTCGGCGGTGGGCACATACTGCTCCAGCCGCTCAAACCCCATGCTGGCGAGCGTGGGGCGCGGGCCGGCTTTTTTCGCTTCGAGGGGCTGCAAATGCGCTTTGGTAAAGGCCCCGGCCGAGCCGTAGGGCAGCAGCAGGTCGTCGGTGAGCTTGGCCGTGTACGCCTTGAGGTACGCCCCGAACACCTTGGGCACGGTCCCGGATTTGGTCAGGATTTCGTCTTTGGCAAAAACGACCTGGTCTTTATATAGATGAAAATCAACGTCATGCCCCCGCAGCAGCTGGCCCACGGCGGCGTCGCGCCCGGTGGCGTAGGGCTCGTAGTCCTCGTTGGTGTGCACGGCGGCCACGTCGAACTCCTGCACCAGCTGCGCCAGGACAGCCAGCGGCTGCCCGTAGCGCGCCAGAAAGGTGCCGCCGGCGGCTTCGGTTTCCCTGGCCAGCCGCTCCACTTCGTCAAAAATAAAGGTGAGCCGGGCGTCGGCTTTGGCCGGCAGGTGGTCCAGAATGTCTTTATCGTAAATGAAGAGCGGCACCACGGGCAAGCCGCTGGCCAGCGCCGCCGCCAACCCGGCGTTGTCGTGAAAGCGCAGGTCGCGCCGGTGCCAGAAGATGCAGATTTTCATGGGAAAGGAAGTGTCGGGGGTTTGTTAATTAGGGCCTTTTTCGGGTCGTAGGGTGCGGGGCTGGCCCCCGCCCGTCGTTGCCCGAGCTCGTTGAAATGGCGCAGGCGCCGGGCCAGCCCCGCCCCGCCCCGGACCCGAAATCGGCTCTGTTTATCAGGGCCGAAGTGCATCAGCAACTCAGCAGCCTTGCGTTTCATGCCAAAGACAGACAGCTGACAACCAGCAACTGACAACTAAAAAACCTATTTCAGCTTGCCCATGCCGCCGTCTACGGCCAGCACCTGCCCGGTTACGAAGGAGCTGTGGTCGGAAAGCAGAAACGAGGCCGTGTACGCCAGGTCTTCGGGCTGGCCGATGCGCTGCAAGGGATGGCGTTTGGCGCCAGCTTCGGCCTTTTCGGGCGAGTTGAGCAGGGCGGCGGCCAGGGGCGTGTTGGTGAGCGAGGGCGCGATGCAGTTCACGCGCACGCCGCTGGCGGCGTACTCGGCGGCCAGCGCCCGCGTGAGGCCTTCGACCGCCGCCTTGGCCGTGGCAATGCTGGTGTGGAAACTCATGCCCGTATCGGCCGCCACGGTGCTGAACAGCACCACGGAAGCGCCGCCCCCGGCCTTCTTCAACCGCTTGATGGTGGCTTGCAGCACCCGCACGGCGCCCACCACGTTCAGGTCGAAATCGGCCTGAAAATCCTCGGTCGGAATGCGCTCGAACGGCCGCAGCTTGATGCTGCCCGGAAAATAAGCCACGCCGTGCAGCACGTCGGGCAGGGCGTCGAGCGCAGTGCCCACGGGCTGGGTGGCGTCGTAGGCAAAGTGGCTGGTGCCCAGTGCTTCCAGCTCCGGCGAAAGGTGCCGGGAAGCCGTGAATAGATTTGCGCCCAAGCCGTGTAGCAGCGCGGCGGTGGCCAGGCCAATGCCGGACGAGGCGCCCACGAGGAGAATGTTTTTTTGGTCGAAGTTCATGCGGCGGGGGTTGGCGGGAGTGGGCTTACAACTGCTTTTGCGCGGCAAGGTTTTATTGATTTCCGCAAACTGGCCCCGGCCCAAAAGCAGCATTGAACAGCCTTGTGCGTAGTTTCGCCGTATGCGCGCCTACCTCCCCTTGCTGATATGAACATAACCAAACTCCTGGTCGCCAACCGCGGCGAAATTGCCATTCGCGTGATGCGCGCCGCCACCGAGCTCAACATCCCCACGGTGGCCGTGTACACCTTCGAGGACCGCTACTCGCTGCACCGCTACAAGGCCGACGAGGCCTACCAAATCGGCCGCGACGACGAGCCCCTGAAGCCCTACCTCGACATCGAAGGCCTGCTGCGGGTGGCCCAGGAAAACGGCGCCACCGCCATTCACCCCGGCTACGGTTTCC
>CAXTCS010000147.1:0-10748 GCA_964242365.1 uncultured Hymenobacter sp. | reverse complement strand
GCGCGACTGCTCGGTGCAGCGCCGCTTCCAGAAAGTGGTGGAAGTGGCCCCGGCCATGAACCTGCCCGACCACCAGCGCCACCTCTTATACGAGTACGCCCTGCGCATCGGCCGGGCCGTGGGCTACGACAACGTGGGCACCGTCGAATTTCTGGTGAACCCCGAGCACGACCGGATTTACTTCATCGAAGTCAACCCCCGCATCCAGGTCGAGCACACGGTGACTGAGATGATTACGGGCGTCGATTTGATTAAAACCCAGATTTACATCGCCGCCGGCTTCAACCTCAGCGACCCCGAAATTGGCCTGGGCCCCGACGTGGTGCCGCTGCGGGCGGGCTTCGCCATGCAGTGCCGCGTGACCACCGAAAACCCCGAAAACGACTTCAAGCCCGACTACGGCACCATCGTGGCCTACCGGGCGGCGGGCGGCTTCGGCATCCGGCTCGACGAAGGCTCGGTGTACCAGGGCGTGGTGGTGTCGCCCTTCTTTGATTCGATGCTGGTGAAGGTGTCGGCCCACGCGCCCACGCTGCACGGCGCGGCCCAGAAAATGCTGCGCGCCCTCGACGAGTTCCGGGTGCGCGGCGTGCGCACCAACATCCAGTTTTTGAAGAACATCGTTGGCAACGAGGAGTTTCAGACCGGCCACGCCACCGTCGATTTCATCAAAGACCACCCCGAGCTGTTCAAGTTTGAAACCCGGCAGGACCGCGCCACGCGCCTGCTCGGCTTCATCGGCGAGACGGTGGTGAACGGCAATGCCGACGTGCGCAACCTGCTCGACCCGCGCGCCAACCCGCGCCGGCCGCACGTTCCGAACTTCGACCCCGCCGCGCCCGCGCCCGGCACCAAGCAGAAGCTGGACGAGCTGGGGCCCGAAAAATTTGCCCAATGGCTGCGCGCCGAGCCCCTGGTGCACTACACCGACACCACCCTGCGCGACGCCCACCAAAGCCTGCTGGCCACCCGCATGCGCACCTGGGACATGCTGAAAGTGGCCGGCGCCTACGCCCGGCAGCACCCCCAAACCTTCTCGCTCGAAGTCTGGGGCGGCGCCACCTTCGACGTGGCCCTGCGCTTCCTGCACGAAGACCCCTGGGAACGCCTGGCCAAACTCCGCGAAGCCGTGCCGAACATCCTGCTGCAAATGCTCATTCGCGGGGCCAACGGCGTGGGCTACAAGGCGTATCCGGACAACCTCACCGAGCGGTTTGTGCAGCAGGCGGCCGAAACGGGCGTCGACGTGTTCCGCATTTTCGACTCGCTGAACTGGATGAAGGGCCTGGAAGCCTGCATCGGCTTCGTGCGCACCAAAACCAGCCGCCTGGCCGAAGCCAGCATCTGCTACACCGGCGATATCATGGACCCGAACCGGACCAAATATTCGCTCGACTACTACCTGAAGCTGGCCCGGCAGCTCGAAGACGCCGGCGCTCACCTCCTCTGCATCAAGGACATGGCCGGGTTGCTGAAGCCCTATGCCGCCACGGAGCTGATTTCGGGTCTGCGCGACACGGTGAAAATTCCCATCCACCTGCACACCCACGACACGTCGTCGCTGCAAGCCGCCACCTACGCCAAGGCCGTGGAGGCCGGCGTCAACGTCATCGACGTGGCGCTGGGCTCGTTGTCGGGCCTCACCTCGCAGCCCAATTTCAACTCGGTAGTGGAAATGCTGCGCCACACGCCGCGCCACCGCGAGTTCAACCAGGTCTCGCTCAACGAGTTCAGCAACTATTGGGAAGCGGTGCGCGAAATGTATTATCCGTTCGAGTCGGGCCTGAAAGCGGGCACGTCGGAGGTGTTTCAGCACGAGATTCCGGGCGGGCAGTACTCCAACCTGCGCCCGCAGGCGGCTTCGCTGGGCCTGCTCGACAAGTTTGAGGAAGTGAAGCAGCGGTTTGCCGACGTGAACGGCATGTTTGGCGACATCGTGAAGGTGACGCCGAGCAGCAAAGTGGTGGGCGACATGGCCTTGTTTATGGTCAGCAACGGCCTCACGCCCGCCGATGTGATGGAGAAGGGCGAAAGTTTGAACTTCCCCGAATCGGTGCGCGAGCTGTTTCGCGGCGACATCGGCCAGCCCGAAGGCGGCTGGCCCGCCGAGCTGCAAAAGCTCATTCTCAAGAACGAAACGCCGTTCACCGACCGGCCCAACGAGCACCTGGCGCCCATCGACTTCGACCAGGAATGGGCCGCTTTTCAGGAGAAGTTTCCCGGCGCGAAGTTCACCGACTTGCTCTCTTCGCTGCTGTACCCCAAGGTGTTCGAAGAATACTGGGCGCACCGGCTGAAGTACGGCAACGTGAGCAAAGTGCCTACTTCGGTATTTTTCTACGGCTTGCAGCCGGGCGAGGAAACCATCATCGAAATTGCGCGCGGCAAGTCGGTCATCGTGCGCCTGGAGTCGGTGGGCACGCTCAACGAGGAGGGGCAGCGCACTATTTTCTTCACCCTCAACGGCCAGACCCGCAACCTGCAAGTGCGCGACCAGTCGGTGGAAGTCACCAAAGTGAGCAACGCCAAGGCCGACAAGGCCAACCCCCGCCAGATGGGCGCGCCGCTGCAAGGCATGCTGAGCAAAGTGCTGGTGAAGCCCGGCCAGGCCGCGCCCAAAAACACCCCGCTCTTCGTCATCGAAGCCATGAAAATGGAAACCACCATCACCGCCCCGCAAGACTTGGTGGTGGCCGACGTGGCCCTGCCCGAAGGCAGCCGCGTCGCCGCCGACGACCTGGTGCTGACGGTGGAGTAGGGGCCGGGCCAGCCGGGGGCAACCCCCGCCCGACCCGAAAAAGGCCCTATTTTCCGACCCTAAACGTGAGGCCGCCGCCCACCGTGGCCGTGCCCGCCGCCAGGCCGCTCAGCGCCCGGCCCGCCGTGAAATCGAGGCGCACGGCGGGCACGGGGCGCCAGTAGAGGCCCGCCGTGGTGCCGGTGCTGAGCGCCGCGCGGCCTTGCCCGTAGGCTTCGACGAAGAAGCCGGCCTTGTTGCCAAGCGGCCCGTTGAGGGCCAGGGTGCCCAGGAACTGGCCTTTTTCGAGGTCGGCCACGGTCAGGCCGCGCTGGCTGAAGCCGGCATTGGCTTCCAGCCCGAACCGCTGGCCCAGCTGCTCGCTCACGAGCAGGCGGCCGCCGGGGGCCCAGGAGGTGCCGCGCAGGCCGTGGCTGCCCGTGCCCGGCACGGCCGACTCGACCAGCAACGCGACCTGGGTGCGGGTGTTGTAGTTGGGCGACACCATGAACTTGGCGCCCACCACCACCGGCGCCCAGCCGCGGGCCTCGACGGGGCCGGTTTCGGTCGGCACCAAAAGGCCGTTGTGGAGGTAGGGCTGGCTCACGCGCAGCTCCATGCTGTTGAAGAAGCCGATGCGCAGGACGGCGGCGCTTTGGCTTTGGGCCAGGCCGGGGCCGTTGAATTGCCGCTGAAAACCGGTTTCGAGCTGGAACTGGCCGGGGCGTAGCACCTGGGCCGCGATGGTTTGGCCCGGCCGGTCGGCGCGAATGTTTCGCACGAAAGGAGCGTCGACGTTGGGGTTGTTTTCTTCCGGCGTATTTTGGGCCAGGGTGAGGCCGGGACTGCCCAGCAGGGCAGCGGCGGCCAACAGAGTGGTCTTGCGCATGGTTTCTAAGACCGCCGGTGCTGCGGCATGGTTCCTTTTTGGTTGCGTTGTGCGTTAAATTCGTAGGCGGATTCTACCCGATTTTAGGCCGTTGCCCCGGCGTGGCCGCTTTCCCTGGCTTTGCGTACAATGACGGATTTATGAAAACACCTCAACTTTTTAGCGTCCTGGGCTTGGTTTTATTGGCCTCGGGCCGCTTGCTGGCCCAGCAATCTTTTCCGCTGTATACCGGCACCGTGCCCGATTCCAAACCGAGCGCGGTGCAGGAAACCAGTACGAAGTCGGCGAACGGCAAGGCCATCATCGCCAACGTGATACAGCCGAACCTGACGGCCTTTCTGCCCGCGCCGGGCACGGCCAACGGCACGGCGGTCATCATCTGCCCCGGCGGCGGCTACGCCCAGCTTTCCGTCGATAGCGAAGGCGCCGACGTGGCCCGGCGCCTCAACGAAATGGGCGTCGCGGCCTTCGTGCTCAAATACCGCCTGCCCAACGACCAGGCCCAGCCCGACAAATCCATTGCCCCGCTGCTCGATGCCCAGCAGGCGCTGCGCCTTGTGCGCCAGCAAGCCGCCAAGTACGGCGTCAACCCCGAGCGGATTGGGCTGATGGGCTTTTCGGCCGGCGGCCACCTGGCGGCGTGGGCCGGCACCCAGTTTGCCCGGCCCGCGGGCGCCAACCCCGGCCCGGTGCCGGTGCGGCCCGCGTTTCTGGTGCTGCTGTACCCGGTCATCAGCTTCAGCGACAGCCTGAAGCACGCCGGCTCGCGCCAGAACCTGCTGGGCGCCAGCCCGTCGGCCGAGCAAATGCGGAGCTACTCCAACGAAAACCAGGTGACGGCCCAGACGCCGCCCACGTTCCTCGTGCACGCCCAGGACGACCAAGTGGTGTCGGTTGGCAACAGCCTCGTGTTCTACCAGGCGTGCGTGCGCCACGGCGTAGGAGCCGAAATGCACCTCTACCCGAAGGGCGGCCACGGCTTCGGCCTCAACAACACGACCACCAAAGACCTGTGGACCGACCGCCTGCGCAACTGGCTCGACGCCAACGGCTGGCTCACGAAATAATGCAATGAGAAGCGTGGTTGCCTTCGGCCTATTGGCAACGGCCTTGGTGGGCTGCGAGCAAAAGCTCAACTCGACCAGGGCGGGTTCGGCGGCTATGCCCAGCGTGTCGCTCGCGCCGACCGCGCCGGCGGTCCCGGCGCCGAAGCCCCCACCGTACCGCCGCGGCTGGGCCCCGCCGGCCGCGACCGATACGCTGGTCGTGCTCAACGGCCAGCCCCACCGGCTGCTGCTGGAGGCCGAAACGGATTCGACCCAGCGCCTTACCGCCACCTACGCGCCCGCGCCCGGCCAGCTGGAGCGCGTGCGCGGCTACCAGGGGCGCTACACGGTGACGCTGCGCGACGGGGCGGGCCACCAGGTTTTTCGCCGGCAGCTGCGCAAGGCCGACTTTTTCAGGCGCGCCGGGACCGACATCGTGACCGAAAGCGAAGCGTACGTGCCGCAGCTGCTGGGCTACAGCGCGCCGTTTGGGGGGTTGGCGTTTACGGTCGATTTTATGGTGCCCGACAGCGACGTGGGCTCGCAGGTGGTGCTGCTGCTCGACCTGACCGGCAAGACGCTGCGCCTGAGCGCAGGCCGCGACCCCGGCAGCGGCCCCGAGTGCGACCCTGCCTTGTCTGCCGACGGTTCGGCCCTGCTCACGCCTTCGGAACTGCTGCGGCCCAACCGCCCGCCGCTGCGCCTGGCCCGGCTCGATGCCGAGCTGGTGGGCGCCTCTTTTCTGAGCGATACGACCGTGCTGGTGGTGTACGCGCCCGGCCGCACCCACCTCATTCGCTCGCCCGATGGGCTGGATACGTACGGCCGCACGCCCACGCCGCAACAGCTGCGGGCGCCCAACGCCTTCGTGCGGCACACCCGCAGCGGGCGCGTGCTCTGCAAATTCCGGTACCACGGGTTTTACCAGGAGCTGGGTTACACCATCCCCAGCTACCGGGCGCGGACCACTCATTATCTGCTCGATGAAAAGCGGGGGTTGTACCTGCTGCCGCTGCGCGCGCCCTTGAGGCCCACGGAGCTGCGCTTTGCCGCCATGCACCTCTTCGCGCCACCCCAAAAGCCGGCGGAGGTGCGCTTTGAAATTCACAGCCAGGAAACCGACTTCGCATTTTATGTGGATACCACCAGCGCGGTGCCGCGCATTCGCTATCAGCGGATTGCTGATTGACCCAAACGGCTTTTACGAAGTATTGTTCCAGAACAACACGGCGGGACACTGCGGTTTAAACACCCCGCGACACTGCGTGAAATTTTAATGCGGAAACCCAACCCGCTAGAAACCCGCCAGCGTCTGGTGAATTTCGGCGAACAGCGGACGGCCCGAAATAGGCACCCGCACGCACCGCCGCTGCAAGTCCCAGAGGGCCGCCACCGCCTCGGGGGCCGCTTCCGCCTCGGGGCAGCGCTCCAGCAATTCCTCCAGCAGGCAGCCAAAGGCGCGAACTTCGAGCCGTTGCAGGGCCATGGCGGTTTGCGACGCGTCGGGCGCGAAGAAACAGGCCGCCCCGAAGTCGCCCAGCAGCGCGTCGCCTTTGGCGGTGGTCAGGATGTTGTGGGCGTATAAATCGCCGTGCAGAATGCCTTGGGCGTGCAGGTGCTCGGTAGCGGCGGCGACGCCCAGGGCGATATTCAGGGCGGTTTCCAGGCGGAACGTGGTGCCGGCCGCGTACACGTCGCGGGTGCAGGAGGCCAGGCTGGGCGGCCCGGCCAGGTTCCCGAATTCCGGGTCAATCAGCTCCAAAACCAGGCCCTCGGCCCCGGCCGGGTGCTGGTCCACTTTGCCTTTCACGGCAATCAGGTTGGGGTGGGCGCCGGCGCTGATGCAGGCCATCATCTCGCTGTGCGGCAGCCCGTCGCTGGTCAGCGCGCCCTTGAACAGCTTCACGGCGACCTCGACCGGAAAAGCCCCCTCGCGCCGCCACCGCGCCCGGTAGATGACCCCCGAGGCGCCTTCGCCCAGCTGTTGTTCGATGGCCAACTGGGGCCACGCGATGCGGCCAATGGGATGGTTTGCCATCGCCACGGCTTCGGCCCGCTCGCTCAGGGGGTTGCCCGCGTAGGCCAGCCACGCCAGGCGCGGCAGGGCCAGGAGCCACGGCGGCAGCTCCTGCAGCTGGTTGGCCGCGATGCGCAGCAGCTCCAGCCGCGTGCAGTGCGCCAGGGTTTCGGGCAATTTCGTGAAGCGATTGCCGGCCAGCATGAGCTTCTGGAGCTGTGGGCAATGGCCGATTTCGGCCGGCAGGGCTTCGAGCTGGTTATCGGTGAGGATGAGCCAGCGCAGGGCGGGCGTGAGCGCCGCCGCTGGCAGCGTGCGAATCTGGTTGGCTTTGAAGCCCACCATGCTCAGCTGCGGGCACTGCCCTAGCACGGCAGGCACTTCGGTGAATTGGTTGTCGGAGCAAAACAGCACGCGCAGCCGGTGCAGCCGGCCCAGGTCGTCGGGCAGCGAAGAAAGGGCGTTGCCCGACAGGTTGAGGACTTCCAGCGAATCGGCCAGGGCAAATATTTCGCGGGGAAATTCAGTCAGGCCGGCCGCCAAATCGAGGCGTTTGGCGCCGGCTAGCTGCCCGGTGCGCAGTTGGTCGAGGGTGTGCATGGGGGCAAAGGTCGGAGTAGCGCGGACTTTTATGTCTAAGCTGCATCGAATTGCCCACGTTTGCCGCTCTCGCGCCGCTCTTTCGGAGTTGCACTCCGAAAGCGAGCATCCCGGGGACTTGTATTCCCCAATCGGTGCAACGCAGCACCCACGTCGGGGACTGCAAGTCCCCGGCAGCACGGCTTCCGGAGTACAACTCCGAAAGAGCGGTGAGAGCGGTGGTAGCTGATGCCTATCGTTTAAATTCTCACACCTCCACCACTTCCCCCGACCCAAAATAGTAAATAATACCCTTGACCTCCGCGTACCCCAGCTGCTCGAACAGCGTCGCGTAATTGCGCAGCAGCCGCTTGTGTTTCTCCTGCGGCGGGGGCAGGCGGAAATCGAGCAGTGTGACGCGGCCGCCCATGCGGTTATGTTCTTCCAGCGAGGGTTCGAGCACCACGCGGTCGGGCTTGTAGTCGCGCAGCTTCACGCCGCCCACCAGGATTTCGCGCTCCGTTTCCACGCTCAGGTGCGGGGCAAAATAGGGGGCCAGGCGCGGGTCGCTCACCAGCCGTTCGAGGCTCTCGACCAGCGCCGGGCGCTCGCGGGCGCCGAGGATGCCCTCGGCCACGAGCTGGCTGGCCACGCGGCCCACGTCGGCGGCCGTGAGCAGGCGGCGCAGGGCGAAGTGCAGCTTGCGGTTCCATTCGCCCTGGGCCTGCTGCGCGTCAAAATCGAAGAGCGTGGTGGCGTGGCGGCGCAGCTTCAGACGGTCTTCCCAGGGCGCGGCGGCCAGGTTGGTGAGTTCATAGTTGCTGGTTTCTGGTTGCTGGTTTTGGGGTTTCGGCGCGGCGGGGGTGCCTTGCGATACCACGAAAGACACTTGCTCGTCCTGCCACTGGCCCTGGCCCACGAGGTAACCATGCAGCAAATCGGCCACGGTGCGGGCAGCGGCGGAAGTTTCTGGTTTCTGGTTTCTGGTTTCTGGTTGTTCGCCCGAGCCAGGAACCAGAAACGAGGAACCAGAAACCGGCAATGGCCGCTTGCTGATGACGTAGAGCCGGTGGCGCGGCCGGGTGAAGGCCACGTAGAGCGTATTCAGCCCTTCGAGGAGGGTTTTCTCGCGCTCCTCGTCGTATTGGGCCCCCAGCACCGTCTGCTGAATGCCCTTGCTCAGGCTGACCACGGCCACGTCGGGCATCTGCGAAATCGGCTTTTCGTCCGGCTCCAAATGCCCCCAAAGCAGCGTGCCCCGGTGCGGCTCCAGGCTCCAGTCGGCAAACGGCACGATGACCACGCCGTAGGCCAACCCCTTGGCCTTGTGCACCGTGGTGATGGTGATGGCCGCCCGCCCGCCCGGCGCGTTGATGCTGATGCGCCCCTTGCGCTCCTCCCAGTGCGTGAGGAAATTGCCCAGGTTGTTGCCAAATTTCAGGCTGTATTCCAGCGTCAGGTCGAGGAAGCGAAACAGGTAGTCGCTCTCCCCGTTGCGGCCCAGCAGGCCAAACAGATTCAGCAGCCGCTCGGCCAGCTCGTAGAGGCCCAGGTTGCCGGTTTCTTCTTCGTGCACATCGTAGCCGAGGGCCCGTAGCTCGTCGAAAAACGCCGCACCGCCCGCCGCGTTGGCCACGGCGGCGATGTGCCGGGCGCGGGCCGGGGTGGGGGCCAGCCGGCGCACCACCCTGTCGACGAGCAGCAGCGCCTCGGCGCGGGCCAGCGTGTCGGCCGGCTGGTGCAGCACCCGCAGGATGCTCACCAGCAAATTCACCACCTCGGCAAATTCCAGCGCCAGCGAGTCGGCCGAAATAATGGCGTAGCCGCGCTCTTTCAAGAACTTAGCAATGATTTTGCTGGCGTAGCGCGTGCGGCACAGCACGGCGATATCGGCCAGCTCGTAGCCGTCGCGCAGGGCCTGCTCTACCAGTTGCAGCGTGAGGTGGCAGGTGCTTTCGTCGTAGCCCAGCAGCGCCTCGGGCGCGTGGCCGGGGAGGGGCTCGGTAGTGTAGGCGCCGGCGGCCGGGTCGTAGAGGAGAGCAGGCGCGTCTTTTTGGGTGAATAATAATTCGACGTGGCCGGCAGGTTGAATTAAAAATGCGGAATTAACAATTAAAGGCTGTGCTTCCCCACCTTCTTCCGTCTTCTCACCTTTAATTTTTAATTCTTCATTTTTAATTTCCTCTCCCGGCACCTCCTGCCCAAAATACGCATCATAAATACCCCCCACCAATCCCAGCGCCGCGTGCCGTCCGCTCACCGCCTCAAAAAACGAGTTGTTAAATGCCACAATCTCCCGCGCCGAGCGGTAATTTACCTGCAAAGCCCTGGCCTCCAGTGCCCCGTCCAGCGTCTCGTAGCGCAGCCGCAGCAGTTCGCGCATCTCGGGCTCCCGCGCCCGCGCCACCAGCGCTGCCGTGTTGCCTTGGTGCAGGCGCAAAATCTGCTCCATCTCGCCCCCGCGCCAGCGGTAAATGGCCTGCTTGGCATCGCCCACCGCCAGGCTCGAATGCCCGTTGGCCAGCGTGTTTTCTACCAGCGGCAGCAGGTTATTCCATTGCAGCACGGAGGTGTCCTGAAATTCGTCTATCAAAATATGCTCGTATTTCTCGCCCAATCGCTCGTACAAAAACGGCACCGGCTCGGTGAGCACAATGCTGGCAATGCGCCGGTTGAATTCGGAAATCAATACGACGTTTCGCTCCCGGCTAATTTGCTCGACAATCTTATTTAATTCACTTAGCAGCGAAGCGTGAAATAAATACGGCTGCATTGCCGTAAGCAACAAATAATTCGGCAAATAATCGGCGCGCAGTTTATCCAGCGTCGCTACCAAATCCGTCAGCGGCTGGCGCACCGAATCGACGCGGGCTTTATCGGCAGGTGCTTTAATTTTTCCGCCGTACCATTTGTCCTCGGCCAGGGTTTTGCGCACGTAGCTATTGAGCCCGGCGTCGGCTTGCAGCAGCGCCACGCCCTTTTGCACGTACTGGCCAATGCCGCTTTTACCGTAATATAAATCGTCCACGCTCACGTCGGCCTGAGCCAAAATAGCCATTCCCACCTCCTGTGTCTGCGCAAACGCCGCCTCAATCTCCGCCCGCCGCGCCCGGATTTCCCGGTCCAGCCGCCGGAAATCGGCCAAACTCAGCTTGTCCAGCTGCGCCACCGCCTCCTGCACCGTCTCATTAAACAGCACCTTGCCAAACCCGGCCAGTTCCTCGGGCAGCCGGCTCCAGCTTTTGCCTTCTTCGGCCTGCCCCAGCGCATATTCCGCCAGCGTCAGCGAGAGCAGCTTGCTGTTGGGGTCGCGGTTCACCTTGTCGAGCAACGCGGCCACGGCACTTTGCAGCACGCTGTCCGTATCCAATTCCACCTCAAACGTGGCCGGCAAGCCCAATTCCCGCGTAAACGCCGTCACAATCCGCTGCACAAACGAGTCAATCGTGCTCACCGCAAAATCGGCGTAGTGGTAGAGCA
>CAXTCS010000146.1:0-10796 GCA_964242365.1 uncultured Hymenobacter sp. | reverse complement strand
CGAAGTCGGTTTCGGGCAGCGGCATCACCTGGGTTTTGCGCTGCAAGCGCCGGAACGCGGAGCTGAACACCACGCGGTCGTAATCCTGCACGAAGGCGCCGCGAACGGGCGCGGCGCTGGGCGGCGGCAGCTGTTGGTCGGGGAAGCGGCGCTGCGAGAGCAGGCGCGGCCAAAGCATTTCTTGGTCGGACATAAGCGCGAAAGTAAGGGCGGTTGGCTGGCGCCCTCTTGCCTGATGCCGCCCCGGCTTGGCCACGATTCGGGCATTCCATCAGCCTAGATTCCCATGAGCGACCATACTTGAGCTACTTATCTGAATTAATTAACAATTGATAATTATATTTTTATATTCGTAAGTTGCAGCAACAGCTTAGCCTGCCAACCAATGAACAATGTCAAACCTCTTGGCTTCTGGCAATCCTGCTTATACTTCGCGGGGTCTGCGCTGCTCTTCAGGCTTTCGGTTTATGGTTTGATGCCCAGGCTTTTGCAGGGTGGGATGCCGCCGTTTCCCGCCTTTATCGTGAGCTTCGGCCTTCCGCTGCTTCTGCTGCTTGTTGCCACCTTCGCGCTGGTGGCAAAGGAAGGAAACAGCCAAAGTTGGCGCCTCCGGCTGCGCCTGGCCCCGCTTACCGGCCGGCAGGTTCTGGCCTGTGGCGGCCTTTTCGTGCTGGGCTTTTTGCTCACGGGGCTGCTGCTGCCCACGGCCAAGTACCTGGCAAATATACCTTTTTTGTCGCCCCCTGGCTTCTTGCCCGACATCCTGAACCCCAACAAAGCCGTGCCGGGCCAGGGCCTGACGCAGTTCATGGGCGTGCCCTTGAAGGGGGCTTACTGGATGGTGGTTGCGTACTTTTTTTTCCTCACTTTCCTCAACATTCTCGGGGAAGAGCTGTGGTTTCGCGGCTACCTGTTGCCCCGCCAGGAACTGGCCTGGGGCCGCAAAACCTGGCTGTACCACGGCCTTTTCTGGTGCCTGTTTCACGTGCCCATCTATCCCTGGACAATCCTGTACCTGTTGCCCACCACGCTGAGTGTCAGCTTTGCTGCCCAGCGGTTTCGCAGCACCTGGGCCGGCTTCATCGTTCATTACTTGGGCAATGGCGTGCTGGCGCTGCTGCCTATCATGCTTGGGGTGATGAGGTAGGGCCAAAAGAGTTTGCCCGGAAACGAGCTGCGGCCGCGTGTTTTACTCAATTTTACTTAACTGCTGTTACGCAGGGCCTTCACGCCGCTGGGGCAAATGGTTGCTCGTTTCTTGTTTCTGGTTGCTGGTTAATTACCAGCGGAAAACCAGCAACCAGCAACTAGAAACCAGCAACTAGAAACAAACCCGCCGGCTTCCACAGCAACTGCGGAACATAAGTTACTTAACAGGTTCGATGCTATAATTGTCCTCACCAATGCAGCACAGCAAATGCTTTACTAATCGGCCTCGGTCATGACCAAAGAGAGCAACTTGAAAAGATTCATCGACGCGCAGGAAACGGCTTATCAAACGGCGTTGTCAGAAATTAGGAATGGCCGCAAGCGCAGCCACTGGATGTGGTACATTTTTCCGCAAATCCAAGGGTTGGGTTTCAGCGAAACGGCCAGGTTTTATGCTTTGAAGGACCGGGAGGAAGCGGCGGACTTTCTGGCGCATCCAATTCTGGGCCGTCGGCTGCTTGAAATCTGCCACGAATTACTTGGGTTGACAACTAACGATGCCCACCACGTGTTTGGCAGCCCCGACGACCTGAAACTGAAATCCTCGATGACGCTGTTCGCGGCTTTGCGGTCCAATCCGGTGTTTCAGCAAGTGCTGGATAAGTTTTACCACGGCACGCAAGATGATAAAACCCTGCGCATTCTTACGATGCAGTCGCCAGGCCAGGCGATGTAACAGCCCGGCCGGGGGAGCTAGGCTGGCTCGTGGTGCGCCGGCCGGCCCAGCAGGCGCACCGTGCCGTAGCCAATCAGCAAAAACAGCCCGAATACCAACGTCATGCCCCAGGTGCCCGGAAAGCTGAACGGATGCAGGAGCCGGTTCACGATGTCGTAAAACAGCGTGAGCGGATTGGCCAGCACGTCCCAGGAATTGAAGCGCAAATAGCGGCCCAGGTAGATGCCAAAACTGCTGAGCATCAACGCTATGGATGCGAATGCCCAGCCCGCCCAAAAGCCCAGCCGCCGCTGCACCAGCCGCTGCATATCCGAAAGCGAGGCGTAGGCCAGCATCAGGCCGTTCCAGGCGCAGCTCAGAATCAGGGCCAAATCGTACCACAGCGGCACGCCGGGGCGGGCGTCGAGGTGAAACAGGTCGGTGAGGATGTAGGGCGCGTTGGGAAAAAACAGCAGCCACGCGGCCCCCGCCGGCACCAGCATTCGCGCCCGCAAGGGCTTGCCGGCTATGCCCAGCAACGTGCTGATAGCAAAGGGAATCAGCGCCAGAAACAGGTTCCAAATCAAGAACAGGAACAACCCTTTGCCCGTCATCAGCACCCGGCCCATCACCAGCACCACGCTCAGGCCGATGGAGGCGGCGAGCACAAACACCAGCGTGAGCCGGGCACGGGAAAAGGGGAGACTGGAGGCGGGCAACACGGCGAGTAATGGGGTTGAAGAAGGCAAGATAACGTCCGGCGCGGTGGCCGGGGCCGAAGCCGTAGCGGGGCCCCGGCATTTGTGGCTAATTTTGCTCCGCTTTCCACGGGGGCAAGTATTTTTATTGGTTCGATGACGTTTACTTCTACGCTGCGGCGGCCGGTGCAATGGCTGGTAGCGGGCTTGCTGCTTGCCGGCCCCGCCCTGGCCCAGACGCCCGCCAAGCCCCGGCCCGCCGCGCCGCCCGCCGACGCGGCCGCCCGCTTCCGCACCGGCAAAACCCAGCTCGACCAAGGCCACTACGCCGCCGCGCTGGCCCAGCTCGAACCCCTGGCCCAACCAGCCGCCCGCTTTGCCCGCGCCGCCGATGCCGCCTACCTCGGCGCTGTGGCCGCCGCCCGCCTAAAGCAGTGGCCCGAGGCCGAACAGCTGCTCAACCTGCTCCGCACCGCCTACCCCGCGTACCCCAACCTGCCCGATGCGCTGTTTTTGCAGGGCCAGGTTTCCTTTGAGCAGGAGGATTTTGATACTGCCTTTAAAGCCCTGGCCCAGCTGCCCGCCGACCAGCTCGCGTCCGAGCGCGAAGCCATGAAGGCCGCTTACTTGCCGCGCATTCGGGAGCGCAACACCTGGCTGCGCCTGCTGCGCCGCTACCCCGACGACGCCACGCTGGGCCGCGCCTACGCCGACCGCCTCGTGGCCGGCGGCGCCTACACCGACGCCGACCGCCCCCAGCTCGATGAGCTGATTGCCAAGCTCAGCCTCGACCGTGCCCGCTACACCCCGCGCCCCCGCGCCGCCAAAAAAACCAGCTACAACGTGGCCGTGCTGCTGCCCTTCGAGCTGGCCGACCCGAGCTGGCAAACCCAGCGCAAAAACCAGTTCGTGACCGACCTCTACGCCGGGTTGCGCCTGGCCCAGGACAGCCTCCAGCGCGCCGGCCGGCCCATCCAGCTCTTTGCCTACGACACCGGCGCCGACACCCTGACGCTCAAACAGGTGCTGGCCCTGCCCGAGCTGGCGGGCATGGACCTGCTCATCGGCCCGGTGTATAAATCCGGCGCCAAGCTGCTCGGCCGCTACGCCCGCGACCACCAGATTGCGTGCGTCAACCCCCTGTCGCAGGACGGGGATTTGGTGCTCGACAACCCCTGGCACTACCTCGCCGGGCCCAGCGCGGCCACGCAAGGCCGGGTGGCCGCGCAGTTTGCGCTCAACGCCTTCGGGGCCGGCCGCCCCGGCATCATGCTGCACGAAGACAGCAAGGACGCGGCCGCGTTTGCCACGGCCTACCAGGTAGCCTACGAAGCCGCGGGCGGCAAAATCGGCCTGTTGCGGCGCTTCAATCCCGATGTCGACGAAAGCCTGAGCGCCGCCTTTGCCGGCCTCGACCTCGCCACCGCCAGCCACGTCGTGGTGATGTCCGACAACCGCCGCGTCGGCCCGTACGCCCTGAGTTTGTTGCAGCAACAGCCGGCCACCGCCGCCCGCCCGGCGCTGCTGTGCCCCGGCTCCTGGCTCGACAACCCCCGCCTCGATATTTCGCAGCTAAACACCCCCGCCACGTACTTTATTCAGCCCAAATACTACGACGACCAGGCGCCGGGATTTCGCCGTTTTCGCCAGCTGTATTTGCTGCGCCAGCACCTGCCCCCGTCGATATACGCCAGCCAGGGCTTCGAAATAATGCTGTATTTCGGGTCGGCGCTGTTTCAGTATGGTCCGGGTTTTCAGGCCAGCTTGGCCAGCGCGCCCCCCATGCCGGGCGCCATTTTCGAAGGCCAGAGCTACACCGGCGGCGCCCACGACAACCAGGTAGTACCCATCGTCAAGCTGAACAACCTGGAGCTGCAAGTGCTGCGCTAGAGCGGTTTCCAACTCCGTGTACAGAATTAAAAATTAAAAATGATAAATTAAAATCCTGACAGCCAAATTTTTAATTTATCATTTTTAATTTTTAATTAATACGCAACCTGTATATCCACCTGGAAATTGCGCTAAGGCTGTTGGCAGTTATTCGTTATCAGTTATCAGGCTGTTCTGAATCCCAAATCTTACAGCGTTTTTCGCAACAGCGTGCGTGTAATTTGGCTTTCGTCCGGCTCCCCTCTCTTTGGGAGAGGGGCGGGGGGTGAGGTTCCACCGGTCGCGCCATATACACGGACCGAAAAAGGCTTTAACAACTGATACCGAACACGTTTACCCAAATCTATACCGTTCTCTCCCCGGCTTCCCCGCTCATCCATGCTCAATCTCACCACTTCCGCCGCCCTGTTCGAGCGCGCCAAAACCCTCATTCCGGGTGGGGTCAACTCGCCCGTGCGCGCGTTCCGCTCGGTGGGCGGCTCGCCGGTGTTCATGCAAAGCGCCCACGGCGCCTGGCTCACCGACGTCGACGGCAACCGCTACGTCGATTTCATCAATTCCTGGGGCCCGATGATTCTCGGCCACGCGCCGCAGGTGGTGCTCGACGCCGTTGCCCACGCCCTGCCCAGCTCCCTCAGCTTTGGAGCGCCCACGCACCGCGAAATCGAGATGGCCGAATTGATTCGGACCATGGTGCCCAGCATTGAAAAAGTGCGCCTCGTAAATTCCGGCACCGAAGCCTGCATGTCGGCCATTCGGGTGGCGCGCGGCTACACCGGCCGCGCCAAAATCATCAAGTTCGAGGGCTGCTACCACGGCCACGGCGATGCCTTCCTGATAGCGGCCGGCAGCGGCGCCCTCACCGCCGGCGAGCCCGACTCGGCGGGCGTCACGCGCGGCGTGGCCCAGGATACGCTCACCGCGCCCTACAACGACCTGCCCGCCGTCGAAGCCCTCATCGCCGCCAATCCCGACCAGATAGCGGCCCTCATCCTGGAGCCCGTCGTGGGCAACATGGGCCTCGTCGTGCCCGCCGAAGGCTTTTTGCCGGCCCTGCGCACCCTTTGCACCCAGCACGGCATCGTGCTCATTTTCGATGAGGTGATGACCGGCTTCCGCCTCGCGCCGGGCGGTGCGCAGCAGCTCTACGGCATCAAAGCCGACCTCACCACGCTCGGCAAAATCATCGGCGGCGGCCTGCCCGTGGGCGCTTACGGCGGCCGCGAAGACATCATGAACCAGGTCGCGCCGGTTGGCAAAGTTTACCAGGCCGGCACGCTCTCCGGCAACCCCCTGGCCACCGCGGCCGGCATGGCCCAGCTCCACTACCTGCACGAGCACCCCGAGCTCTACGCGGCCCTCGAAGCCAGCAGCGCCCGCCTCGCCGACGGCACCCGCCAGATTGCCGCCGACCTCGGCCTGCACTACACCGTCAACCGCGTCGGCTCCATGTTCAGCCTGTTCTTCACCGCCGAACCGGTGAGCAACCTCGACGACGCCAAAAAGTGCGACACCGCCGCGTTCGGCCGCTATTTCCACGCCATGCTCAGCCGTGGCATCTACCTCGCACCCTCCCAATTCGAGGCCCTTTTCGTGTCCACCGCCATCACTGACGAGCTGGTAGAACTATACCTGAAAGCCTGCCGCGAATCGTTGGTAGAAGCCCACGGCCTGTAAGCGCGAGGTTTCGCGAAGCTTACCCGAACGTCAACCTCGCGAAACCTCTCTGCACTTCGCGAAACCGCGCGCTATACCTTTGCTCCATGCTAAAACAGTTTTTTCTCGTTCTAATGCTGCTGGCGGCGCAGCTCGCCCACGCCGAAACGCCCGCCCAAGCCAACAAGCGCCTGTTCGATAAAACCATCGACGAGCTGAATTTTCGCACCATGGAAACGGTGTACGACAAGTCGTTCACCCGCGGCAAGTTTCCGCCCACGCTGCGCACCGCCACCGCCCGCCGCGAGTTCGATGGCTTCGGCACCAATACGGGCCTCAAGCAACTGTTTCTGAACTACAACGGCATCGCCGAGCGCTTCAAAAACCGCTACGGCAACGGCCCCGCCACCCTGGCCGAGTTCGACAAACAGCTCAAATCGGTGCTGCTGGACAAGAACTTCGAGTTCTTCATCCACAACCTGCCGCGCGACGAGCGCGTGGCCCTCGTGCGGGCCGAGCAGCGCCTCATCCAGCAGGCCACCGCCCAGTTCAACGACTCCGGCGCCGGCGCCGATGCCACCGCCGTGCCCACCGCCGACGCCCAGGCCGAGGCTCCCGTGGCCGCGCCGCTCACCACCCACACCGCCGACGGCCAGGAAGCCGCCCCCGCCAACGATGAGCCGCCCCTTGCCAGCCCGGCGCCCACGGCCGCCGGCCCGGTCACACATCACGACTGGCTCGACTACTTCTCGTTCCTGCTGAGCCTGAGCAGTTTCCTGCTGCTGCTCTACCTTGCCACCACCGTGCTGCCCGCCCTGAGCCGCCGCATCAACAACCTCGCCGCCGAGCCCGAGCCGGAGCCCGAGCCGCGCAGCCTGGCCAGCCGCCTGCGGCCCACCCGCTCGCCCGGCCTGCGCGAAGACCGCTACGAAGACGACGAGGACGAGCCCACCGACCCCACCCGGCACGACGACGATTAACCCCCCAAACCCGCCTCCGCGCAATTGGTCAGTATTTACTATTTACGTTCCCCAATGATTCTAACCGACCAGCAAATCCTCGCGGAAATCGAGAAGGGCACCATCGTCATCCAGCCCTACGACCGCAGCTGCCTGGGCACCAATTCTTACGACGTGCACCTCGGCCAGTACCTCGCCACCTACCGCGATGAAGTGCTGGATGCACGCAAGCACAACGAAATCGACACCTTCGAAATCCCCGAAACCGAAGGCTTCGTCCTCCAGCCCGGCCGGCTCTACCTCGGCGTCACCCAGGAATACACCGAAACCCACGCCACCGTGCCCTTCCTCGAAGGCAAGAGCAGCGTGGGCCGCCTGGGCATCGACATCCACGCCACGGCGGGCAAAGGCGACGTCGGATTTTGCAACCACTGGACCCTGGAAATCAGCGTGTCGATGCCCGTGCGGGTCTATCGGTTCATGCCCATCGGCCAGCTGATATATTTCACCGTGCAGGGCAACGTCGACACCCTCTACAACCACAAGCAGAGCGCCAAATACAACGACAAGACCGACAAACCAGTCGAGTCGATGATGTGGAAAAACAACTGGTAGCTCCTCGGCAGAGGCCCGGCCGCAGCGATAACACCGAACCGCTGCCGTCGTTTCTTCGTTAAATATCGGGTAATACGCCGCCGGCGACTGGCCCGGTCCTTGCGTAAGTGTGCCACTGAAACTTTTACGACGATGACGACGAAAACCGCATTTGCTTCCCTATTGCTGGCACTTCTGGCCCACGCGGCCACTGCCCAGCAGGCCCCCACCGGCCCCGTGGCCGTCCAGGACAAAACCCAGTCCAGCCCGCGCCTCAATCCCGTGCAGGCCCGCGCCGACCGCCTCAGCAACCAGATGGCGCGCGACCTGCGCCTCAACAACTATCAGGCAACCAAGCTCCGCGCCATCAACGCCGATAAAATCGCCAAAATGGCCGCCATCGAGCGCAAAAACGCAGGCAATCAGAAGCTGATTGATGACGAATGCAACGGCGTCTGCAAAGAGCGCGACCAGGAATTGCAGGCCGTGCTCAGCAACGACCAGTACAGCAGCTATTTTGGCTCCCGCGCCAATTATTACAAGTACGATAAGGACTACGCCTCCCAGTCGGCCAGCATATTGCTAACCAGCGCAGTGCAAAACCCGGCTCCTCTCCGCGCCAACAATGCCACCATTGGCCCAGCCAAGCCTAAGCCAGCCAATCGCCCCGCCGGCAACCTGGGCCGCAACGCCCGGTAAGTAAAGTAGCACACGCTTCAGCTTGTGCATCGTAATCATTACAGAAAGCCCCGCCGGATGAAAATCCAACGGGGCTTTTTGCTTTTTTAACATGATGCACAAGCTGAAGCGTGTGCTACTCAACTTAACGCTACCCATTCGCTTCCTGCCGGTCGAGGTAGTCCGACAATTCCTTGCACAGCGCCCGCATTTTAGCGGCCATTTCTTTGTCGTTGGTCGCGGTCACGATGTTCTCGGCCATCGAGCCGATGTTATCCACGCAAAAGCGCTTCATCTCATCAATCGGCATGTCCTTGGTCCAGAGGTCAATTTTCATGGTGCCCACCTGCTCCCGGTCCCACAGCGCGATATTGATGGCCTTGGCGAAGTGAATATCCGGCCCCGCATCGGTGGCCGACCAGCTAATGGCCTCGGGTACTTTGTTGTCGTCGAGCGCTATGCTAAAGCGAATTTCTGATTTTTTCATCCTGGTTATATTGGAACAATAAAAGAAGAACGTCATGCTGAGCGCAGCCGAAGCATCTCGCCCGTAGCAGTAAATGGATTACTTGCGCGGGCGAGATGCTTCGGCTACGCTCAGCATGACGTTCGATTAAGAAGTGCTGGCTTAAACGTAGTTATTCAGCATCACCGGCATCACCAGCATCAGGATGCTTTCGTTGTCGTCGGCGAGCGTGGGCATGAGCAGGCCGGCGCGGTTGGGCGTGCTCAGCTCCAGGGTAATGTCTTCAGAGTCAATGTTTGACAGCATTTCGAGCAGGAAACGGGCGTTGAAGCCGATTTCCATGTCCTCGCCGTCGTACTGGCAGCTCAGCGTTTCCTTGGCTTCGTTGCTGAAATCGAGGTCTTCGGCCGATACCACCAGCTCGGAGCCGGCCAGGCGCAGGCGCACCTGGTGCGTGGTTTTGTTGGAGTAGATGCTGATGCGGCGCACCGAGTTCAGCAGCTCCTGGCGGTTGATGGTGAGCTTGTTGGGGTTGCTCACCGGAATCACGTTTTCGTAGTCCGGGTAGCGCTCGTCAATCAGGCGGCACACTAAGCGCATCTGGTTGAAGCTGAAAAAGGCGTTGCTCTGATTGAACTCCATTTTCACCGGCGTGGCCTCCGAAGGCAGCGTGCCTTTGAGCAGGTTGAAGGCTTTGCGCGGGATGATGAGGTTGGCGGTTTGGCCGGCGCCCACGTCCTGGCGCCGGTAGCGCAGCAAGCGGTGCCCGTCGGTAGCCACGAAGGTCACCTGCGAGTCGGCCAGCTGCACCAGAATGCCGGTCATGGCCGGACGCAGCTCGTCGGTGCTCACCGCGAAAATGGTTTTGTTGATGGCCCGCGCCAGCGACGACGACGGCATCTCCACCGGGGCCGAGCCCTTCACCACCGGCACGCGGGGGAAGTCGGCGGCGTTCTCGCCGGCCAGCTTGTAGCGCCCGTTGGCCGAGCTGATTTCAATCGTGTACGTTTCCTCGTCCAGCGTGAACGTCACCGGCTGGTCGGGCAGGTTCTTGAGCGTGTCGAGCAGGATGCGGGCCGGCGCGGCGATGCGGCCGGCGTCGCGGGCCTCCACGGGCAGCTCGGTAATCATGCTCGTCTCCAGGTCGGAGGCCGTAATCGTGAGCTTCCCAGCCTCAATCTCAAAGAGAAAGTTCTCCAGAATGGGCACCACGGGGTTGTTCGTAACCACGCCGTTGATGCTTTGCAGCTGCTTGAGCAGCGCGGAAGATGAGACGATGAATTTCATGAGAAAGGCCTGTGATGGGGTTGGGGGAGGGCAAAGATACGCGGCGGGGTTGGGGTTTGGAAACCGGAATCATACCGTTTAAAGTTCTCGAGAAACCAGCCGTAGATGTGCAGCGTTGTAGAACTAACTTGCATTAGGTGCCCAAGCTCTACACAATGTGTTTCGCTGGAATCAAAGCGAAAGTAGTTGCCGACACCGAGCCGCTTGACGAAGCAGGCTGGCCTTCTTTCAATTTAATTCTACACTTTTACAGAACCTCAAGTTTTAAATACCATGACAAAGGGAATACTCTTTACCGCTGCTGACCAGTTGCCCGACCAATTTGAGTTGGATGAACTGATTGACCGTTTGCTGTTGATTCAAAAAATTGAGAAGGGACGTGAGCAAAGCCGTAATAATCAAACGCATTCGCAGGAAGAAATTAAACAGCTTGTGAAAACGTGGTTCAAGTAAAATGGACCACCGCAGCGTTGGAAGAATTGGCCGAAGTTCGGGATTATGCCCGGCAGCTTTCTCCCGGTTACGCCGAGCAATTGATTGAGCGAATTATTCGCATTATGTATGAAATCGTGAGCGAGGTACGGGTGGATATCATTCATATTCACCCAACTGCCAAGCCATTGCCGGACCGCCGCTAACTAATTGAAAATTTGGCGGTGGTCTATTGAAGAGTGAGGTTGTGGTTATCGATTACAATTTTAATT
>CAXTCS010000145.1:0-10853 GCA_964242365.1 uncultured Hymenobacter sp. | reverse complement strand
CACCGTCACCAAGTCCAGCAGGTCGTGTAGCGGCCCGTTCGGCCAACCCAAATGCTCGCCCAGCGCCTGCATCAGCTTGAAGCCCACGCCGCAGCCCGAAAGGTCCTTGAACGGGTACTCGCAGTCGGCCCGCTTGGGGTCGAGCACGGCCACGGCGGCCGGCAGCTCGTCGCCCGGCAGGTGGTGGTCGCAAATGACGAAATCGACGCCCCGGCTGGCGGCGTAGGCCACCTGCGCCACGGCTTTGATGCCGCAGTCGAGGGCGATGATGAGCGCAAAGCCGTTGTCGGCCGCAAAATCAATGGCTTTTTCGGAAATGCCGTAGCCCTCGGTGTAGCGGTCGGGGATGTAGTCGCGCAGCCGCTCGGCGCCGAACAGCGGCGTGAGGTAGCTCATCACCGTGGCCACCGACGTGATGCCGTCCACGTCGTAATCGCCGAGGACCAGCACTTTTTCGCCCGCGCGCAGGGCGTGGGCGAGCCGGGCCACGGCGCGGGCCATGTCGCGCATCAGCAGCGGGTTGGGCAGCTGGCGCAGGTCGGGGTGGAAAAAGGCGGCCGCGGCCTCGGGGGTATCAATGCCGCGCTGCACCAGCAAAGCGGCTATTTCGGGGGCAATGAACAGGGCCTGGGTCAGGCCGTGGGCCTTTTGCGGGTCCGCTTCAGGGATATAATTCCAGCGCTTACTAGCGGATATTGACATCGGATACGTGGTAGAAATGGCCCCAAAAGTACGACCAAACCCCTCCCCGCACCCGCGGCCCTACCTTTGAAGCTGGTCCGTTCCGCATGATACGCCCAATGAGTAAGCTCAAGGAATTCTACCGCAAATACCGCCAGTACATCCTTTCCGATGGGCTGATGTACCTGGTGTTCATCCTGGTACTGGCGCTGATGTTTGTGTTTTTTCGGTGAGGGGGTGCGGCTATATTGGCCGTCATGTCGAGCGCAGCCGAGACATCTCGCGTGCAACAGTACCTATTTTGCTGGACGATTGGACTACTGCCCCGAGCGAGATGTCTCGACTACGCTCGACATGACGTTCTCTTAATCACTTTATCGCACATTATGCCCCCTACTGCACGCCGTCGCCGCGCAGCTTGCGGAACCGCTTGCGGGCCTCGGCCACGTAAATGCTGCCGGGGTATTTGGTGATTACCTGGTTGTACAGCTCCTGGGCTTTCACTTTGTCTTTCACGTCTTCTTCCTGAATGCGGGCCAGCAGAAACAGCGCGTCGTCGCTCAGCACGTCGTATTTGGGGTTGGCGGTGATGCGTTCGAGCGTGGCGATGGCGCCCGGAAAGTCGCCCGTGCGCCGCTGCAACTGGGCTTTCAGGTAATAAGTGTCGTCGGCCAGCGAATGGCCGGGGTATTTTTCCAGCAGCGCATCGAGCCCCGCGATGGCTTCGGGAATCTTGTTCTGGAACACCAGCTGCTCCACGGCCGCGTAGGCCCGCAGGCCGAGGCCCAGGGTGTCTTCCACGGTGTTGTCCTGAATCAGCAGCGAGAGCTGCATGGCGTCGTTGGCAATTTCGCGGGTGGTGGCTTCTTTCAGAATGTCGAGGTGGCTTTGGGCCAGCTTGAAGTCGCCGGCGTAGTAGCTCAGGCGGGCGTTGCGCAGCTTGGCCTCGTAGCCCAGCGGCGAGTCTTTGTGCGATTTTTCGACCTGCGAATACAGCAGCGTCGCTTCCCAGGGCTCGCCTTTGAGCAGGTACAAGTCGCCCTGGGTCACCTTGGCTTCGTCCACTACTTCGTCGGTGGCGCGGGGCATGTCAATCACCTCCTGAAGCAGCGCCATGGCCTTGGCGCGGTCATTCAGCTGAAAAGCGTAGAGGTTGGCCAGGTTGCGGAGCACGGGCGCCGTGTCGGGCGTCCGGCCCAATTCGGCTAGCAGCTGCTCGTAGTCGGCGACCAGCGCGCGCACTTTGGCGACGTCCACGGGGTAGGTGTCGCGCACCTGGGCCTCGCGGGCCTGCAACAGCCGCTGCCGGGCCACGCTGCCGTAGGGGCCGCCGCGGTACTCTTTGGCCACGTAGGCAAAACCCTCGATGGCGCTTTCGTAGTCCTTGTTTTGCTGCGCGATGGCGGCCATTTCCATCACCCGGCGGCCTTCGCCGTGGCCGCGCCGGTCGAGGGCCCGCGCCTGCACCAGCGCCCCGCCGAAGTCGTGCCGCTGCACTTGCAGCCAGAGCAGCAGCTCGCTGTACGCCGCCTGGTCGGGGTGCGCCTGGGTGGCGGTGAGCAGGAGCTTTTCCAGCGCATCGAAGTCCTTTTCTTCGTGCAGGGCATTTTGCAGCATGTTGCGCACGAAGGGCAGCTGCTTTTCATCCTGCGCCACGAGGCGCAGGGTTTCGGCCAGCACCTGGGGCTGGTTTTGGCTTTGGGTATAAAGCTGAATGAGCTGCGGGGCATACTCGGTGTCGTTTTTGGCCAGCGCCCGGCCGCGCAGGTAGGTGCGCTCGGCCCACTGCGGCAGCTCGCGCTGGCCAAACGCGGCGGCCACCGGCTGCACCTGCGGCGGCGTGAGCTGGGCCAGTACCTTGTTCCACTGCTTCTGGGCCGCCGGGGCGTCGCCGGCGGCCGTGTACACACTGCCCAGGGCCACGCCCAGGGTGGCGTCGTCGGGGTGCAGCTTGATGGCTTTTTTGGTGAGCTTTTCGGCTTCCTTGTAGCGTTTCAGGGCCTGCAACGATGCCAGGTAGACCGGAAATACCGCCGGGCTGGTTTGCTCGCCCGCTTCCAGGCGCTCAAACAAAAACACCACTTTTTCGTGCTCGCCCCGGCGGGCGTAGTCCTGGGCCAGCGCGGCGCCGCTCACCGGTGCCCCCGGCTTTTGGGGTTGCTGGGCCAGCGCGGGCAGGGCCAGCAATAACGCGGCGGCTAGTACAAGGGAAGACGAACGCATAAGTTCAGGAGTCGGTCGGTTCACGCAAAAGCGGGGTGGGCAAGCGCCGCCCGGCAAGCCTGAACGCCGGATTTCGGGCGGTTCGTTCAACGCCAACCGTTGGCAGCGCGGCGCGCTGGCTTCTGCATTTCAGCAAAAAAGCAAAGCTGCCCAAAAACGAAAAAGGGCCGCTCCCGAAGGTACGGCCCTTTTTAAACCCGTGGATTAGCGCCTTAGAAAAACTTGGTGCGGTTGTCTTTCACGTTGGCGTGGGCCTTGATGGCTTCGTAAATCTTGCCGTCCTGCTGCTGAATGCGCTGCTGCGCCAGCTGCTGGCGCACGGCTTTCAGGTCGGCCGTGGCGGGCGCGGGGGCCAGGCTCACGGGCTCGACCACCACCACGCCCTGCTCGCCCTGGATGGGCGCCGAGTGCTGGCCCGGCTTCAAGGCAAAGGCTTTGCCCACGGCCAAGGGCTCGAAGCCTACGTTGGGGATGTTGCCCTGGCCGAGCACGACGCCCTGGGCGGTGCCTACCTGGGCAGTGGCCCCGTACTTCGACGCCATGTCTTCGAGCGTGCCGGTTTTGGGCAGCTTGGCAATGATTTGCGTGGCTTTTTCTTCGTTGCGAACCAGTGCCGACAACTCCGGGCGCAGGCTGGCCACGGTGGCCGTGCCCTTGGTGCGCTCGTCGGTGAGGGCGGCAATCACGAACTGGTCGCCTTCGGTGAATACTTCCGATACGTCGCCCACTTTGGTGGTGGTGCCGTTCGGGCCGTAGCCGTAGGCCCAGCGCACGATGTCGCGGGCGTTTTGCAGGTTGTTGATGCTGCGGGCGCTGGCGTCGAGGTTTTTGGCTTCCTGCTTTTGCAGCGTTTTGTCTTTGGTGACGAGGGCGCGGAAGCTGGCCAGGTCGGTGGCTTTGGCGCGCAGCTCGTTGGCGCGGGTGTTGGCCGCGTCGAAGGTGGCTTCGCTGGGCGCGATGGTTTTCTTCACCTCGGCCACCTGGTAGGTTTGCTTGGTGGGCGCGGCCGTGATTTTGATGACGTGGTAGCCGAACGAAGTTTCAACCAAGTTGGGCAGCAGGCCGGGGGCCGTGGCGCCGAAAATGGCTTTGTCGAACTCGGGCACCATGCGGCCCTGGCCAAACCAGCCGAGGTCGCCGCCCTGGTCCTTGGTGCCGTCGGTGCCAAACTGGCGGGCCAGCGCCCCAAAGTCGGCCCCGGCCTTGATTTTGTTCAGAATGTCCTGGGCTTTGGCTTTGGCGGCGGCTTTGGCGGCGGGCGTCGTGCCGTCGGCCTTGATGAGGATGTGGCTGGCGCGGGCCGCGGCCTGCTTGCCGGTGCCCACGCCCGTCACCTTGTAGAGCGAGTAGGTGCCGGCTTCGGCGTAAGGGCCGTAGATTTTGCCCTGGGCCAGCGGCAATTGCTTGCGGAGCTGCTCGGGCAGGTCGGCGGGGCTGCGGAAAGCCTTGTTGTAGGGCTGCTCCGAGTTGGCTGACACGAACAGCGAGTCGACCGGGGCCGAGGCAAACTGCGTGGCCAGCTCGGCCATTGAAGTATTCACGGCGGCGCTGTCGGCTTTCGAGGCCACCACGGGCACGGTGATGTACTCAATCGAGCGGCCGTCTTCCACCTTGTACTTGCCCTTGTTCTTGTCGAGGTAGGCCTGCAATTGGGCATCGGTCACCTTCACGGCCGAGTCGGAAATGCTGGCGTAGGGCACAAACAGGTACTTCACCGTGCCTTTGGTGTTCTGATTGGCATCGAAGCGCTTGGCTTCGGCGGTGGTCACGTACACCGAGTTTTTCAGCAGGGCGTTGTACTTGTTAGCCAGGCGCTCGGCGGGCAGGTTGTCTTCGAAGTTGTGCCAGGCGGCCTGGTTTTCGGGCGGCAGCTTGTCAAGATTTTTCAGGTACTCAATCAGCCGGGCCTTGTCAAACTGGCCCGTTTTCTGGTCGGTGAAGGCTTGCTTGATGCCGGGGCTGATGTTGTCGCCCTGCACCATGTCGATTAACTCTTCGTTCGACACGGTCAGGCCCAGCTTGTCCCACTCCGGCCGGAAGGCCAGGCGGTAGATGGTCTGGTTCCAGGCCTGGTCGCGCAGGTAGCCGAGGGCCTGGTCGTCGGGCTGGCG
Source organism: uncultured Hymenobacter sp. (assembly GCA_964242365.1). Lineage (GTDB taxonomy): Bacteria > Bacteroidota > Bacteroidia > Cytophagales > Hymenobacteraceae > Hymenobacter. The sequence goes on along the minus strand of CAXTCS010000145.1, from coordinate 5,838 downwards.
CTGCTGCTGGGCCACGAAGGCCTGCTTGGCTTGTTCGAGGGCGGCGTTGTAGTCGTTCAGCTCCACTTTTTGGCCGGCTACCTCGCCCACCACGTTGTCGTTGCGGCCGAAGAGCCGGTTTTTGCCGCCCACCAGGTCGCCGCCCACAATGAAGAGCAGCATACCGACGGCCACCAGGCCCACCGCGACGCCCGATTTTTCCCGAATTGTGTTAATTAAAGCCATTTACTAGGTTGGTTGTCGGTTGTTCGCTGTCGGTTTCGGTGCGCGGTTGCCGCCGTTCAGAACGACCCGACAACTGACAACGAGCAACCGACAACTGGTTCTACACAGTCAAAAGAGGCGCAAAATAACCAGAATTTGGCCGGGAATCAAAGCGTTACCGGATTTTAAGTCCCGAGCAGGACCGGAAATACCCTGCTTTTTGCGAGGCGGCCCGGCCGGGCCGCCGCTGCTTGCCCGGCCAAGCAACTGGGCTTAACGGCGTTTTTTGGGCGATTTGGCCGGGGTTTTGGCGCGGGCCTGCTGGGCCAATTTGGCTTCCTGCTCGGCAATTTTTGCCGCCACCCGCTCCTGCTGCCGCCAGTACAGCAGCGGCATCCAGCAAATCATCGACACCATGAAAATCCAGTAGTTACGCCCCAGGTCGTTGTAAAAGAGCGTCTGGTAAATGCCGATGACCAGCGACACGACGCCCACGGCAAAAAGGACGGTGCGCAGCAGCGATTTGTCGAAAGTCATGAGAATGAGGATTACTGGCGGCCAGCGGGGGCGGCTTTGGCGGGCGCCGGCGCCGGGGCGGTGGTCGGCGGGGCAAAATACCCTTTCGGCTTGGCAATCCGGTAGCGCGAGAAATTCTGGTTGGCCGTCAGGCCGTAGCCGGTCAGGTATTCGGTCGGCGTCGTGACTTTCACGAACATGGCCGAATCGGTGTAAATCCGCTGCTTGTATTTGTCAAAAAACAGCTCTTCGGTATTCATGCGCTGCTGCTGCGGCACGTTCACCACCCGCACGTCGCCGCGCATGATGTAGAGATTTTTGGCCTTGTCGAACTTGCCGTACTTGGCCGTCAGCGTGTTTATCACGTTCTTCTTGCCATCGGCCGAATAAAACGTGACCGCCATGCCCTTGGGCCAGACCAAGTCGCTGTTTTCGAACTGCTGCTGGAGCGGCGCGGTGAGCTGAAACTTGAGCTTGGCCGAGTCGCTGACCAGCTCCAGCACGTTGGTCGTTTCCATCAACGGGCCGTTGTAGACCAGCTTGGGGCCGGCGGCCGTTTTTTTGTCGCAGCCGGCCAGCGCCAGCAGCATTGCCAGCAGTACCCCGCCTCCCGCGCCGTGCCTGAAACCGTACAAGGTTGTTGAACTCGTTAAAAACCCGTGACTTACTGCAAGCGCCGCTTGATAAACCAGCGGTTGTTGAGCGTGACGCCCAGCTGGCCGCGGATGTAGTTTTCCTGCACGTTGCTGGCCCCCGTGCCGGCGTCGAGCAGGTTGGTGTTGCCCCGCACGCCGTACGTGAAGGCCAGGCTGAACGTCGTGGCTTCGAGCGGCGTGGCCGTGGGCAGCGGGAACGCAAAACCCCAGCTCACGGACCGGTCGTACAGCGCTTTGCCGCCGGGCTGGTACGGCAGCTGGGCGAAAGAGACGCCGGCGCGGTAGGTGACCCGCTGAAAGTAGTGCTCGACGGAGCTCGGGTCGGGCGTGAGCTCGCCGCCGAGGCCAAAGCGCACGGTATTTTTCAAGGGCAGGCCCACGGTGCCGAAGCTGTTGAACTTCGACCATTGCTGCTGGGAGGCGTCGAAGTTGAGGCTCCAGTTCTTGTCGTTGTCGAGGCTGATGCCCGCCTGGGCCAGGGCCGGCACGTAGGTGCTGCCGCGCCCGTCGCGCACGGTCGCGGCCGTGCCCACGAGCGTGCCGTTGCTGTTTTCCTGCTCTTGCGTGATGGTTTGCTGCCCGTTCAGCTTGTGCCCAAAGCTGTAAACGCCGGCCACGCCCAGATTGAGCCCTTTGCCAACTTTGTGCCGGTAGTGCGCGCCCGTCCGGAAGGCAAAATCGGAGTAGCGGGTGTGCTGCCGGTCCACCGATTTGAGCACCACGGCGTTGCTGTTGGCAATTTGCAGGCTGGTGCCGGTGGTTTCATCCACCACCCCAAACACGTAGGAAGCCGTGAAGCCCAAAGTCAGCGCCTTCGTGATGCGGTAGCCCTGCCCGAAATAGGCCTCCGAAACGCCCCCCGTGCCCTTGTACTGCGTCAGCACCTGCGCCTCGGGGTCGGTCGGCGAGCTGCGCACCACGTCCTGAACGGTGTTCGACTCGTAATCCACGGCGCTCAGGGGCTTTAGGCCCACGGCGGCGCCCCATTTTGTGCTCAGGGGCACCGACAGGGCGAAATAGCCGAGGGTCGCGTTGCCGCTGCGGGTCGAGCCGTTGGCGTTTTTCACGGTTTTGTACTGCCCGTTGTAGCCGGCCTCGAAGGTGGTGCGGCCCGTGTAGTACAGCAGCGCCGGATTCAACTCATTTACGTTGACGGAGTTAGGCGCCGCCAGGCCCACGCCGCCCATGCCCATTTGGCGCACCCCGCCGGTGTTGGCGTTGAAATCGCCCAAGCCAACGCGCGAGTACGGCGAGTTGCCCAGGCCTTGCGCCCGTGCGCCACCCGCCACCAACAACACCGCGCCCGCCAGCACCAGGCGCTTCATCTCTTTATTTGTCAACATGATAAGCTAAAATCCGATTAAGGCCGAGCAGCACCAGCTCGGGCACGACAAAGATACGAGCCGGGAGCCGGGCCGCCAGAAAAGCGGCATCGCCCCCCGTGAGCAGCACGCCCAGGCCGGGGTAATGCTGCTGATACTGAGCAATGAAACCCGTGATTTCGGCCACGGCCCCGTTCACCACCCCGCTCAGCAGGCTCCCCGTAGTGGAGTCGCCGACGAGCGGAATCGTTGCATCGGCGGGCGGCAGCGGCAGCAGCGGCAGCCGCCCGGTGAAGGCGTGCAGCGCCCGCAGCCGCAGGCCCAGGCCCGGCCCGATGCTGCCGCCGCGGTAGGTGCCGTCGGCCGTCACGAGGTCGTGCTTCAGGGCCGTGCCCGCGTCCACGACGAGCGTGTGCTGGCCCGGCCGCAGGCCCGCCGCGCCCACCGCCGCCGCCAGCCGGTCGGCGCCCAAGGTTTCGGGCGTGGCGTAGGCATTGCGCAGCGGAATGGCCGTGGTGGCGGGCGCGAAGGTCAGGATTTCGCCCGGCACCAGCTCCCGCAGCTCGTCGGCCCGCAGCGCCGCGTCTTCGGCCACCGAGGCCACGATGACGTGCCGGGGCTGCCACCGTTGCACCACCTCCCGCACCTGCACGGCCGTGAGGCCGGCCACCATTTCGCGCAGCGCCGGGCCGTCGAAGCAGCCGGCTTTCACCGCCGTGTTGCCAATGTCGAGGACCAGCGTGCGCAAGTTATTGGTTTCGGTTCGTTGGTTAAAAGCCCGTCATGCTGAGCGGAGTCGAAGCATCTCGCCCGCAGTAGTAACTATAGGACTTACGCAACCGTCTGTTTTTTAGCCCCGGAGGGGCGGCCCGTTGGTAGTAATTTGCTGAAAATGCACGAATAAGCCCCAGCGGGGCGACCCCGCTACCAGGGACGACCTTGGGTCGCCCCTCCGGGGCTTTATCGTTCGCTGTCCCTGTTTTACTACCGACGGGCCGCCCCGCCGGGGCTGGCGATTGGCCTTTTTGCGGAAGTCCTAAATATTTACTATCGCAGTAGAGATGCTTCGACTCCGCTCAGCATGACGGGTTGGTTGGTTTGATAGCCCGGTTTCTCTACAAAAAGTATTTCAGCCGAATAACCTCCTGCTCGCTCAGGAAACGCCACTTGCCGCGCGGCAGGTCCTTCTTGGTGAGGCCGGCGTACTGCACGCGGTCGAGGGCCACCACTTCGTAGCCGAGGTGCTCGAAAATGCGGCGCACGATGCGGTTGCGGCCGATGTGGATTTCAATGCCCACGAAGTGCGCGTTGCCGGCCACCACCGCCACGTCGTCCACGAGGGCTTTTCCGTCTTCCAGCTCCAGGCCTTCCGAAATCTTGCGCAGGTCTTCTTCGGCCAGCGGCTGGCTCAGCTCGACCTGGTAGATTTTCTTGTTCTTGTGCGAGGGGTGCGAGAGCTTCTGCGCAATCTCCCCGTCGTTGGTGAAGAGCAGCAGGCCGGTGGTGTTGCGGTCGAGCCGGCCGACCGGAAAAATGCGCTCTTTTGAGGCACCGGCCACCAGGTCCATCACCGTGCGGCGGCCTTCGGGGTCCTCGGTGGTGGTGATAAAATCCTTGGGCTTGTTCAGCAGCACGTACACCGACTTCTCGCGGCTGAGGTTGGTTTTGCCGTACTGCACGGTGTCGGCGGGCTGCACTTTGTAGCCCATTTCCGTCACCACTTCGCCGTTCACCTTGATTTCGCCGGCCGCAATCAGCTCGTCGGCCTCGCGGCGCGAACAAATGCCCGCGTTGGCGATGTAGCGGTTCAGCCGCAGCTCGTCGGTGCCGAAGTCCTCGTCTTCGTCGCGCCGGCGCTTGTTGCCGCGGGTTTTGTCGTTTTCGTAGTGCTTGAGGTTTTTGTAGTCGGGCGCCTCGCCGGGCCGCTCGCCAAAGCGGGGCTTGTCGGCGCGGTTTTCCTGGGTTACGGGCCGCGCGGGGCGGGGCTTGTCCACGGCGCTGCCGTAGCCGGTGCCCGAGCGGCGCACGCTGCGCTCCTGCGCTTTCAGGGCCTCGCGGCGCTCGGCAAAGCTGCCGGGCGCGGGCGTCCACCGCTCGTTGGAGCTACGCTTTTCGAACGTAGCGGGCCGCTCGCCGGTGCTGCGGGCCGCGCCAAAGCCACCGGCCGGCTTGCTCCCGTCGCGCTTGCCAAAAGCGCCCGGCGTGAATTTCCGGCCAAATGCGGCCTCGTCGCCGCGCCGGTCGCGGTCGGCGGCCTCGTCGCGCTCGCCGCCAAAGTCGCGCCGCTCGCCGCGCTCCTCGCGGGGCTGCGGCGGGTTGGCCACAAACGGCCGCGCCGACCGGATGGGCCGGTTCGGCCCCCGCTCCTCGGAACGCGGGAAAGCGTCGGGCTCGCGGGGCGTGCTGCGCCCAAAGCTGCCGCCGTCGCGGGGTGCGCTTTCGCCGGGCTCGTTGGGGTTTTGCTTCTGAAACTTGCGGTTGCGCTCGCCGGGCCCGCCGCGTGGCACCGCCTTTTCGCCTTCGCGGCGGTAGGGCTGCCCGCTCCAGTTTTCTTTGGGCTGATACGGCCGGATGGGCCGGGCGTCGGGCGCGGCGGGCCCGCGCTGCTCGCCCCGGTCGCTGCCAAAGCTGCCGCGCTCCGGGCGCTCGGCGCTGCGGCCGTAGCTGGTGCCGGTGCGCTGCTCTTTGCCCAGGCGCGGGCGGTCGTCGCGGTCGCGGCGCTCGGGCGGCCGGTCGGCGCTGGGGCGGAAACTACCCGGCTCGCGCTGGCCGTATTCTTTGTTGCCGAACGACTTGCCGCCGCCAAAGCTTTTGTTGCCAAAGCCGCTGCCGCCTTCGCGGTTGCCGGCGCCGGCGCCGGCGCCGTAGGGCCGCTTCTCTGCTTCCCCAAACTTCCGCCCACCGCCAAAGGCCCCATTTGTGGCCGGGCGCCCAAAGGCGCCGTTGGTGGGCGGCCGGCCGGCACCCGATGAGGGCCGTGCGGCCGAGTAGCCCCCGCGCTCGCGGTCGCCGCCACGGCCCGCTGGGCCGCCGGTGCTAGGCCGGTCGCTCTTGCCGCCGCCAAAGCCACCGGGGCCGCCCGCGTTGCGGCCGCCGCGACGGTCCGCTTTATCTTCTGAAAAATGTTTCTTGCCCATGGG
>CAXTCS010000144.1:0-10888 GCA_964242365.1 uncultured Hymenobacter sp. | reverse complement strand
CTGGTGAACTTGCCGAAGCGGATGAGGTCGGTGCGGCGCGAGCCTTCCCAGTACATCTCGCGGCCCCGCTCGTCGAGGATGAAGCCGGGCGCGGCCAGGTCGGCCGCCGTGATGCGGCCATCGGTGGTGCTGTTGGCCGCGTTGTTGTAGGCCCGGTCGCGCAGGGCATTTACGTAGTCGAGGGCCTGGGCCGGGGTGCCGCCCTGGCCGCCGCGCAGCACGGCTTCGGCGTACATCAGGTACACGTCGCCGAGGCGGAACAGCGGGAAATCGGTGTCGACGAAGATGTGCTGGGGGTCGTTGCCGTCGGCCCCGGTAGAGGTTTTGTTGCGCCACTTCGTCACGCCGTAGCCGTCGGTGAACACGGTCAGGTCGTTGATTTCCAGGTTCTGCCCGTTGGTGAAGAACATGGCCCGCGAGTCGAAGCCGCTGGCGGGCGTCTGAAACAGCAGGGGCAGGTTTTTGCGGGTGCGGTTGCCGGCCCAGCCGCTGTTCACGCCAAAGCCGCCGGCCAGCATCCGGCCGCCCACGGCGGCGTGCACCAGGTAGGTGGTGCCGCCATACACCTGCGACACCAGCCCGTCGCTCTCGATGGGGAAGATGATTTCCGACGCCGACGTCACGTTGTTATCGGCCAGAAACAGCAGGCGGTACTCGGGGGCCAGCGCGTAGCTGGGCGTGCCCACGATTTTGTTGCAGTAGGTGAGGCAGTCGGTGTAGCGGGCCGTGCCCGTGTACACTTCGGCGTTGAGGTAGAGCTTGGCCAGCAGGGCCCAGGCGGCGCCCTGGTCGGCGCGGCCGTAGGGGCTGGTGTGGGCGGGTTTTAGGGTCGGCTCAATGGCTTTCAGCTCCGACTCGATGTAGGCAAACAGGGCAGCCCGCGTGGTTTGCTTGGGCAGGTCTTTGCTGGGCGCGTCGGCTTCGGTCACGAAGGGCACGTTGCCGTACAAATCGAGGGCGTGGTAGTAAGCCAGGGCCCGCAAAAACCGTGCTTCGGCCCGGTCGAGGCGGGCGTTGTCGGCATCGGAGCCCGTGATGTTTCGGGTGCTGAGCTTGTCGTCGCTGGTTTCGCGGATGAACTCGTTGCACAGCGCCACTTCGTAGAAAATCCGGGTGTAGCTGTTGTTAATCAAATCGTTGCTCGACGTCCAGCTCGTGGTGTTCAGCTCCTGAAGCGGGCCGCTGTTCCAGGCCACCACGGCCTCGTCGGTGGTCAACTCCTGCAAATACCAGTAGGCGCGCATGTACGAGGTTTCGCCCTCGTCCTTGCCCTGCCCGTCGAACACGTCGGGGTGGCCCGAGTTGCCCGACAAGTTGAAGCCGGCGTAGCACTTGGCCAGCACCTTGATGTAATTGGCCGGGTCCTTATACACCGACTCGGTGTTCAGGTCGTAAAAAGGCTCGCGGTCGAGGTCTTTGTTGCAGGCCGTGAGGCCGCCGGTGAGCAGCGAAGCAGCGAGGGTCAGCGCGAGGCTGCCGCGGCGCAGAAAGGGGTGGGATTTCATGATAGTTGGTTGTCCGTTGTCCGTTGTTCGTTGTCAGTTGTTAGTCTTGTGTCGTTGGCTCGCATTGCCTGGTCAGTTGCCTGACAACTGGCAACGAGCAACGGACAACTGGCTTAAAAACCAATGTTGAGGCCTGCCGTGACGGTGCGGGGCAGGGGGTAGAAGTTGCTGTCGATGCCCGTGGCGCGTTCGGGGTCGAGGCCCGAGTAGCGGGTGAGCAGCAGCAGGTTCTGGCCGGCCAGGGTGAGGCGCAGGGTGGTGCCGGCTTTCAGCAGCGCGCCGAAATCGTAGCCCAGCGTCACGTTTTGCAGGCGCACAAACGAGCCGTCCTCCAGGTTGATGTCGCTGAACGGCTGCCCGCTTTTGAAGCCGGTGGCGTAGATGTAGGGCACCACGTTGGCCGAGTAGCCCAGGGTGGTGTTCAGGCCGTAGTAGTTGTTTTGGCCGGCCACCACGCTGTTGTACACGTAGCCCCCGATGTTGGAGCGCACCGTGAAGGCCAGGCTGGCTTTGCCGTAGCTCAGGTTGGAGCTGAAGCCCAAAATGGCCTTGGGCGCGGGGTTCTTGCCGTACACCTTGTCGCGCTCGTTGATAATCTTGTCGCCGTTCTGGTCGACGTACTGCACCGGGCTGGCGCTGGAAGTCGGCCCTTGCAGCGGCTTGCCGCTTGCGTAGTACTGCTCACTGCTCCCGTCGTACTTCTGCTGGTACAGGAAGAAGGTATTGGGGGCGTGGCCCACGGCATTCACCTGCACAAACTGAAAGTTGCCGATATCGCCCGTGGGCGTGCCCAGGTAGTTGGGGTCCTTCACCTGGTTGAGCTTGGTGATTTTGCCGCGGTTCATGGTCGCGTTGAAATTCACCGACCAGTTGAGGCCCGTGCCTTGCAGCACGTTGTAGTTCAGGGCCAGCTCCACGCCCCGGTTTTCGAGGCTGCCGATATTGGTGAGCAGCGTGTTGGAAAGGTTGCTGCCGGCCGGTATCGGAATCACGGCCAGCAGGTCCTTGGTTTTGCGCAGGTACACGTCGACCGCGCCGGTCAGGCGGTTATCGAAGAAGCCGAAATCGAGGCCCGCGTCGTAGGTGGCCGTCTGTTCCCACTTCAGGTTGCGGTCGTAGGCCGCGGGCTTGTAGGTGCGGATGGTGTCTTTGCCGAAAATCTGGCTGATGACCGGCGAGCTGATGCTGTACTTGGCCAGGTAGGGGTAGTCGCCGGCCACGTTGGTGATGTCCTGCTGGCCCGTGGTGCCGTAGCTCAGGCGCAGCTTCAGGTCCGAAATAGCCCGCGATTCGGCCAGGAAGCTTTCCTTGTTGATGCGCCAGGCCACCGAGGCGGCCGGGAAGTAGCCCCAGCGGTTTTCGGGGCTGAAGTGCGACGAGCCATCGGCCCGCAGCGTGCCGGTGAGCAGGTACCGGTCGTTGTAGTTGTAGTTCACCCGCCCGTAGTAAGACAGCAGCGTGTACTGCGTCTTGAACGGGTCCTGCACCGGGTCGAGGGGCGAAACCCGGCTGCCGTCGGCCTTGTAGGCGAACCGGAAGGGCGAATACGTGTAGAAATCCTGGTACGAGTAGCCCGCCAGCGCCTCCACGTGGTGGTCGCCAAGCTGCTTGCTGTAGTTGAGGTAGGTTTCGAGCAGCTTGTTGTTTTTCTGCTGGTTGTAGGAATTGTTCTGGCCCTGCGTGGAATAGGCGATGGACGAGGTAGCCGGAATGAAAACGGTGCCGTTGCTGCGCGACACGTCGTAGCCCAGGTTCAGGTTGGCGTGCAGGTCGGGCAGGAAATGCACCTTGTAATCAAACTGCACGTTGCCAAGGCTGCGCAGCACCGTGCTGCGGTCGCGCTTGTCGTTGAGCAGCGCCACCGGGTTGCGGTCGGTTAGCGGGTTCGGAATGGTGCCATTGAGCCACTCGTAGTAGCCGTTGACGCCAGTGGGGCCGTCGTTGTAAATTGGCTGCGTGGGGTTGAAGCGCACCGCGCCGCCAATGGCGCCCTGGTCGGCGAAGCGAAAGTCGGCCTGGGTGCCCTTCACGTTTATGTCGATGCGCAGGTGGTTGTCGAACAGCTTGGGCGAGAGGCCGATGGAAGCCGAATTACGCTTCAGGTTGCCGGTGCGCAGGGTGCCGTCCTGGTTGAGGGAGCCCAGCGATATCCGGTAGGGCAGGTGCCGGGCGCTGCCCGTCAGGCTCACGCTGTTGTCGGTGGTCCAGGCCGTTTTATAGATGGCATCCTGCCAGTCGGTGTTGGCCGTGCCCAGGTAGGCGGCGTTGTTGGCCGGCACGGTGCCGTCGGCAATGGCCTGGGTCATGAGCGTGCGGTAAGCGTTGCCGTCCAGCACGTTCACCTTGCCGTAGTTCTGGGCCCGCGACACCTGCGAGCTGATGTTGACGCGCATCTTTTCGCCCTCAACCCCTTTTTTGGTGGTGATGAGGATGACGCCGTTGGAAGCCCGCGAGCCGTAAATGGCCGTCGCGGAAGCGTCCTTGAGCACGGTAAAGCTTTCGATGTCCTGCGGGTTGACCAGCGAGAGCGGGTTGCCGGCGCCGGCAATGCCCTGGTTGTCAACCGGCACCCCGTCGATGACGATGAGCGGGTCGTTGCTGGCATTGAGCGACGAGCCCCCGCGGATGCGAATCACGCTGGTTTCGCCTGGTGCGCCGCCGCCGGTGGTTATCTGCACGCCGGCTACCTTGCCCTGCACCAGCTGCTCGGGCGAGGTCACTTGGCCCTGCACAAAGTCCTTGGTCGTCACGGTGGTTACGGCGCCGGTCACGTCCTGGCGGCGGGCCGTGCCGTAGCCCACCACCACGGCCTCACTCAGCTGCGTGATGTTCTCGCTCAGCGTAGTCGTGGGTACTTGCGTCGCCTGGCCTTCCACCACCGTCACCGCCACGCGCACGGCATTCAGCCCGATGGACGAATACACCAGCGTGTGCGGCCCGGCGGGCACGTTGTCGATGGAAAAGCCGCCTTCCGCGTTGGTCGAGACCCCGAGCGAGGTGCCTTCCACGATAACCGTAACGCCGGGAATGCCCTCGCCCTTGGCATCCACGGCCCGCCCGCTAACGGAGCCGCCGGCCCGCACGTCCCGGAAATCAGGACCCGAAATAGCGCCCAAATGCACCGGGCTGCTGGCCGTGCCGAGCCGCGAAGCCAGCCCGGCCGGATGAGCAAAAACGCCGCCGATGGCCGCGCCTCCCAGTGCCGCGGTCAGCAAAGAGTTGCGGAGCAGCCTGGGCGTAACTAGTGGAGGTAACAAGTGTAACATGGGTGGGATTTTAAAGTGAGTGGTGGCAAATCCGATGGCCGTCGCCAAGCAACCGGCCGCCGCCAAGCAGGGACTGCCGATGCAAAGACCGAGCACCGCTTGCCCTACTTCTGGCGAATGCCAGCAATCGTTTGCGGAGCGTTGTTGGACAAAACTAGACTTACTCCCACCTGCGTAAAATTTATCAAACTGCAGTATGAAAAGTATTAACCTACCCTCGGATTATAGTGTTGATTTATAATAATTTATCAAATTAAATACGTGCTAAAATATTGACTTGATATAGCTTGTTTAACCATGTTTATTAACAAAAAATGCGATAATGCCCCCGAAAATTATCAAAAAAATCGGCCGCTTTTTATTGAGAAATACAGATTGTCGCAACTGCCAATCCCGAAGCAACAAGCGCCTTCGCAGCCGCTGCAAAACCCGTGGAGTGGTTGCGCCGTGCGGAGAGGTGCTTGCTGAGTGGGTGTTCACTTACCTCATCCATTTTACCGCTTACCGGCAAGCCCCAGCGGGGCAGGGCTTCCGCATCAAAACGCAACCGGGGCTTTGCCCGGCGCTTGAGCGCCGGGAGTCAGGGCAGTTGTATTGGTTGGGGCTTTAGCCCTGATTGTTCCGGCCGCCAGCCAGGGCTAAAGCCCCCAAAATATGTCGAAACTTTGCTCCCGGCGCTGAAGCGCCGGGCAAAGAAGACGCGGGCCCGTTTGGGGCGGAAGCTTTGCCCCGGCGGGGCTACAGGTATTTCCCATTGCTGTTTTTACTGCCGATATGTCGCCCCGCTGGGGCTCTGTTAGGAAAGACGTAAGGTGGCTTACAGCGGTTTTCGGTCACGTACTGTCCCGCTGCCGCTACTCATCGGGCCCAGCTTCTCAGACGGCCTGGATGGCTTGCACGCGGGCCTCAAACTCCTCGTTGGGCAGGAAAGAACGGTTTTTGACCCGGGTCTTGTAGGTATAAATCGTGTTGATGGAGTAGCCCAGCATCCGGCTGATTTGCTCGCTGTCGTCGATGCCCAGCCGGATAAGGGCAAAAATACGCAACTCCGTGGTGAGCAGCTGGTCTTCAGGAAGTTTGATGCGCTCTTCTTCCTGAAACAAGGCGTTGAACTGCGCGATAAAATGGGGAAAAAGCCGCAGAAACACCGTGTCGAAGCCCTTGAGCAGCTCGTTGCGCTCGTTTTTAATGTTCACGCTGTCTGCCAGCTTCTGCACGCCGGCGTATTGTTTGGTGCTCAATAGGTTGTCCAGGCGTTTTTTCAGCGTTTCTATTTTGTCGATGTATTGCGAGTTGTTGTGGAAATAGAACCCGATGTACTCTTCCTTGATTTTATTGGCTTCGTTCAAGCCAATGTTGAGCTGGCGGAGCTCGCCGTTGCGCTCCCGCAGCTCGCGGTTGGTGGCAAAAATCAGCCGGCCCGCTTTGCGCAGCTTGCGCAGCTGCCGGAAGCTGACCACCGCGAAGCCGATGACCACCGCCGCCAGCAGCGTCATGATGATGGCGTACGTTTTCAGCGATTTGCGCTGGCTCTCGATGATGTTGATTTTCTGCCCTTCGATGATGGAGGAAACGTGGCTGATTTCAATCTGCCGCTGCCGGGCTTTGTAGAAAGCGGCTTCCTCGCGCGCCGCCTTGATGAACGTGTAGGCGTTTTTCAAATCGCCCTGCCGGTAGCAGTAGTCCGAGAGCTTGAAGATGGCCGTGGTTTCCTTGGTAGCCGTTTTTACGTCGGCAATGGCTGCCACCAGCAGCAGCTCAAACGCCTTGTCGGACTGGCCCGTTAGCTCGTAGAGGTAGGCCGTGGTGCTGGCGCTCACCGCCACCTGGTGCAGCGTGAGGTGGGGCAGGCGGCGTATCTGGTTGTAGACGGCGGCCCCCGCCGCCAGATTGCCGGTTTTTTGGGCCCTGAATTCCTGCACCGATAAGTAGTCGTAGGAGCCGGGCCGGCAAAACTGCACGGCCGTATCGGCGTAGGCCAGGGCTTTGGCGTAGTAGGCGGGCCGATAGGTCTGGTCCTGGTTGAAATCGCCGAGGTCGCTGTAGGCGCGGGCCTGCAAGAAGTAAAAGCTCTGCTTGTCGGCTTCGGTCAGGTGGCCGGGGTCGATGGTGGCGAGCGTCTCAAAGGTTTCCTTGAACAAGCCCGACGAGAGCAGCACGAACGCCAGCTTGAGCTTGGCCACCTGAATTTTCTCGGGCTGGTGCAGCAGCCCGGCCAGCCGCGTTATCTTCTGGCAGTACACAAACGCTGAATCGTACTTAAACGCCTTGTACTCATCGTAGATGCGCAGGCCCAGGTCGAACTTCGTGTTGTTGTTGGCTTCGGACGAGGCAAAATCGGCGGTGAGCACCGCGATGCGGTTCAGGCGCTGCCCGTCGTACTCTTTTTTGTGGGCCAGGGCCTGGTTCAATTCCGTCAGCAAGCTGTCGGTGGGGCTGGCCCCGGCCAGCGCGTAGCCGGGCCCCGCGATAATCAGCAAGCCGAAAAGAATAAGAAATAGCCTCACGAGGTAAGATTAACGACCACTGAGATTGGCCGTGCTCAAAAGTAGCAAAAGCCGCCCGGCCGGCTGGCGGCGGGCCGCGTGCCGGATGGGTTTGGTGGTGGAGCGGCCAGCCGCGAAAACCTGTCAGGAATTGGGGTTTGGTCCGTCTAATCATTGGGTTAGCGTTCGCCGAGCCACGCGGCACCCGCGCTGCTGCCCCGAAAAAACCGATTTCCGGCCCCGCCAAATGAGCATTCCTTCGCCCCTGATAAACTGCCAACAGGCCACGCTGCTCATCGAGCGCCGCGCCGACGAGGCCCTGCCGCCGAAAAACCGCGCCCTGCTCTGGTGCCACCTGCACCTGTGCCCGTACTGCCGGCGCTACGAGTTCCAGAGCGGCCTGATTGCCCGTCAGGCCAAAGCCGCGGCCGCGGCCCGCGCCCGGCTCACGGCCAGCGGCCCGGTGCCCGAGTAAGAAGCAAAGCGCCGCAGCCGGGCCGCTGGCAAATAATCTTTGCGGGTCCGAACCCGAAATCGGCCCTATAAACAGAACCCGCGCCGCCTGCCGAGCGTTGGCACTTGGCGCGAATAAACCCCCTTCGACTGAATGATTGAGCTGCTTACCGTCACCCTGGGGCCGTTGTTTTTCATGCCCATCATGACGGGGTACTACGCGTACAGCCACGGCCGTGCTTTCTGGCGCTGGTTTTTTATCGGTTGCGGCCTGCCGTATGTCTCGCTGTTTGTGGTCGTGTGGGTGGTGCGCCGCGACCAGCGCCGGCAGCGGCTGGCAGCGGCCGCTGCTGAGCCGCTGCAACCCCTGGTGCGCTGATAACCAGCTTCTTTGAACTGCTGGCGAGGTGCTTTGTGCCGGCCTGCGGCCATTTCGTTTTTTTCGGAGCAAGCGCTGTAAGGACGACTCAGAAGCCGCGTCCAGCCCCCCGAAATACTGTTGTTTTCACTTAAACGCTAACCAAAATGAAACGCATTGCTTTGGTTTTGATGCCGATTTTGACCGCCGCCGGAAGCGCCGCCCTCATGAGCTCCCGCCCCGTGCCCACGCCCCCGATGCCCACGCTGGCGGCTTCCGCGCCCGTGGCGCCGCACGTCGCCAGCGCCGTGCCGGTGGTGGTGGAGCTGTTTACTTCCGAAGGCTGCTCAAGCTGCCCCTCGGCCGACGCCGCGCTGCGGGAGCTGGAAACGGCCCAGTCGGTGCCCGGCGTCGAAGTCATTGCCCTCGGCCAGCACGTCGACTACTGGAACCGCCTGGGCTGGAAAGACCCGTTCTCGTCGGCCCAGTTCACCGAGCGCCAGCGCTGGTACGCCGAGGGCTTTGGCGAAGGCAGCTACACCCCGCAGGCCGTCGTGAACGGCCGCTACGAATTCGTGGGCAGCCAGAAAAACACCCTGGCCCAAACCGTGGCCAAAGCCGCCCTGGCGCCCCGCGCCACCGTGACCCTGGCCCGCGCCGCCGACGGCACCCTGCAAGTGCGGGTCGACAACCTGCCCGCCGGCACCAAAGCCGCCACCGTCGAACTGGCCCTCACCGAAACCGGCCTCTCGTCGCAGGTAGGCCGGGGCGAAAACTCGGGCCGGCTGCTGCGCCACGCCGCCGTGGTGCGCACGCTGCGCAGCCTCGGGCCGGTGGCCGCCAACGGCACGTTTGCCGGCAGCGCCCCGCTCACCCTCAACCCAAGCTGGCAAACCGACCACTTGCGGGCCGTGGTGCTGGTGCAGGAAACCGCCTCGCACCACGTGGTGGGCGTGGCCAGCCTGCCGCTGGGCAGCGGCAGTACCGCCCGCAACTAGCGCGGTTTACCCGCCGTTTTTAGCGCAGTTTTCGGGTCGTATCCTGAAAAACGCTCTAACCACCCGTGCTTGCTGTGCGCCGTGACCTACGGGGCGACTTCGGTGCGGCCCGCGTGGCAGCAGTTTATCAAAAATCTGCCGCTGCCGGTGGCCTTTCAGCACCGCGACGAGTTTGTGCGCGACTACCCGCTGCCGGCGGCCTTTGCCGTGGCGGAAAGCGGGGATTTGGTGCCCTTCATTGGGGCCGGGCAGATGGACGCGGCCGACCTGAACGGGCTGATGGCCCTGGTGCGCCAGCGGCTGGCGTGAGAGGCGGACGGATGGGGTCTCGCCGTTACCTTTGGCGGAGAAAAATCCTTATTCTCCTCCCAAAATCTTCGCATGAAATTACCTTTCCTGCCCGGCCTGCTGCTGGGCGCGGCGCTGCTGGCGGCCGGCCCGGCCGTGGCCCAAACCATCAACACCGGCCCGGCTTATGATGCGCGCACGCTGTTCAGCCCCTTGTTTATCGAGCAGCTGAGCACGCCCACGCGCACGGCCGGCGGCCAGCCGGGGGCGGCGTACTGGCAAAACGCGGCCGACTACCGCATCGACGCCCGCCTCGACGAGAAAACGGCCCGCGTGAGTGCCACCGTCGACATCACCTACACCAACAACTCGCCCGACCGCCTGCCCTTCGTGTGGCTGCAAGTCGACCAGAACCTGTACCGCAACGACTCGCGCGGCGGGGCCATCACGCCCGTGGCCGGCGGGCGCTTCGGCAACAACGCCCGCGGCTTTCGGGGCGGCGACTCGCTGCAAACGGTCACCATCGAGCTGCACGGCAAGAAGCTGAAAGCCGACTACCGCGTGACCGATACGCGCCTGCAAATCGTGCTGCCCGAGGCGCTGAAGCCCAACGGCGACAAGCTCCTCATCCACATCGGCTACGGCTTCAATATTCCGGAGTACGGCTCCGACCGCCTCGGTCGCCTCAAAACCAAGAACGGCGAAATCTTCGAAGTGGCGCAGTGGTACCCGCGCATGGCCGTGTACGACGACGTGGAAGGCTGGAACACGCTGCCCTACCTCACGGCCGAGTTTTACCTCGAATACGGCAACTTCGACTACACCCTGAACGTGCCGGCCAACTACCTGGTGGGCGGCTCGGGCGAGCTCGTGAACCCCGCCGAAGTCCTCACCAATGCTCAGCAGCAGCGCCTGGCCAAAGCCGCCGGCTCGGACCAAACCGTGCTGGTGCGCACGCCCGACGAAGTGACGCAGGCCAGCTCGCGCCCCGCCGGCAAAAACGGCCGCCTCACCTGGCATTTTCGCTGCCAGCGGGCGCGCGACGTGGCCTGGGCCGCCTCGGCCGCCTTCGTGTGGGACGCGGCCAAGATGAACCTGCCCAGCGGGCGCAAGTCGCTGGCCCAGTCGCTGTACCCGACCGAGGCGGCGCAGGACACGGCCTGGAACCGCTCGACGGAATACGTGAAGAAGAGCATCGAATACAACTCGAAGCAGTGGTACGAATTCAGCTACCCGGTGGCGACCAACGTGGCCGGCACGGTGGGCGGCATGGAGTATCCGGGCATCGTGTTTTGTGGGGCGAAGGCGCGCAAAGCCGAACTCTGGGGCGTGGCCGACCACGAATTTGGCCACAACTGGTTCCCGATGATTGTGGGCTCGAACGAGCGGAAATACCCCTGGATGGACGAGGGCTTCAACACGTTTATCAACATCCTCTCGACCAATAATTTCAACAACGGCGAGTACGCCAAGCTGATAAACGACACCACCCGGCTGGTGCAGGGCAACATCCGCTACATCCTGGACCCGGCCA
>CAXTCS010000143.1:0-10903 GCA_964242365.1 uncultured Hymenobacter sp. | reverse complement strand
GACACCATCACCATCGAAATCAACCCCGCCGACATTTCCTGGGACACCTTCCGGGCCGGCGGCGCGGGCGGCCAGAACGTGAACAAGGTGGAAACCGCCGTGCGCCTCACCCACGCGCCCTCCGGCATCATCATCGCCGTCCAGATTGAGCGCAGCCAGCTCATGAACAAGGAGCACGCCCTGCGCATGCTCAAATCGCGCCTCTACCAGATTGAAATGGACAAGCGCCACGCCGAGCGCGACAAAGTGGAAGCTACCAAAAAACGAATCGATTTTGGCTCCCAGATTCGCAACTACGTGCTCCACCCCTACAAGCTCATCAAAGACCTCCGCACCGGCATCGAGCGCACCGACGTGCAAAACGTGCTGGATGGTGACCTGGATGAGTTTATCAAGGGTTTTTTGATGCGGAGCTGAGTTGAGTTGCAGTTGCTAACAATATTTTATTGTGAACCGCAAATGTTATATCTTTACCTTAAAGTAAAACGCGAAATCAATTGCAGCAGGGGCATTATAGATGTCTTTGACTAACCTTTTCCAATAGTCTACTCGCATATGGGAGATTGCTACGTGCAATCTCGTTTAATCATTTAACACTTTTTTTGTGCTATACTTGCTGGCATCATCCAAACTTCACCCTTTTTCTTTTCTCATCATTCATCATCTTTTCCCATCACTCACCAAAAATTTGAACACATGAAAAAAATATTATTGTTAGTTTTTGCGCTTGTTATGGCCCTGTTGCAGCAGGCCCAAGCGCAGGACCGCACGCTTTCTGGAAAAGTAACCGACAGGTCTACTAACCAAGGCTTGCCCGGCGTAACAGTACTGGCAAAAGGTACCACAGTAGGCACGAGTACCAATGCTGAAGGTGGTTTCTCTTTGACCGTGCCCAGCAGCACCACTACGCTGGTGTTTAGCTTTATTGGTTATGCCTCCCAGGAGCAAGCGATTGGTGGCTCCAATAACATTGATGTGTCATTGGCTACGGACTCCAAGCAATTGAATGAAGTAGTGGTTACCGCTCTTGGTGTAGAGCGTACCCGTAACTCGCTGGCCTATTCAGCCACGCAGGTAGAGGGGAACGATATCACCAAAGCTCGTAACCCTAATTTTATCAATGGCTTATCTGGCAAAGTTGCCGGTCTTAGCATCCAGCAGAACAACACGCTTGGAGGTTCGTCCAACGTAGTTATTCGAGGCACTAAATCCATTACTGGTAACAACCAAGCACTATTTGTAGTCGATGGCGTTCCGATCAGCAACGCTAACACAAATACAGCTAACCAGACTACTGGTCGTGGTGGTTATGACTACGGTAATGCTGCTGCGGATATTAATCCGGACGATATTGCTTCGACCACTATACTGAAGGGCGCTGCAGCAACGGCTTTGTATGGTGAGCGGGCTGCAAACGGGGTGATTCTTATCACCACTAAAAAAGGCCGCTCCCAAAAAGGATTGGGCGTAACCATAAACACTGGCGCTACGGTTGGTCGCTTTGATAAGTCGACTTTCATCACTCATCAAAAAGAGTATGGCGCTGGCTATGGCCCAGGGTATGAAGACCCCACTGGGTATTTCTTTTATCGTGTCATTCCTGGCGCAGGCCCGGATAAACAACTGGTGACACCTTTGACCGAAGATGCTTCCTTGGGTGGGCGTTTTGACCCCAATTTGCCGGTTTATCAGTGGAATGCCTTTGACCCAGGCAACCCCAATTTTGGCAAAGCAACTCCTTGGGTAGCAGCTTCCAATGACCCCACCACGTTCTTTCAGGATGCTATTTCCACTATCAATAGTGTCGCACTTGATGGCGGAAATGATAATGGCTACTTCAAAGTTGGTTACATCAACAACTACGATAAAGGCATCCTTCCCAATAGCAAAATTACCAAGAACACGCTGAATTTTGCTGCCTCTTACAACCTGAGTTCAAAGCTCACAGCAAGCGGAGCCATCAACTACTCTCGTATCGATGGCCTTGGCCGTTACGGTACTGGCTACAGTGGCGGAGATGGCTTGAACTTGATGACCAACTTCCGTCAGTGGTGGCAGACCAACGTGGACATCAAAGAGCAAAAAGATTCTTACGAGCGTAATCATCTGAATGCTTCTTGGAACCCACGTAGCCCAACAAACCCAGTTCCTATCTATTGGAACAACCCTTATTTTGCCCGTTATAAGAGCTTTGAAAACGACCAGCGGAACCGTTATTTTGGTAATGCAGCACTGAATTATAAAGTAACGGACTGGTTTAGCGTCTTGGGCCGCGTAACGGCTGACTCTTACGACGAGATACAGGAAGAGCGCATTGCTGTTGGCAACGTGGGCACTTCCGCCTATACACGTTTCAATCGCACCTCGCGCGAATACAACTACGACCTACTAGGGAATTTCAACAAGAATCTTTCCGAGTCATTCAACTTGACGGGCCTTATTGGTGTCAATATTCGGCGCGAAGCAATTAGCTCCATCCGGGCCACCACCAACGGTGGATTGGTCGTACCTGATTTCTACGCTCTATCCAACTCGAAAAACCCTATTATTGCCCCAGTTGAACAGGAGCTACGCCGGGGAGTAGACGGTATTTTTGCAAGCGCTACCCTTGGATACCGCAACATGGTGTTTCTAGACGTCACAACCCGTCGTGACAGGTCCAGCACTTTGCCCAAAAGCTCGAATACCTACTACTATCCGTCAGCAGCTTTGGGCTTCGTATTCTCGGAGATGTTAAAAGAACAAGCACCTTGGTTGTCCTACGGCAAAATTCGTGGTAATTACGCTCAAGTTGGTAACGGGGCTCCTTTTTTGAGTCTGTACGATGCGTACGATAAGCCCACAGCTTTTCCTGTTGGTTCAGCTAATGCTACGCTCTTCTCTCTTCCTGGCACAAAAAACAATGCTGACCTGAAGCCTGAGCGTACCAAAAGCACAGAAATTGGCTTGGAAGCCTCGTTTTTGCAGAACCGCGTTGGTTTTGACGTAACTGCTTATCAGACCAACACAGTTGACCAGATTATTCCGGTAAACATATCGGTAGCAACGGGTTACAATTTCCGTTTTGTCAACTCGGGTGATGTTCGGAACCGAGGCCTTGAAGTAAGCGCCTTTGTGACGCCAATCAAAACAGAATCATTTTCTTGGACCGTTAATGCCAACTGGACCAAAAACGCTAACCGCGTTAGTTCACTTTACCAAGGCGTAGACAACATTCAGTTGGCTAGCTACCAAGGTGGTGTGACATCGAATGCTACTGTAGGACAAGCTTTCGGCAGTTTGCGGGGTCGCAACTTTATCTACCGGGATGGGCAGCGCGTAGTTGGCGCCGATGGCTATTACCTCCAAAGCGCGACTTCCAACGAAGTAATTGGCAACCCTACCCCCAACTGG
Source organism: uncultured Hymenobacter sp. (assembly GCA_964242365.1). Classification (GTDB taxonomy): domain Bacteria; phylum Bacteroidota; class Bacteroidia; order Cytophagales; family Hymenobacteraceae; genus Hymenobacter. The sequence continues at coordinate 7,510 of CAXTCS010000143.1, read as the reverse complement.
CGTGGTGGTATTTCCAATACCATTGCATATAAGGGCATCTCACTGTATTTCCTGATTGACGTTAAAAATGGTGGTTCGGTATTCTCGCTTGACCGGGCCTACGGTTTGGATACAGGTCAGTCGCCCGAAACAGCTGGGCTGAACGACTTGGGCAAGCCCAAGCGTAATGACTTGGCTGATGGCGGTGGAGTTATTCTGCCTGGTGTTACGGAAACTGGTGTTGCCAACACGGTACGTGTTCCTACTAACGGTTTAGGCATCGACGGCGCGGTAGACGGTGCAACTGCTTTTGGTACTACGCACAACCCAGCTGCTGCTTTCGTCTATGATGCGAGCTTTGTTAAGCTCCGTGAAGTGGCCTTGACATATTCTCTCCCACAGTCAATGGTTTCGAAACTTTCCCTTCGTGGAATTGACTTCTCCATAGTAGGTCGTAACCTCTGGCTGATTCACAAGAACCTTCCTTTTGCTGACCCAGAAGAGGCACTCAGCTCCGGTAACCTTGGTCAAGGCTATTCGTCGGGGGCTTATCCCACAACGCGCACTTTGGGCGCTAATATTCGCCTTTCCTTCTAATTCACTTATTCTCAGATATTCAAAATGAGAAAGTCTCTTTTTCTTTTACTACCGGCGCTGGTTGCCGTTACTTCATGTGTTGATTCACTGAAGGATTACAATGTTGACCCTAAGAGCGCCTCTGTTGTGCCCGGTGCAACACTTATTTCAAGTGCTGAGCGTAGTCTTGCCCGTACGACGGTATCGGCAAATACCAACGAAGGCCCTTTCCGTTATTATGTGCAGTACTGGTCGGCTACCACTTACCCGCAAGAGAGCCGGTACGACATCAATACTCGGGCTATCAATTTTGCGATTTGGCAGCGTCTTTACCGCGATGTACTGGTTGACTTGAAAGAAGCCAATCGCCTCATCACGGCTGATGTGAGCATTTTAGATCCAAAGGTAAAGGCTAACCAACTAGCTTGCGGCGAGGTTCTTAGTGTATATGCTTGGGCATCTTTGGTAGATACATTTGGTGATGTGCCGTATACGGAAGCACTAGACCCGACCAAGCCACAACCAAAATACGATAAGGGCAAAGACATTTATAACGCCCTATTCACTCGTTTGGACGCTGCTATCGGCAGTATGACAACAACTTCTGCTGGCTTGGGTACGGCGGACCTGGTCAACGGCGGCAAAATGGCTCTGTGGCTGAAATTTGCCAACTCACTGAAATTACGTATGGCAATGACCATCGCTGATGATGATGCTGCAAAAGCCAAAGCCTTGGCAGAATCTGCGGTTACAAGCGGTGTTTTAGCATCCAATGCTGATGTTATTGACGTAACTTTTGCTACCAATCCTAACTCTAATCCCCTGTGGGAGGATTTGGTGCTAAGTGGCCGTGCTGACTTTGTTGGGTCTACTCCCTTCGTAGACCGGTTAAACAGTCTCAAAGACCCTAGACTCAGCGTTTATTTCAAACCGACCGCCGACGGTACGTATAAAGGAGCACCTTACGGTGCGGCTAATGCTTACGACCAGTATTCAGCACCAGGCACGAAACTTGAAGACCCAACCTTGCCGAGCGTTTTATTTTCTTATTCAGAGGTAGAGTTTCTGCTTGCTGATGCAGCTGACCGTGGCATGACTGTTGGTGGCACTGCTGCTTCGCATTACGATGCTGGCGTTACAGCATCTATTACAGAATGGGGAGGCACTAGCGCTGATGCCACAGCATATCTGGCACAGCCAGATGTCGCGTTCCCAACGGCAATAGGTGCGACGAATAAACAAAAAATTGGCAATCAAGAATGGATTGCGCTTTACAATCAGCCCTTTGATTCTTTCCGGGAATATCGGCGATTGGATGCCCCTCAACTTACGAAGGCAATTAGTGCCCTCTCTGACATTCCGGTACGGCTTAATTATCCGGTTGTAGAACAGAATGTTAACGGTGGCAGTTATTCTGCTGCTGCTTCAGGACTTGGAGCAGGAGGAGACAAGGTAACCACTAAGGTATTCTGGGATAAGTTTTAACTTACTCACAATCAACAATTAAAAAGGGCTGCCAAGTATGGCAGCCCTTTTTTTACGTCCGTGTGCGGCGCCTCCAATTAAGTAGTGGGCCAAAAGTAGTGATGCAAAGTTATTTGGCTCTTACTTTGGGGTATGTTAACTCCGCTGGCGCTGAACGCGCCTGAAATCGAGACATTGGAGGCGTGCGCTTTGCGCGGCCCGCACCCGCGGATGCGGCGGCGGGCGCAAGCCGTGTTGGCCCACCACCGGGGCCTATGTATCGACCAGTTGGTCGTTGCCTTCGGCGTCCACCGCAACGCCGTCAGCCGCTGGCTTTCGCGCTGGTAGCGCCTGGGCCTGGTGGGGCTGGCCGAGGGCCAGCGTACGGGCCGTCCGCCCAAACTGCCCGAGGCGGCCCAAAAAAAGTAGCCACCTGGCTGGGCGAGGCGACCCAGCGGTTGCGCCGCTTCGTGCCGCGCCTGGCCGACGAGTGCGGCCTGCGCGTGTCGCAGCGCCCGCTGCGGCGCCTGGCGCGGAAGCTAGGCTATGCCCGGAAGCGCTGCCGGCGCAGCCTCAAAGCCCGGCGTGACCCCGAGGCCTTCGCCGCCATGCACACGCACTTACGCGCCTTACACGCGGCCGAAAGGCGCGGTGAAGTGGCCGTGGTGTACGTGGACGAATGCCGCTTCGCACGCCAGGCCCCCGTACCTTGTGCCTGGCAGGTGCGCGGGGCGCCGCCCGTGCCCCTGCCGGCCGAGCGCGGAGCCGGCGGGCAGTCGGTGCTGGGCTTCTGGCAGCCCGGCGCGCCGGGCCAGCCGCTGAGCGCCTACGCCCTGGCCGGGGCCTGGAACGCGGAAGCCTTTGCCGCCGCCGTGGACGAGTTCGTGGCGCAGGAGCCGCGTGGACCCACCGTGCTCGTGCCCGATAACGCCAGCATCCACCGCGCCCGCCTCGTGCAAGAACGGCGGGCGGAATGGGCAGAAAAAGGCGTGCGCTTGTGCTTTTTGCCCGCCTACAGCCCCGAGCTCAACAAAATCGAGTTGCTCTGGCACCGCTGCAAGTACTACTGGCTCACGCCCGCCGACTACGTCTGCGACCGCACCCTGCAGCAGCGCGTCGACCACGTGCTCGCCCGCGTCGGCAGCCAATACACTATTACTTTTGGCTGACTACTTAAAACCACCAATTGTATAGTCCCATCGTGAGGTGGGCTGACTATGAAGTAAAGATGTCAATTCTCCTGCCTTCAGCCCGCCGAACAGGCCCGTGGTTGCAGCCAACTCACTTTGAGTGAGACAGTTTAATCGTATAGACCCAGAGTGCGGGACAAAATTTCAGCAAGTCAATTTTTAAAATAACCCGAGCTTCATTATTACTCGTTTACCTTCCGAGAACCCTCCTACAAAATATACTGGCTCAAGTCCCGGTTTTTGACCATGCCGGCTAGCCGCTCGTCTACCAGCGCGGCGGTGATGAGGATGCGGGCGCTGGGGCCAATCTTGTCGGGGACGTCGTAGAGGATGTCGTTCAGCAGGCGGCTCATGACGGTGTGCAGGCGGCGGGCGCCGATGTTTTCGACTTCGGCGTTGACTTCGGAAGCGATTTCGGCCAGGCGTTCCAAGGCGGCATCGTCGAAGGTGAGGGCGACTTCTTCGGCTTGAAGCAGGGCCTCGTATTGCTTGGTGAGGGCGTTTTTGGGCTCCTTGAGGATGTGATAAAAGTCTTCCTTGGTGAGGCTTTGCAGCTCGACGCGGATGGGGAAACGGCCTTGCAGCTCGGGAATGAGGTCGGAAGGCTTGCTGACGTGGAAGGCGCCGGCGGCGATGAACAGGATGTGGTCGGTGTTGACGATGCCGTACTTGGTGTTCACGGCCGAGCCTTCGACAATGGGCAGCAGGTCGCGCTGCACGCCCTGGCGGCTCACGTCGGGGCCGCCACCGCCGTTTTTGCCGCCGCTGCTGGCCACCTTGTCGATTTCGTCGATGAAGATGATGCCGGCGTTTTCGGCCTGGCGGACGGCTTCGTCCTTCACTTCGTCCAGGTCGATGAGTTTGGCGGCTTCCTCGTCGAGCAGGAGCTTGCGGGCCTCGGCCACGGTGACTTTGCGCTTGCGGGTTTTCTTGGGCATCATGTTGCCCAGCATGTCTTGCAAGCCCGAAAGCGTGCTTTCGTCCATGCCGGGAGGGGCGCCCATGATGCCCACGCTGGGGCCGGCCTGCGCCACCTGAATTTCGATGCGGCGGTCTTCGAGCTCGCCGTTTTTGATTTTTTGGCGGAACCGCTCGCGGGTGCGCTCGTTCAGCTCGGCGTCGGATTGCGGCCCGTCGTCCCCTCCCCCGCTGCTGGGGAAGCCCACGCTGGGCTTGGCCCCGGCCGGCCGGGGCATGGCCGGAATCAGAGCATCCAGAATCAATTCTTCCACGGCATCGGCGGCCTGGGCTTTCACGGCTTCCTGGCGGCGGGCCTTCACGCGGTTGAACGACTGCTCGGCCAGGTCGCGCACCATGCTTTCCACGTCGCGGCCCACGTAGCCCACTTCGGTGAACTTGGTGGCCTCGACCTTGACGAAGGGCGCGTCGGCGAGGTGGGCCAGGCGGCGGGCAATTTCGGTTTTGCCCACGCCGGTGGCCCCAATCATGAGGATGTTGTTGGGCACGATTTCGGCCTGCATCTCGGCCGGGGCGTGCAGGCGGCGCCAGCGGTTGCGCAAGGCAATGGCCACGTGGCGCTTGGCCTCGTGCTGGCCGATGATGTACTTATCGAGTTCGGCCACGATTTGGGCCGGGGTCAGGAAATCTTGGTTGAGCATGGACAATAATGGGAAGCAGGGAGAAAGAACGTCATGCAGAGCGCAGCGAAGCATCTTGCCCGCCGCCACTAATTCTATCGATTGAGTTACTTATTGCGGACAAGATGCTTCGCTGCGCGCTGCATGACGTGCTGGGTAGGAGTGCTACTCCTTCTTCTTAAATAATGAATCGAGGTTGCGGGCCAGCGTGAAGTACTCGCTCGAACCCGCTGCTTGCAGCGTGGCGTGCGTGTAATCAAGCTGAAAGCTGCTGATTTTTAGCATAATCCCAAAGCTGAGGCCGGCGCTGCCGCTCGTGTTTTCCAGCCGCAGCTCGCGGCGCTGGAGGTGGTTGTAGCCCGCGCGCAGGTTCAGGTTTTTGCTTAGCACGAGGGCGGCGCTGGCGGTGAAGTGGCGGGCCAGGTTGTCGCCAAAGCTCCTGGTGGGCTTCTTTTCCACGTTATTGGCGTCGAGCTGGCCGCGCTGGTTGGGGTCGAGGTACTGAATGTCCCACTGCTGGAGGTGGTGCGCGGTGAGCGACAAGCGCAGCGGCATGTGCTCGGGCTTCACGGTGGCGCCAAGCTGCACGTCAAGCGGCAGAGGGCCGCGCTCGGTGCCGGGGTAGGGCGAAAACTGGAAGCCCGCGTTTTTCACGGCCAGGCCTGCCGTAAAATCCGCCGTGGGGTGCTTGTACACCACGCCGGCATCGCCCACGCCGGCCACCGAGCGGCTGCCGTCGATGCTCGACACGGCCAGCTTGGTGGTGACGCCCACCGTGAATTTGCCCTTGGTGTAAGCGTCGGACACGCCCACCGTGTACTCGTTCACGCCAAACGTGCCCAGGCTGTTGCCGGCCGGGTCGTAGCTCTCAAAGTCGCCGTAGTTGAGGTAGGTGACGGCCACGCCGAAGCGCCCGGCCTTCTTCGTATTGAAGACGTAGGCGGCGGTGCTCTGCTTGATGGCCGCCACGTAGGCCACGTAGCTCAGGGCCAGGCGGCCGTCCATGTCGGCGTTGAGCAGGGCCGGGTTGCCAAACAGCAGGGTCGGGTCGTCGTTGCGGGCCGATACGCTCATGCCGCCCAGGGCCGCCAGCTGCGCGCTGGGCGGCAGGTCCAGAAACGGAAACACGGTGCGCCCGCCAATTTGCTGCGCCGCGGCGGGCCGCACCCCCATCCCTCCAATAACAAGGCAAACAAAAAGGCAAAAACCGGCAATCCGGCGGGCGGAAAATTGCTTCATGTGGCTAAGATACGGCGGAATGGGACCCTCCTGCGGCCATCAACGCATCAGCCCGCCCCGAAAGTGTTTCCGGGGCCGCAACTACTACGGCGGCGGCAGTTGCGGCCCCGGCGGCACGAACTGCTGCTTTGTGAGCACCAACTACTGCTTCGTGAGGACCAATTGCTGGCGTGAAAGTAGCCGTTGCCACCGCCGGGGCCGCAACCGCCACCGCACAGGCAGCAACTGCTGCTTCGTGAGCACCAATTGCTGCCTTCGAAGTAGCTTGGGGCTTCCCGACGACCGGGCGGACGGCCCTGAAGTGGGAGCCAACGGCCAACCGACGGCGCTACTGCACTTCGACGCTGGGGCCGGGGGCGGGCACGGGCTCGTCGCGCACGGGCAGCTTTTGGGGCCTCGGCACCAGCTCGTCGAGCAGGGCCACGCGCAGCACGTCGTCGACCCGGTCGGCGTAGTGAATGGTGAGGCCTTTGAGATAATCCTCCTGAATTTCCTCGATGTCCTTGCGGTTTTTGGGGCAGAGGATGATGTCCGTCATGCCGGCGCGGCGGGCGGCCAGCAGCTTTTCCTTGATGCCGCCCACGGGCAGCACCTTGCCGCGCAGCGTGATTTCGCCGGTCATGGCCAGGCGCGGGCGCACCCGGCGCTGGGTGAAGGCCGAGGCCATGCTGGTGAAAATGGCGATGCCCGCGCTGGGGCCGTCTTTGGGCACCGCGCCTTCGGGGAAGTGAATGTGCAGGTCGTACTGCTCAAACAAGCGGTAATCGATGCCGATTTCGTCGGCCCGGCTGCGCAGGTACGACAGCGCCGTAATGGCCGATTCCTTCATCACGTCGCCGAGCTGGCCACTGAGCGTGAGCTTGCCCCGGCCCCGGCTCAGCAGGCTTTCGACGAAGAGAATGTCGCCGCCCACCGACGTCCAGGCCAGGCCCGTGACCACGCCGGCCGTGTCGTTGTCCTGGTACTGGTCGCGGTCGAAAATGGCCGAGCCGAGGATTTTGCGGATTTCGGCCGGCTCCATCGTGGCGGGCAGCGGCTCCTTGCCGGCCTTGCGGCGGGCCAGGTTGCGCGTCACGGCGGCCAGCTTGCGCTCGAGGCCGCGCACGCCGCTCTCGCGGGTGTAGTCGTCGGCCACGCGGTGCAGGGCCCCATCAGTGATTTTTACTTCCTGGGGGCCCAGGCCGTGCTCGCGCAACTGCTTGGGCCAGAGGTGTTTCTTAGCAATCTGCACCTTTTCCTCTTGGGTGTAGCCGGTCAGGTCGATGATTTCCATCCGGTCGCGCAGGGCGGGCTGGATGGTGTCGAGCGAGTTGGCCGTGGCGATGAACAGCACCTTGCTCAGGTCGTACTCCACCTCCAGGTAGTTGTCGGTGAAGGTGGCGTTTTGCTCGGGGTCCAGCACTTCGAGCAGGGCCGAGCTGGGGTCGCCGCGGAAATCGCTGCTCACCTTGTCAATTTCGTCTA
>CAXTCS010000142.1:0-10957 GCA_964242365.1 uncultured Hymenobacter sp. | reverse complement strand
GTTTTCCACTGCTGGCCGGCGTAGGCATACAGGTAGGTGGTGGCGTGGCTGGGCTCGTTGCCGTGGGCGTACATGCCAATCAGGCCCGAAATGTCGGGCGAGGCGCTTTCGCCCAGGCTGCCCTTGACGATAAACAAGCTGTCGAGCTTTTGCACAAACGCCGCGTCGCCGCCAAACAAGCCGATGAGGCCCGGCACGTCGTGCGGCACCAGCCAGGTATACTGCCAGGCGTTGCCTTCGGTGTAGTTGTTCTGGCGATGAATGGACTGGATGGGGTCGAACGGCAACTGGAATTTTCCGTCCGTCGTTAGCCCGCGCATGAAGCGCGTGCGCGGGTCGAAGTACTTCTTGTAGTACAGGGCCCGCGCGCTATACGTCTGGTAGTCTTGCTGCTGGCCCAGCTTTTTGGCCACCTGCGCGATGCTCCAGTCGTCGATGGCGTATTCCATGGCCTTGGCCACCGATTCGTTTTCCTTGTCGGCCGGAATGAAGCCCATTGTCTTGAGGTATTCCACGCCCTGGTCGTCGCGGGTGCTGGCGGCTTTCATTTGGGCCAGCACCTCGGTGCCGTCGAGGCCGGGCGTGCCCTTGAGGTAGGCTTCGGCCAAAACCGGCACGGCGCTGTAGCCCACCATGCAGTTGGTTTCGCTGCTCATCAGGTGCCAGATGGGCAGCTTGCCCTGCTGCCGGCCGATGGCCAGCATCGACTGCATCATGTCGCCCACCCGCTCGGGCTGGGCCAGCGTAAAAAGCGAGTGTTCGGTTCGATAAGTGTCCCAGAGCGAGAAGGTGGTGTAGTTGGCGAAGGGCGCCTTGGGGTACACCTGCTTGTCGGTGCCGCGGTAGTCGCCGTTGGCGTCGTTGAACAAGGCCGGCGCAAACCAGGCGTGGTAGAGCGCGGTGTAGAAGATGCGCCGGGTCACCGGGTCGGCGGTTTCGATGGTCACCTTGCCCAGCTCCCGGTTCCACTGCGCAGTGGCCGCCTTCTGCACCTGGGCAAAGTCCCAGCCCGGTATTTCGGCCTGGATGTTGGCCAGTGCATTTTGTGAGCTCACCGGCGAGAGGCCAACTTTCAGTTCCAGCGTGGCCGGGGCCCTGGCAAACGTGAGCACGCCCTTAATGGCCTGGCCCTGGCCCTTTTGGCCCGCCAGCTGCTTCGCCTCGTCGTACACGGCAAACCGGGGCACCGGCACCGACGCCTTGATGGCGAAATACACGCGCCGGTCGGGGGCCCAGCCTTTGGAAAAACGGTAGCCCACGAACGTTTGCGGGTCAATTTGCTCGATATACGTATCGGTGGCCTTGTTGTCGATGCCTTCTTCAAGGTCGATGATGACGTGCGCCGGCTTGCTGCCCCCGGCCGGAAACGTGTAGCGGTGCATCCCGACCCGGGCGGTGCTGGTCAGCTCCGCCCGGATGCCGTAGTCGTCCAGCGTCACGGCGTAGTAGCCCGGCCGGGCGGTTTCGCGCTGGTGCGCGTAGCGCGAGAGGTAGCCCAGGTGCGGGGCCTGCTGCCGGCCTTTGTCGGTTTCGACCGGTCCGGTGTAGGGCATGATGAGCACATCGCCCAGGTCGGAAGCCCCGGTGCCGCTGAGGTGGGTGTGCGAGAAGCCCGTCATCAGGCTGTCCGAGTAGTGGTAGCCCGAGCACCAGTCCCAGCCTTTAAAGATGTTTTGCGGGCCGAGCTGCACCGCGCCAAACGGCACGTTGGCCCCGAGAAACACGTGGCCGTGGCCGCCGGTGCCAATCATCGGGTCGACGTAGGAGGTGAGCGACTGGGCCTGGGCGGCGGGCCCCGCGGCCAGCAGGCCGCCGAGCAGCCACCGTGCGGCCGCCAGCCGCCGGCGGGTGAAGAGTGCAGTCATACGCGTTTAAAAAATGGAATGGAAGAATAAACCGGTACGGAGGAGCTTAACAATCATGTCATTGCCTCAAAAGGGCATCGTTGCCGGGGCCAGCCGGCACCTCCCGTCCAATGCAGCTCATACGGCTCAAACAAATATGCTAAAACATTTTAGCATATTTCAACAATTGTTTGGTAAAATAAAATTAATTACAGATATTTTCGCCCACAATCCCCGAAGTAACGCGTTGTCGCCTGGGTAGCCCGGCCTTGCCTCACTTGAGAGAGCGGCCAGCATCAGCGCCCGGCTTCTGCGTTGATGTTGCGCCCAACCCTCTTTTTTGCAGGTTTCTCGGTTGTCTTCTCGCCTTTCCGTCGCAGCATCCCCGTCTTTTGGGTGCTTCAGCTCCCGTTATCGGTTCGTCTTTCACCAAGTACAGCAGCACTTATTCATCACAATTGCTAAAAGGTTTAAGCAGTGGCCCTTTTCGGTTCGTCCTGCTGCCCTCGGTCTTGCCATCAGTCTTTCGGTTCGTTGCCCCGCCGATTTTTTTCTTTCCACTTTCTCCTTTCTTACCTATGCATGCTTCTTTATTACTCAGAAACTTGTGCGGTATTTCGCTGCTCGCGCTGGGCGCGGCAGCCCTACCCACGGTGCCGGCGGCAGCTCACGGCGCTGCGGCGGCCCTCGCGCCCGCCCGCCGCCCCGACGCGACGGTGAAGGGCCGCGTAACCGATGAAAAAGGCGAGGCGCTGCCCGGCGCGACCATCCTGGTGAAAGGCGCGGATGGCCTCGGCACCAGTGCCGGCGCCGACGGCAGCTTTGCGCTGACGGTGCCCACCGGCAACGAAACCCTGGTCATTTCGTCGGTTGGCTACGTGGCCCAGGAAATTGCGCTGGCCGGCCGCACCACCCTCACGGTGCAGCTGGCGGTCGACAACCAGGCCCTCAACGAGGTGGTGGTGGTGGGCTACGGCACGCAGCGGCGCTCGGACCTCACCGGGGCCGTGGGCAGCGTGAAGGCCAGCGAGATAACGGAGCGCCCCGTGGTGAACGTAGCGCAGTCGCTGCAAGGCCGGGTAGCGGGGGTAAACGTGACCCTGAATTCGGGGCAGCCAGGCGGCGGTGCCCCAGTCGTCCGCATCCGGGGCTACTCGTCTATTACAGCTAGTAACGACCCTCTTTACGTAGTGGATGGCGTGTATTGGACGGCTGGTGTCACGGGCAGCGCTTCACAAACTCCGCTCACCGTGCTGAATCCCAACGACATCGAGAGCATTGAGGTGCTAAAAGATGCTTCGGCTACGGCTATCTACGGGGCGCAGGGCAGCGCCGGGGTTATCCTGATTACGACCAAGCGGGGCCGCAAGGGCGGCACGGTGAGCTACGACAGCTACGTGAGCGCCAGCCGCCTGGTTCGCAAGCAGGACGTGCTCAACGCCCGGCAGTTTTTGGCCACCGAGGACCTGGCCTACCAGAACATCCAGAAATTTGACCCCACCGGCTGGGCCGCCGGCGACTACGCCAACAAAGACCCCAAAATCAAGCGCCGGGCATTGGCTAACCCCAACGACCCGCACCGGCTCTTCGACGAGAACCTCAACCCGCTCTACGACACGGACTGGCAGAAGGCGACCACGCACACCGGCGTCGCGCAGAGCCACAACCTGACGTTTTCGGGCGGCAGCGACCAACTCACCTACGGGTTGTTTTTGAACTACACCAACGCCAACGGCATCATTCTCAATACCTACGAGCGGCGCTACAACGGTCGGCTGGTCATCGACAACCAGGTTAAAAAATGGTTGAAAGTGGGGGCTACCCTCAACTATTCCAACATCGAGGACCGCCTGGGCAACCGCTTCACGGGCGGCAACAACATCCCCCGGATGCTGATTGAGATGATTCCCATCTCGCCCATTCAGTACCTCGATGGCACGTATGCCAAGCGCCAGGACTACCCCGATATGGAAAGCGGCGACAACCCGGTGGCCCTGGCCCGCGAAGACCTGGAGCTGACGCGCCGGCAAGTGTTTTCAGGGAATACCTACGCCAGCTTCACCATCCTGCCGAGCTTGAATTTTCGGACGGTATTTGGGGCCGACCTCACCTCCGCGCTCGACCCGTCGTACGCCAGCAACCTCATTCAGCTGCGCGCCGGCACCCAGAGCTACGCCAGCATCAGTGCCTTCGACGGCCGGGGCTTGCAATGGCAAAACTATCTGACTTACAACAAGACGTTTGCCGAAAAGCACTCGCTGAACGTAGTGGCGGGCGTGGATGCCCGCCGCTACCAAAGCCTGAGCGAAAGCGCCGAAACCCGCGGGTTGATTGATAACGGCTACGGCTACAACAACATCAACGTGGGTACCAACCCCTCGCCTCCCAACTCCAACTTCCAAGCCAACCAGTTCCTGTCGTTTTTCGGGCGCATCAACTACAGCTACAACGACCGCTACCTGCTGACGCTCACTAACCGCTGGGACGGGGCCTCGCGCTTTGGCACCAGCAAGCAGTACGTGTCGTTGCCTTCGGCGGCGGTGGCCTGGCGCATCTCTCAGGAAGATTTTTTGCATGATAACAGCACGATTTCGGACCTGAAGCTGCGGGCGAGCTACGGCCAAACGGCCAACGCCAATATTAGAAACTATCTCTCGAAGGCGCTGCTGGGCACCAATACCTACGTGTTTAACGGCACCCGCGCGGCGGGCGTCACCATCAACTCGCTGGCCAACCCCGACTTGCGCTGGGAAGCGGCCAAGCAGTTCGACGCGGGCCTGAACCTGGGCCTGTGGCAAAACCGGGTGTCGTTCGAGGCCGACGTCTATCAGCGCACGACCACCGGCCTGCTGCTCGATGCCCCGGTGCCGCAGAGCAGCGGCTACGGCAGCATCACCAAGAACATTGGCCGGGTGCGCAACCGGGGCCTGGAACTGTCGCTGAATACCGTGAACGTGCAGAGTTCCGATTTCACCTGGGCCACCACGTTCAATATTTCCTTCCTCAAAAACCGGGTGCTGGCGCTGGGCGATGCCAACGACGACATCTACCCCGGCCCCAACTTCCTCAACGAAACCAACGTGCTGCGTGTGGGCGAGCCGGTGGGCTCGCTCTTCGGGCGCGAGCGCCTCGGCACCTGGGGCACGGCCGAGGCCGACGAGGCTAAAAAATACGGCCGCCTGCCCGGCGACCTCAAGTTTAAGGACCAGAACGGCGACGGGCAAATCAACGACCAGGACCGGGTAATCCTGGGCAAGACTGTTCCCACGGGCTTCGGCACGCTCAGCAACACGTTCCGCTACAAGGGCTTAGACCTGCTCGTGGACGTGCAGTTTACCTACGGCAACAGCGCCATGAACCTGACCGAGCACTCGGCCCTCGACCGGACCGGGCAGGCCAACAGCTACACGCGCGCCCTCACCGAGGCCTGGACGCCCGATAACCAAAACACCATGATTGCGCAAGTGCGGCCTTCCTTCGTTTACTACGACACCGGCATCGACTCTTACAAAGTGGAAAAGGCCTCCTTTATTCGGGGCCGCAACCTGGCCCTGGGCTACAACTTCTCCAGCGACCTGATAAAGAGGATTCAACTCAGCCGACTGCGGGTGTACATCTCGGCCCAGAACCTCTTTCTCATCACCAAATACACGGGCTACGACCCGGAAACGTCCACGTTCAACGCCACCTCCGACGGGCGCAACACGTTTGCCCAGGGCATTCAGTTTTTCGACTATCCCAAGTCGCGCACGTTCACGGCCGGCCTCAACGTTTCCTTCTAATCTCTCAATTCGTATTTGTTATGCTTTTGAAAACCAAACTATTCGTTCAGGCGGCTCTGAGTGCGGGGCTGCTGCTGGCTACGGCGGGCTGCAAGGATTATTTGAAGGAAGACATTCGCTCCGACCTCACGCAGGGCACCTACTTCACCACGCCGCAGCAGGCGCAGTCGGCCGTAACCGGCCTCTACGACAACCTGCGCATCATGGACTCCAGCACCGGCTACGGGGAAGCCATCTGGGTGGGGCTGGAGCTGCTGCCCCAGCACGCTACTTCGCTGGGCCAGAGCCAGTTCAACAACCAGCTCATCAACCAGCGCAGCGACGCATCCAACCCGTACTTCTCCACGTTCTGGAACAATGCCTACTACGGCATCGCGGCGGCCAACCTGGCCCTGGCGCGCATTCCGGGCATTGATTTCGCTACCGACGCCGCCCTCCAAACCGAGCTGATAGGCGAGGCCTCGTTTGTGCGGGCATTCCTCTACTACCACCTCGTGCGCCTTTACGGCGACGTGCCCCTGCTCACGACTCCCATTGATGCTACCAGCCCCGACCTGTACCCGGCCCGCTCGCCCCAGGCCGATGTGTACAACTTGATTATCAAAGACCTGCAAACCGCCGAAGCCGCCGGGCTGCCCGTCGTGGACCACACCGGCCGCATCTCGCAGAGCGCGGCCAAGTCGCTGCTGGCGAGTGTGTACCTCACCACCGCCGGCTTTCCCTTGCAGCAGAAGGCCAACTACCAAAAAGCGGCCGACAAGGCCGCCGAAGTGATTGATGCCGGCAACTACCCCTTGTTTGTTGACCCGAAAACCGGGGCGGGACAGTACATCTCCTTGCACAACAACGCCGATAAAAACCAGGGCGAGCTGATTTTGCAGGCCCAATACGCCAAGGGCATTTCGACCAATGCCATTAGCCCGCTCATTATACCTTACTTCGTGGGCATCAGCAAATACAGCGACGAATTTGGGGCGTTGATTCCGACCGAAGGCTTTTACAACACCTACGAAGCCGGCGACCTGCGCGCTCAGGAGCAGCAATTTTACTTCTCGAAGTACCCGTCCATCAGTGACCCTACGAAAACGGTTGACTTCAAGCGGCACGCGCTTTACAAATACTTTCACCTGGAAAGCGCCTTGGGCGACGCCATTTGCGACGAAAACTGGACGCTGCTGCGGATGCCGGAGGTGATGCTGATTTACGCCGAGGCCATAAACGAAGCCAAAAGCGCGGATACGAAAGCCTACGCACAGGTCAATGCCATTCGCGCCCGTGCGAAGCTACCGCCGCTGAGCAGCGGCCTGAGCCAGGCCGATTTCCGCACGGCCGTGTGGAAGGAGCGCTACCACGAGTTGGCCTACGAGAACAAGGCCTATTTCGACATCCAACGCACCCGCCAGACCTACGACGTGGTGAATAATAAATTCGTGAACGTCGTCGGCTTTCAGGCCGAAGTGGGGGTGCCATTTCAGGAGAAATACCTGTTGTGGGCCATTCCGTCGGCGGAAATCGGGCGGAATAGCAAGCTGACGCAAAACCCGGGGTATTAAGCAAGCGCCGGGTGCACAGCAGCACGAAATTGTGCGTTTTTCCAACCTTTGCTTCACCCCGTTTGTGAGAAAAAAAGCCTTCATTTCTTTGTGCACCGCCGGGGCCCTGGGCCTGGCCACTACGGCCCCGGCACAAAGCCGGCACGCCTTTGTCGCGCGCGATTCGCTGACCCAAAAAGGGTACACGCTGGTTTTCATTTCCAAAGACCCGGCCTTTGCTGCCGCGACCAAGCGGAAGATGGTGGACGCATTCTTTGCGGTCTATCCCAAAGAGGCCCAGCGGTTTAACCCGAAAACACGCAAAAAAGTCACGTTTGTAATCGACCCGGCTTACACTGGCGTGGCCGAAACCGACAACGGCCGCGCCACTTACAACCCGAAATGGCTGAAAGACCACCCCGAAGACGTCGACGTGGTGACCCACGAGGTGATGCACGTGGTGCAGGCCTACCCCGAAAACGCCTGCCCGGGCTGGCTCACCGAAGGCATCGCGGATTATGTCCGGTATGCGTACGGCGTGAACAATGTGAAAGGCAACTGGACCCTGCCGGCTTACAAAGCCGGGCAGAACTACACCAACAGCTACCGCATCACGGCCCGTTTCCTGGTCTGGCTCGAAAAAAACGTGCGCGGCACGCTGGTCAACGAGCTGGACCAGGCCGCCCGGGCCGGCACGTATTCGCCCGCAATATGGAGGCAAAAAACCGGCAAAAACCTGGATGAATTGTGGGCCAGCTACGCGGCCCACCCGGCCGTGCAACTGGCGTACCGGTAGGCGGGCGGCCCAAAAAATAACTGCTGCTTCCGCAGTTGCTGCGGGAGCAGGCGCTTTGGTGGCTGGTTGCTGGTTTCTGGTTTTTCACTGGTAATTAACCAGCAACCAGCAACCAGCAACCAGAAACGAGCAACCAGAAACCCCTTGCCAGGGGCAGCGGCGTAAAGGCCCTGCGTAACAGCAGAAAATAAATTGCCGCGCACCGGCCCGGTGACGGTTTCGCTTCTCTCTTTCTCCCTACTTTCTGAATGCCAAAATTCCTCCTCACCCTCGCGGCCCTGCTGCCGTCCGCTTGCCCGGCCTTCGCCCAAACGGCTGCGCCGGCCACGACCCAAAATACCGACCCGGTGCAGTGGGTAAACCCGCTCATTGGCACCGACTCGAAGCCCAGCCTGTCGAACGGCAACACGTACCCGGCCATTTGCCGGCCTTGGGGCATGAATTTCTGGCTGCCGCAAACCGGCAAAATGGGCGACGGCTGGGCCTACCAGTACGGGGCCGACAAAATCCGGGGCTTCAAGCAAACGCACCAGCCCTCGCCGTGGATGAACGACTACGGGCAGTTTGCCCTCATGCCCACCACCGGCAAGCGCGTGTTTGAGGAAGACGCGCGGGCCAGCTGGTACTCGCACAAGGCCGAAATAGCCACCCCGTACTACTACCGCGTGTATTTGGCCGACTACGACGTGACGACGGAAATCGCGCCCACCGAGCGGGCGGCCCGCTTCCGCTTCACTTTTCCGCACACCGATAGCGCCTACGTCGTGCTCGACGCCCTCAACAAGGGCTCGTACGCGAAGGTGCTGCCCAGGGAGCGCAAAATCATCGGCTACACCACCCGCAACAGCAGCGGCGTGCCGCAGGCTTTCAAAAACTATTTCGTGGTGGAGTTCGACCACGACTTCAGCAGCACGGCCATTTACAAGGACAAAACCCTGGACGCGGGAGCCCTGGAAGCGCAGGCCGACCACGCCGGGGCCGTGGTGGGCTTCAAAACCCGCAAGGGCGAGCCGGTGAACGCGCGCGTGGCCTCGTCGTTCATCAGCCCCGAGCAGGCGGAATTGAACTTGCAGGAAATCGGCAGCAACGACTTTGAGGCCGTGAAGCAGCAGGGCCACGCGGCCTGGAACAAGGCCCTGGGCCGCGTCGAAGTAGCGGGCGGCACCGACGACCAGCGGCGCACCTTCTACTCGTGCCTGTACCGGGCGCTGCTGTTTCCGCGCAAGCTGTACGAAGTGGACGCGGCCGGTAAAGCGGTGCATTACAGCCCTTTCAACGGGAAAACGCTGCCGGGCTACCTATACACCGACACCGGATTTTGGGACACCTTTCGGGCCCTGTTTCCGTTTCTGAACCTGCTGTATCCGGACGTGAACGCCGAGATTCAGCAGGGCCTGGTCAACGACTACAAGGAGGGCGGCTGGCTGCCGGAGTGGGCCAGCCCCGGCCTGCGCAACGTGATGGTGGGCAACAACTCGGCCGCCGTGGTGGCCGACGCCTACCTCAAAGGCATCCGCGGGCAGGACATGAAGGCACTGTACGAAGCCCTGCTGCACGGGGCCAACAACGCCGGGCCGCTCGACGCGGTGGGCCGCACCGGCGTGCAGTACTACAACAAGCTGGGCTACGTGCCCTACGACGTCAAAATCGATGAAAACGCGGCCCGCACCCTGGAATACGCCTACGACGACTTCGCGATTTACCAATTGGCGAAGTCCCTGAAACGGCCCAAAAAGGAAATCGACCTCTACGCCCGGCGCAGCCAGAACTACCGCAACCTGTTCGACAAAGAAACCGGGCTGATGCGGGGCCGCAACCAGGACGGCACGTTCCAGAAGCCGTTCAATCCGTTTAAGTGGGGCGACGCTTTCACCGAAGGCAACGCCTGGCACTACACCTGGTCGGTGTTTCACGACGTGCAGGGGCTGGTGGATTTGATGGGCGGCAAGCAGCAATTCGTGGCCAAGCTGGACACGGTGTTTGCGTTGCCGCCGACGTTCGACGCCTCGTACTACGGCTCGGTGATACACGAAATCCGCGAGATGCAGATTGCCAACATGGGCCAGTACGCCCACGGCAACCAGCCCATCCAGCACATGATTTACCTCTACAACTACGCCGGCCAGCCCTGGAAAGCCCAGTACTGGGCCCGCGAGGTGATGAACCGCCTCTACCTGCCCACGCCCGACGGCTACTGCGGCGACGAGGACAACGGCCAGACCTCGGCCTGGTACGTGTTTTCGGCCCTGGGCTTCTACCCCGTGTGCCCCGCCACCGACCAGTACGTGCTCGGGGCCCCGCTCTTCCCCAAAGCCACCCTGCACCTGCCTTCGGGCAAAGACATCGTGCTGAACGCGCCCAACAACTCGGCCCAGAACCGGTACGTGAACGGGCTGACCCTCAACGGCAAGCCTTACGACAAAAACTGGCTTAGCTACCCCGAGCTGATGCAGGGCGCGACCCTGGACTTCGACATGAGCGCCGTGCCCAACAAGAGCCGGGGCACGAAAGCCGGGGACGCGCCGTATTCGTTTTCGAAGGCGAAGTAGGTAGCCCCACCCCCGGCCCCTCCCCGGTGGGGAGGGGTGCCAGTACCTGCCGTTATTGAATCGCTGAACGCACCCCTCCCCACCGGGGAGGGGCCGGGGGTGGGGTTGAACGGTGCAACAACTTTATACAAACCAACCTGCATGAACCGCCGAGATTTTGCCCAGGGCCTCACGTTCCTGACCAGCAGCTTGTTGCTTAATCAACCTGCCTTCGCCAATGCGGCCCCCGCCTTCCCGGTGGTGCGGCCGGCGGCCGGGAAGCGGCGGTTTCGCAGCCGCGCGGTGGAGGCGGCCATTGCCGAGTTTAAGAAGAAAGTGAAGGACCCGGAGTTGGGCTGGCTGTTCGAAAACTGCTTTCCGAGCACGCTCGACACCACCGTGACCCACACCACCCGCGCCGGCCGGCCCGATACCTACGTCATCACCGGCGACATCGACGCCATGTGGCTGCGCG
>CAXTCS010000141.1:0-11019 GCA_964242365.1 uncultured Hymenobacter sp. | reverse complement strand
CCAAGAAAGAGCAGGCCAGCGCCAACAAGGAATAGCTTTTTTAGTTGTCAGTTGCTCGTTGTCAGTTGTTAGGCTGATGGCGAAGCAGCCGAAAGCTCCCGGTAGCCCAGCTGCCGGGAGCTTTTCTTTTGACGATTCCCGAACTTTGCCGCCGGTGCTGCCAGCGCCAAGGTGGGTGCCGAACCTGACAAATACCAACTACCAACTGACAACTAAGTAGATGCACATCCTGCTTTTTGATGACCCGGCCATTCGGCCGCATTTGCTGCCTTTTACCTTTACGCGGCCCGTGGCGGCGCTGCGCTGCGGCATCCTCACGCTGGCCGAAAAGTGGCAACGGCATTTGGCGGCGCCCACCGTGGGCTACCTCACGCAGCCGTATTTGCAGGCCAAATTCCCCGTGTGTGCCGATGGGGTGGTGACGGGGGCTGCTTTGGTCATCAACGGCGCCGTGTGCCCCGACGAGGTGCTGGTGCGGCAGGTGCGGGCCTTGCAGCCGGGCCAGGGCTTGTATTGCGACGAAATGCTGGTGGCGGCCCATCTGGCCGATGCCACGCAGATTGCCGAGCTGGTGCAGGACGGGTTGCGGGAGGAAATCCAGGTTGCGGAGCCCGTCACGGTCATCGACCGGCCGTGGCAGCTGTTTCTGCGCAACGGCGTCGAAATCCGCCGCGACTTCGTCCTGCTCACCAAGGGCCGCGTTTCGGAGCCGGTGAACGACGCGCACACCGTTGTGTACGGGGCCGAAAACGTCTTCATTGAGGAAGGGGTAAAGATTCGCGCCGCGATTCTCAATGCCGAGGACGGCCCGATTTACCTCGGCAAAAACTCGCAGGTGCACGAAGGCGCCATCGTCAAGGGGCCGCTGGCCTTGTGCGAGGGTTCGCACATCAACGCCGGGGCCAAAATGCGCGGCGACAACACCGTGGGGCCGTTCTCGAAAGTGGGCGGCGAGGTGGGCAACAGCGTTTTGCTGGGCTATTCTAACAAAGGTCACGACGGCTATCTGGGCAATTCCGTGGTCGGCGAGTGGTGCAACCTGGGGGCCGACACCAACACGAGCAACCTCAAAAACAACTACGCGCCCGTCAAAATCTGGAGCCACGCCGCCCGCCGCTTCGTCGATACCGGCCAAACCTTCTGCGGGCTGATGATGGGCGACCACAGCAAATGCGGCATCAACACCATGTTCAACACCGGCACGGTGGTGGGCGTGGGAGCCAATATTTTTGGGGCCGGCTTCCCGCGCACGTTCATCCCGAGCTTCAGCTGGGGCGGCGCGGCGGGCTTCGAAACCTTCAAGCTGGATAAGGTGAACGAGGTAGCTGAGCGGGTGATGGCCCGGCGCAACTTGCCTTATGATGAGGTGGAGCAGGAAATTATGAAGAAAGTATTCGAGGCCACGGCTGAGGATAGAATCTGGGACAAGGGGAAGTAGCTTACGTGAAAACTGACTCGCACAGAGTTCACAGAGTTGCACAGAGGGCTAAAACTCTTTTAACTCCGAGGACTCTGTGCGAGATAAACTTTTAGCGACAACCAACCGAGGTGCTTTTCAACGACATTCCCAACCAAGCTGCCGTGAAGCAGCTGCTACGCCAGTCGGTGCAGCGGCAGCACGTGGCGCACGCCCAATTGTTTCGGGGCCAGGAGGGCGGCGCGGCGCTGGCACTAGCCTTGGCCTACGCTCAGTTTCTGAATTGCGAGGCCCGCGCCGCCGATGCCGACGACAGCTGCGGCCATTGCCCGGCCTGCACCAAAACCGCCAAGCTGGCCCACCCCGATTTGAATTTCATCGTCCCCGTGACCACCACCAAAACGGTGGCCAAGGACGCGGTGAGCAGCAAATTCATGGCCGAGTGGCGCAGCTTCGTGCTCGAAAATCCCTACCAGGGCCTCAACGATTGGATGCAGCACATCGGGGCCGAAAACAAGCAGGGCAACATCTCCAAAGACGAGGCCGTGCAGATTCTGAAGCTGGTGAGCCTGAAGGCGTTTGAGGCGCGGTTCAAAATCGTTATCCTCTGGCTGCCCGAGCTGATGCACCCCGCCGCCGCCAACGCCGTGCTGAAGCTGCTGGAGGAGCCGCCGCCCGCCACCATCTTTTTGCTGGTGAGTCACGCGCCCGAGCAGCTGCTGCCCACCATCATCAGCCGGGTGCAGCCGGTGGTGGTGCGCCCGTTTTCGGAGGACGACATCACCGCTTACCTGCACGGCCACTACCAGGTGCCCGAGGCCAAAGCCCGCCAGGTGGCGCAGCTGGCCGACGGCAGCCTGGGCGCCGCCCTGGCCAGCCGCGACGCCAACGCCGACCACGACTACTTCGAGTTTTTTGTGAAATGGATGCGGCAGGCCTACAGCCAGAAAGCCGCCGAAATCCTCAAGCAAAGCGAAGACTTCCAAAAGCTGGGCCGCGAAAACCAGAAGGAGCTGCTGAGCTACTCCCTGGGGCTGCTGCGCAAGGTGCTGCTGTTTGGCATCGACCCCCAATTTATCCCGCACCTGCCGGCCGCTGAGCAGGATTTTGTGACCAAATTCTCCAAGCTGGTGACGCCGCGCAACGCCGAGCTGTTGACCAAAGAGCTGACCGACGCCCACTACCACATCGAGCGCAACGCCAACGCCAAAATGGTGTTTGTCGACAGCTCGCTGCGGCTGGGCGGGCAGCTGCGCCAGGCCCAGGGCTAGCGCCGCAGGGTTGTTAACTGATTAACTGCGGTTACGCAGGGCCTTCGCGCCGCTGGCCGTGGCAAGGGGTTTCTGGTTGCTCGTTTCTAGTTAATTACCAGCGGAAAACCAGCCACCGGCCACCAGAAACCAGCAACAAAACCGCCAGCTTCCGCAGCAACTGCGTAACAGCAGTGATTAAATGATACTTGTCAAATGACTTCTCCCATTCGCCTGGCCACGCGCGCCAGCCGCCTTGCCCTCTGGCAAACCGAACACGTGGCCAGCCTGCTGCACAAAGCCGGTTTTGCCACCGAAATCGTGCCCATGCAAACCACCGGCGACGCGGTGCAAGACCGTTCGCTGGCCAAAATTGGCTCCAAAGGCGTTTTCACTGAAGAGCTGGAGCTGAGCTTGTTGCGGGGCGAAACCCACCTGGCCGTGCACTCGGCCAAAGACGTGCAAAGCAGCATTCCGCGCGAGCTGGAATTGCTGGCTTTTCTGGAGCGCGAGCAGGTGAACGACGTGGTAGTGAGCTATAACGAGCATTTCTCGCTTGGCAAGCCCGGCGTGGTGCTCGGCACCAGCAGCACCCGCCGCAAGGCCCAGCTGCGCCGCTTCTACCCCAACGCCACCACCGCCGAAGCCCGCGGCAACCTCCAAACCCGCCTGCGCAAGCTCGAAGAAGGCGAGTTCGACGCGCTGGTGCTGGCCTACGCCGGCGTGCACCGCATGGGCTATGAGCACCTGGTGCGCTACACGCTGCCGGCCCACCAGTTTGTGCCCGCCACCGGCCAGGGCAGCATCGCCATCGAGTGCGCCGCCGCGCTCAGCGACGACCTGAAAACCCGCCTAAAAACCGCCCTCGACCACCCCGCCACCCACACCTGCCTGCTGGCCGAGCGGGCCTTTTTGCACACAATGGAAGGCGGGTGCAGCATTCCGTCCTTCGCGCTGGCCACGGTGGAAGGCAACGGTTTGCGCCTGCACGGCGGCCTCATCAGCCTGAGCGGCGAAGAATACGTGGAAGAAATTCAAACCGTCGCATCGGCGGCCGAGGCCCACGCGCTGGGCGTGTCCGTGGCCGATTCGGTGCTGGCCCGCGGCGGCCGCGAAATCCTGGCGAGCATCCGCGAGCACCGGGGCTAACGGCCCACCGCGTTGCGGCCCAACGGTTTGGGCCCGGCAAACGAATCCGCGTAGTTTTGCGGCGCATTCCCGTTTCACTCTTTACCCTCCAGATGAAGTCCCCTATTTCCTGCCTTGGGTGGGCGCTGCTGGCCCTGCTGTGGCTGGCCGGTCCCGCTTTTGCCGCCCACAAACCCGGTCCGCCCACCAAAAAAAGCAGCAAGGACGAAGTCGTGACCCTCACCACGACGCAGGGCGTCATTCGCCTGGTTTTGTTCGACGACACGCCCCTGCACAAGGCCAACTTCCTGCAAAAGGCCAAAAGCGGCGCTTACGACGGCACCACGTTCCACCGCATCATTCCGAATTTCATGATTCAGGGCGGCGATTCCAACTCCAAAGACGCCGACCCGAGCAACGACGGCCTTGGCCAGCCCAGCGAAGGAACCATTCCGGCCGAGTTTGCCGCCGGCCACCTCCACAACTATGGCGCCCTGGCCGCGGCCCGAAAAGGCGACTTCGACAACCCCCAGCGGGCCAGCAGCATCACGCAGTTTTACCTGGTCGAAAACCACGACGGAACCCATTTTCTCGACGGCCAGTACACTGTTTTTGGCCAGGTAATTCAGGGGTTGGACGTTATCGACAAAATTGCCAAGCTGCCCCGCGACGGCAGCGACCGCCCCACCGCCGACCTCAAAATGACCATGAAAGTGGAAAAGCTGAAGCGAAAAAAAATCACCAAGCTCTACGGCTATACATATCCGTGAACCGGTAGGAACGAGCAGTTACCGATTTGCTGATAACGCATTCCGGCTTTCCATGTGCTGTTAAGCGTGGCTTGATAAATGCCAATTGCTTACGGCCAACTTATTAATTGACAGCTACTAAATGAAAGTTCTCCTTACTGGTTCCAACGGCCTGCTGGGCCAAAAGCTCGTTGCCCTGCTCCGCCAGCAGGCCGGGGTGGAAATCGTGGCCACTTCGCGCGGAGCTAACAAGCTGGCCGGTCTCTACCCCGACTTGCCGTTCGTCGCGCTCGATGTGACCGACGCTGCCCAGGTAAGACAGGTGCTGGCCGCCGAGCGCCCCACCCACCTCATTCACACCGCGGCCATGACCAACGTGGACGAGTGCGAGCTTAACCACGAGGCGTGCTGGCTGCAAAACGTGACGGCCGTAGAAAACCTGGTGAACGCCTGCGCCGAGCAAAACATCCACCTCACCCACGTGAGCACCGATTTTATTTTCAGCGGCGAAGAAGGGCCCTTGCTGGAAGGGGCTATTCCGGGCCCTGTCAATTTTTACGGCGAAAGCAAGCTGGCCGCCGAACGGCTGGTGCAGGCCAGCGCCGTCCGTTGGGCCATCGCGCGCACCGTGCTGGTGTACGGCGTGGCCCATGAATACGGCCGGACCAACATCGTGCTCTGGGTGCGCGACTCGCTGCGGGCCGGCAAAATCATCAAAGTTGTTGACGACCAGTGGCGCACGCCCACCTTGGCCGAAGACCTGGCCCAGGGCTGCTGGCTGCTGGCCCGGCAGGCCGCGCAAGGCATTTACAACATCAGCAGCGACGAGCTGCTCACGCCCTACGCCATGGCCCTGCGCGTGGCCGACCATTTTGGGCTCGATAAAGCGCTGATTGAGAAGGCCGACGGCAGTACGTTTTCGCAGCCGGCCCGGCGGCCGGCCCGCACCGGCTTCATTATCGACAAGGCCCGGCGCGACCTCAGCTACCGCCCCCACACCTTCGCCGAAGGCATTGCGTTGGTCGGCGCCCAAAGCGAAGCGGCCGCTGGCTAAAGGCCAAAAAAAACCCGCCGGGGTAGACGGCGGGTTAAACTCAGCAGGGGTAGCCGGTGAGTAGTAGAAATAGGGCCGGGGTAGACTGTGAAGCCAGACAGGACGAATTAGGGTGTAAACTGAAAAATTAGCAGCGCTGGAAACGTCGTAGAATAAGAAACGGGAAGGGAAAGAGGGATTTTCAGGATTGAGGCCAAACGCCCACCAACAGGCCTCCCACCAACACGGCGGTGCGGCTCAGCAATGCGGCTTCGCCCAAGGCGCGCGGCACCACCAGGCCATCGGGGGTGACAAAATCGATGTTCGTGGCAACGGGGCGCGCTGGCCGCTTGGCGGTTTTTGAGTAGCGCGGGGCGCTTAAAGAGGGGTAAATAAGTAGGTACATAACATTGCGGGTAGAAGGTTGAAGGGTAAGAATTGGGAGCAGGCGAATAGGGTCGTCCTAAAAGCAATACAATGTTACAGGCGCATTACACCCAAAAAAAGGAAACAATGGGCCTAGTTGAGACATTATAAATCGCAACTTCTAATTAGAAAAGAACAATTAATTATTGAAAAAGCAATTAATTTATGTTCAGATTTTTTCTACTTCTCCAATATGCTATTGATGCACAAACGTTTGCGAAAATTTTGTTGGCAGATAGACTTATCCACTGCTTGCAAAAAAAAAGCGCTTTGCGACATTGGAGCTGTGAGGGACAGCAGATGTTTTTGGCTAGCCCCTGGCCTGCTGTTCGCCGCGAATGGTTGAGGCAACTAGCCAGAAGCATGCTGGGGCCGGGCCAGGGCGTTGAGGCTTAATACGGTCATTATCAAGCAAAAAGCCGGGAAAAGGAAAGCCCACCACACTCCGGGCTCGTCCCGAACGGTGGCCAGCAGGCGCCCCCAGCTGGCTACCTCCGGCGGCAGGCCAATGCCTAAAAACGACAGGGTACTTTCTAAGCCGAGCAGGCCCGCCAGGCTGAGCGGGAGGGCCGTGCGCAACGGGTGCAGGGCGTGGGGCAGGGCGTGGCGCAGCCAAACGCGGCGGGCCGGCAAGCCGGCGGCCCGCGCGGCTTCGACGAAGGGCAAGGCGCGTACCCGCAGCATTTGGGCGCGAACCAGCCGGGCCGGGTAGGGCCACGAGGTGAGCGTGAGCAAAGCCAGCAGCCCAGGCGTGGTCATGCCCGTGCCGGCGGCTATCGCAACCGCCAGCACCAGGCGCGGAATGGTGTCGAGGGCCGTGGCCGTGCCCATTACCACCGCGTTGAGCGGCACTGGCCAGGTGGGTAGGGCGCGTTTGCGTAGCCTGACTACCAGGGAAAGGGCCACGCCGAAGGCCGCCACTGCCAGCCCCAGCGGGGGCCAGGGCAGTGCCAGCAGCCACCACCCGCCGCCCGCCAGCACCAGCCAATACGGCACGGCCAGGCGGGCGTTATTTCCCCAAAAACCGGCGCCGCCACCCGCAATGGCCCCCAAAAAGGCCGATAAAACGGCAGCGGGCAAAGTAAGCAGCACTGCGGTGCGCGCCCCAAACAC
This sequence comes from uncultured Hymenobacter sp., assembly GCA_964242365.1. Classification (GTDB taxonomy): domain Bacteria; phylum Bacteroidota; class Bacteroidia; order Cytophagales; family Hymenobacteraceae; genus Hymenobacter. Next base: position 3,903 of record CAXTCS010000141.1, on the reverse strand, counting down.
CAGCACGCTCAACACGTCGCGGCCCTGCGGGTCGGTGCCTAGCCAGTGCTGGCCGGGGCCGAAGGGCGGCTGGGCCACGTGCGCCAAATCGGGCGCGCCGGGTGGGTAGGGCAGCGGCAGCGCGGCGGCCAGCGCTGCGACCAGCAGCACGAAGCTCAGCCACAAAAGCGCCAGTTTGCGCGGCCAGGGAGCGGAGGCGAGGGCTAGGACTGCCAACGGATGCGGGGGTCGGCCCAGAAGTAAAGCAAGTCGGCCAGCAGCAGGGCCACCAGGCGGGCGGCACCCGTCAGCAGCACGCCGCCAACCAGCATTGGGTAATCGCGGGCCGCGGCGGCTTCGGCCAGCAAACGCCCCATGCCGGGCAGGGCAAATACGACTTCGACCACCACGGCTCCGGCCACCAGCGCCGGCAATAATTCGGTGAGTTGGGTGAGGGTAGGCAGCAAGGCATTGCGCAGGGCATGGTGCCGAATGACTGCACCCCCGGCCAGGCCTTTGGCCCTTGCGGTGGTGGCGTACCCGGCGCGCAGCTCGTGCGTGAGGGCGGCATCAAGTTGCAGCGTGAGGCCCGGCAGCGCCGTGAGCGTAAGCGCCGCTATCGGCAGCACCAGGTGCAAAAGATAGGTGGCGATGCGGCTGCCGGTACTTGCATCGGCGTCCAGTGCCTGGTCGAGCCCATAGGCCGGAAACCAGGCAAATACGTCCGGGTTGGCGAAGACTAATAACAATGCTAGCGCGACCACGAACAAGGGCAGCGCGTGCAGCGCCGCCAGTGCCGCTCGCACGGGCCGCTGCCACCACGGCTCGGCGGCCAGGCGTTGGGCCAGCCCCAGCGCGGCCAGCACGGCCAGCACGGCGGCCGTGCCGGTGAGGGGCAGGGTGAAACCCAGGGCGTAGCGCAGCCGCGCGGCCACGGCCTGGCCGGTGCGGAAAGAAGTGCCCAAATCGCCGCGCAGCAGCCCGCTCGCCCACCGATGGTATTGATTGAGCCGGCCATTCCAGCGCCATTGCCCCCGGCCGAGGCGCGGGTCGGGGTTTCGGCTTACGTAAAAAAGCGGCAAATCGAGGCCCAGGCGCTGCTGTACGGCCAATCGTGCCGCCGACTGCCCGGCCGGCGTGGCACTGGCGCGGCCAACGCGCAGGTCGGAAGCATCGGGCAATACCAGCTGCGCGGCGGCGCCCAGGTCGTGGCGGGTTAACAGAAAAACCACCGACGCCAGCGCCCACACGGCCAGCATCGTTCGGGCCAGGCGCCAGAGTATCAGACGGCCCATGGGCTAAGGGGCGGGGTTGAGGTTTGGGGTGCGCTCGATGGCCATTGCCGCGTAGCCGGGTTTGAGGCTGCTGGCGTGCAAGCCGGTCAGGTGGCGGTCGGCCGCGATGCGGTTGGGCAAGAAGAACAGCGGCACCAAAGGCGCTTCCTGCTGCATCAAAGCCTGAAACTGGCGCAGCAGCCGGGCGCGCTGCGCTGCGCTGGTGGCGGCCCCGATGGCTTCGATGAGCTGGTCGCTGGCGGGCTGGCTGAAGCCGGTGAAGTTGCCGGCGCCCACGCCCAGCGTATGAAGCACGGGCGTGAAATTGAACAGGAACGGGTTGCCTTTCAGCACGCGCACGTATAGGTCGAAGTCGCCGGCTTGCAGGGCCATCGTGAAAGCACCCGATTCGGTGGGCTGGAGCGCAACCGGTATGCCCAGCCCCGCCGCGGCGGCCTGAAACTGCAAGGCCACGGTGGCAAATAGTAACTCATCGGCGCGGTAGCGCACCGCGAGCCGTAGCTGCTGGCGCGTTCCGCGGGGACTGCTTCGAAACCAGCCGGTTCCGGGTGCGGCCTGCTGCCAGCCGGCCTGGCGCAGCAGCGCGGCGGCCTCGTGGGGAGCAAAAGGCACCGGCGTGAGGCTGTCGTTGTAGTTGGTGCGGTCGTTGGGGCTGATGATGCCCACGGTGCGCTGCCCCGCGCCCAGCTGCGTGGCCCGCAACAGACTCGCCGCGTCGAAGCAGCGGCTCAGGGCCCGACGGGTTAGCGCATCGGCCAGCGCGGGCCGGCGGGTATTGAAGCCCGCCGTCACCACGTCGTAAGACGGCGTAGCATAAAAACTTAATGCTGCCCTAGCGGTGGGAGAGGCCCGTAGCCGGGCAAAGTCGCGGGCCGGCATTTGCGGGTACACGTCGACATCGCCGCGTTGCAGGGCCAGGGTTGCCGTTGCCGTGTTGGGAATGATGACGTAGTCGAGCTGCCGGGCGCGGGCCTGAAGCACAAGCGGCACCGGCCGTAGCTTGTCGCCCCACCAATGCGGCTTGCGGCGAAAACGCAGGTACCGGTCTTTCTCCCATTGCACGAGCTGGTAGGGCCCGCATCCGGGCAGCTGGCTGGGCGTGCGGCCAAAGTCGAGTGCCCGGTAGCGCCGGGCTATGGCCCGAAGTACCGGGTCGGTGGGCGCGTTGGGGGGGCGGCGCTGCAAATCGGCCAGCGTGTAGTGACGGAGTTGGCCACGCGGGTCAAGCGCTGCTTCGGGCAGAATGAAAAACTCGCCCGAAGCCTGGGCGTACTCCAACGACTGCCCTTGGCAGACGAACGTAAAACCCCGCGGAGCCGCGGAATCCGCGAGCACGGCGCGGATAAAACCGTATTGATTCCGGGCCAATTCGTTGGGTATGCCCGGACAAAACATCAGCTTTAGCGTGAACTCGACGTCGCTGGCTGTTACCGGCCGGCCATTGTCCCAGGTGGCGGCGGGCCTTATCGCGTAGCTGAGCTTGGTCAGGGAGTCGCCGATTAGCTGGACGGACGGCAGGGCTTCGGCTAACGCGGGCACGTATTCGCGCTTTGAAATGTCAGGCTGAAGCAGGCTGACGTTCAGTAAGTTGTTGGCATCGATAGCGGCCTGATTGGGCAGCTGGATGGGGTCTAGCGTTTCGGGGTCGTGCGCCCATCGTATTCGGATGGATTCGGCGTGCCTGCGTTCGGAGCTGCAACTGTACAGGAACAGGACGATTGCAGCATAAAGCAGAATTCTAACCGAGAAAGCTTGCTTCACGCGATACCTAAATAACAACCATGCTACGGTGTGTAGAAGGCGGCAATATAGGTACTAAATACTGCCGCTTTTTAAGCCGTTACGTCATTACCCCAGCCACCACCGCCACCCAAAGCAGCAACATCGTTGCCCCAACCGCCGCCACCGCCAAGCGCGGCTACGTCATTACCCCAACCGCCGCCACCGCCAAGCGCGGCTACGTCGTTGCCCCAACCACCGCCTCCACCTAAGGCAGCAATATCGTTGCCCCAGCCACCGCCGCCGCCCAAAGAGGCAATATCGTTGCCCCAACCGCCACCGCCACCCAGCGCAGCAACGTCGTTGCCCCAACCGCCACCGCCACCTAAAGAGGCCACGTCGTTGCCCCAGCCGCCACCGCCGCCCAGCGCATTGCTTTGCTGGTGCTGTGCAGCGTTTGATGGGCTAGCCAGGCTAGCTATTTGGAACAGGGCGATGGCGAAAAGCTGGAACATGGCGTTGGGTGAATGATGTGTCTAATGATTTGAACGACACAAAACTAGGTGCTACCCAGAGCCAGTAAAAGGAAACAATTGGGGTAAATGCGACTAATACTTAATTTAGTTTAAATTGAATAAATTTATGATAAGAAAAAAAATATTTGTGAAGCAGCAGAAATTCTCACTAGGAATTTCTGCTGCTAACTAAAAAATGCGCAATTTGTGACATCACTATGAAAAAATGCTTGTAAATTTCCATGGTACAAAGGTGCTGGCTTTCTTGGTCACGAAAAAAGGAAACAACCCCCTTTATTGCGACATGGGGTTTTGGCAAATAAAATAAAATAAAATAGCCTGATTACCCTAAAAAGGGCCAATACTAGATGAAAGAGTTTAGAAAACGGGCCCGA
>CAXTCS010000140.1:0-11021 GCA_964242365.1 uncultured Hymenobacter sp. | reverse complement strand
GTGTAGAGCGGCGAGGTGCCGATGTCGCCGTACACGATGCCCAGGGCGATGAGCGTGCCGGCCGCGGAGGCGCGGGAAAGAGATGCGGAAGCAGACATGCGGAAGCGCAAAAGTGAACGACCAACTCCCCTCCTTGGCAAGGAGGGGATATTTTGCCGCAGGCAAAATTGGGGTGGTTAGGGCGTTGCGCGATGAAGGAACGATGCGCGTACCTTTCGTTTGCACATCGTTCCTGCGTCGTTCAACGGCTCAACCACCCCCGTTTTCGCTGCGCGAAAACTCCCCTCCTTGGTAAGGAGGGGAGTTTTTATTTTCGCTTTTAGTCAAGATTACACCTTGCTCAGCAGCTCCTCGGCCTGCACGGCGCTGGCGGGCACGGGGTCCGACTGGGCCTCGGGCGGGATGCGCATGAGGTCGAGTTGGCGGTAGGGCTGAATGGTGAGCGGCACTTTTTCGACCACCACGTCGCTGGTGTCGAGGCCGAACGCCTGCTGGTCGGTGATGGACAAGGTGTTAATCCAGAGGTAGCCGCGCAGGATGAAGCGCTCCATGAACGTGAGCTGGTTGTCGTAGCTCAGGATTTTGTCGAGCACCACGAAGCGGAAATCGCCGGGCAGCTTGTGGTTTTTGAGCGTGGCGTAGCGCGAGGTGATGTCGATTTCGCCCTTGGCGCCCATTTCCTCCAGCACGCGCCGAAACAGGATGTTGATGCGCGGCTGCACCCGGAAGCCCAGCTTGAAGTTGATTTTGTAGGCCACGTCGGGCACCAGCGTTTCCACGGCGTACTGGGTGGTGAAGGGCTCGTTGAGCAGGCTGATGTTGATGAACCAGTAGCGGTCGGCGCGCTTGGGGCGCTTGCGCAGGATGGAGTACATGATTTTGGCCTCAATCTGCTGCGCGTTTTTGCTGCGCGTGAGGTACACGAGGTTCGACGCGTACTTGTTCACGGTCTCGTCCTGGCTCAGCTCCTGCAAAATGGGCAGGCTCTCGGGCAGCGAGGTGAGGTCGAGGTAGCGGTTCTTGATTTGGCGGCCCTTGTAGCCTATCCACATGCTCAGAATCAGGCCCCATTCGAAGACCAGAATGCCCAGCCGGTTCAGCAGCTTGGTGATGTTGGCGATGAGGAACGACAGCTCGACGGTAAGAAATACGGCCATAATCAGCAGCACGGCCGCCAGGGCCCAGTGCCGCACGCCGCGCAGGTATTGCGAGAGCAAGATGCTGGTCATCAGCATGGCTACCGTGATGGAGAAGCCGTAGGCCGCTTCCATGTTGCTGCTGGTTTTGAACCACAGCTGCACGCACACGCAGCCAAACCACAGCAGCCAGTTGATGCTGGGCACGTAAATCTGGCCGCGCTGGTCGGTGGGGAACAGGATGCGCACCTTGGGCCAGAAGTTCAGGCTCACGGCCTCCGAAACCAGCGTGTAAGAGCCCGAAATCAGGGCTTGGGAGGCAATGATGGTGGCCGCCGTGGCCAGGATGATGAGCGGCACGATGCCCCACTTGGGCGCGATGAGGAAAAACGGGTTCTGGTCGTCGGTCAGTACCTGGCCGGCGTGGCCCATGGCCCAGGCCGCTTGCCCGAAATAGTTGAGCACCAGCGTGGTTTTTACGAAAATCCAGGCCGCCCGAATGTTCTTGCGCCCGCAGTGGCCCAGGTCCGAATACAGGGCCTCGGCCCCCGTGGTGCACAGAAAAATGGCGCCCAGCAACCAGAAGCCCTTCGGGTAAACGGTGAGCAGCTCGATGGCATACACCGGGTTCAGCGCCTTGAGAATGGCCGGGTGGTGGATGACCTGCACCAGGCCCAGCGTGCCAATGGTGCTGAACCACAGCAGCATAATCGGCCCAAACGCCGCGCCCACCACCTTGGTCCCGAACTGCTGGAACCCAAACAGCAGCGTAATAATCACCAGCACCACGGTAATGATGTAGGTTTCGGACAGCGTCGGGTCGAGGATTTTCAGGCCTTCAATGGCCGACGAAACCGAGATGGGCGGCGTGATGATGCCGTCGGCCAGCAGCGTGCCCGCCCCGATGATGGCCGGCCACAGCAGCCACTTGCCGCGCCGCCGCACCAGCGAATACAGCGAAAAAATGCCGCCTTCGCCGTGGTTGTCGGCCTCCAGCGTCAGCCAGATGTATTTGATGGAAGTTTGCAGCGTGAGCGTCCAGAACACGGCCGAAACGCCGCCGTAGACCAGCAATTCGCTCACCGGGCGCGGCCCGAGAATGGACTTGAACACGTAGAGCGGCGAGGTGCCGATGTCGCCGAAAATGATGCCCAGCGTCACCAGCAGCCCGGCAACGGTAATGGCTTTGCGGTGGATGCTGTCTTCGGTAGGCAGGCCCGCAACGGTGGTGGTTGACATAAATAAAAGAGAATGGGAGTGGGGCAACGCTACCCGCCACTCAGCGAATGAGTTGCCTCAGCCAAAGCCACACCCAACTTTTATTTTATCTGAATTTATGTAATTAATACAATGATTATCAGTAAGATGAATTTTGACTGGCTGCTGAATTTATAGTTTGCATGGTTGCTGCCGGGTCATTTTGACCCGGTGAGTGGTCATTCTGACCCGGTGGCGAGTACGGCCAACGGGCACTGGAATTGTTGGCGTGGTCTGCCGATTTTGGGGCGTGTAGAGACGCAACATTTTGCGTCTCGTCGTTGAACGACTTGCGTTGAACGACCGGAAATAGGCCCTTGCCGCGCCGGCTAAACAACATCAGCAACCGCAGGTCAGCCGCGCTAACGACGAGACGCAAAATGTTGCGTCTCTACAGCCCGTACTCGGCAATTTTGCGGTACAGCGTTTTCACGCCGATGCCCAATTGCCGGGCGGCTTCGGTTTTGTTGCCGCCGGTCTCCTGCATTACCAGGCGGATTTGCTGCTTTTCGAGCCCGCGCAGCGACTTGTCGTTTTCGCTGCTTGCCGAAACAGGGGGTATTTGGAGCTCGGGCGGCAGGTCGTCGGCGGTCAGCGGCTGGCCGTCGGGGGCGAGGATGGCGGCGCGTTCGAGCACGTTTTTCAGCTCGCGCACATTGCCGGGCCAGTCGTAGCGGGCCAGCACGGCCAGGGCCTCGTCGTCGAGGCCCGGCAGGCGCTTGCGCAGCTTGGCGGCGAAAACTTGCAGGAAGTGCCGGGCCAGCGGGGCCACGTCGGCGGGCCGGGCCTTGAGCGGCGGCACCGCGAGCGTAAACACGGACAGGCGGTAGTACAAGTCGGGCCGAAAACGGCCTTCGGCGGCCTCCTGCCGCAGGTTGCGGTTGGTGGCGGCCACCAGGCGCACGTTGGCGCGGGTGGGCTTGGTGTCGCCGATTTTCAGAAATTCCTGCCCTTCCAGCACGCGCAGCAGCTTGGCTTGCAGGCCCAGTTCCAGCTCGCCAATCTCGTCGAGAAACAGGGTGCCGCCGTTGGCCTCCTCAATCAGGCCCTTTTTGTCGGCCAGCGCCCCCGTAAAGGCGCCCTTGCGGTAGCCAAACAGCTCCGATTCGAGCAGCTCGCGGGAAAAAGCGCTGCAATTGACCGCTACAAACGGCTTGTTCCGGCGCGGGCTGGCCTGGTGAATGGCCTGCGCAAACAGCTCCTTGCCCGAGCCGGTGGGCCCTTCGAGCAGCACCGTCGAGTCGGTGGGCGCCACTTGCTGGGCCAGGTGCTTGGCCCGTTCCAGCGCGGCAGAATTGCCAATCATCGAATCAAAATCGTACTGCGCGCCCACTTTCTTTTCCAAATCAACCACCCGGCGCTGCAACAACGCTTTTTCCACGGCCCGGGCCACCACCACCACGAGCTGGTCGTCGGAATCGCCTTTGATGAGGTAGTCGAAGGCCCCGCGCTTCATGGCCGTCACGCTGTCGGCAATGGTGCCGTAGGCCGTGAGCAGGATGATTTCGGCCAGCGGCGCCCGCTCGCGGTAGCGCGGAATCAGGTCGGGCCCGTGGCCGTCGGGTAGCTTCACATCGCTGAGAATGACGAGGATATCGTCGGCGTGCTGGGCCAGCAGCTCCAGGCCCCGGCGGGCGTCGGGGGCCGTGAGCACGGCGTAGCCTTCCAGCTCCAGCACGCGGGCCACCACCCGGCGCAGGTCGGGCTCGTCGTCGATAAGCAGCAGGGTAGGGGCGGGCATAAGGGGCGGAAAAAGCGGCGGCACGGGACGGGAAAACGGGCCGCCCGCCACAAATTTTGGCCCGCCGCAAAAGTACGTGTACCACGAGCGCGCCGGCCGCGTTTAGGCGGCGGTGGTTTTCGGCCGGCCGGCAGTTCGTTTCGTAATGCCTATACTTCGCCCCAAAACCTTGCCTAGCGCTTCCTCTATGCCGATATCCGTTTCCGTGGGCCTGCCCGCGTCGCGTCTGTTTCGTTGTTTCCGGCTCGCCGGCGTGCTTTTTGGAACGATTGCCTTACTGAACGGCTGCACCGCCGAGCCGGCCGACACCCCCGCCGGCAAGTCGGCCAAGGGCCCCAAAACCCCGGCCCCAGCGCCGGCCCCGGCCGAAGCCGCCCCGCTGCACGTCAGCATTTTTCTGGAATATTCGGGCGGGATGAAGGGTTTTGTGCCGCGGGGCGGGGCCGATAAGCCGGCTACGGAGTTCCAGCAGCGCATCGGCGCGCTCATCACCGAAACGCAGGTGAACCCGGCTGTGGCCGAGCGCAAGTTTTACCTCTGCGAAAACGCGGCGCCCAAAGCCATTCAATTTGCCCAGATGCGTAATCTGGTGCAGGGCAATGTGACGCAAGCGGCCCTGGGCACGGAGCTGCCGCAGATGCTGGAAGGCATTCTGAGCCAGCCCAAGGCCACGGAAGAAGTCAGCGTTATCATTTCCGATTTCATTTACGGGCCGGAGGACAAGTCGGCGTTTTCGCAGCTGCCCAACCTCATCCGCACCGCCATTGCGCCCGTCAGCCAGAAGCAGTTGGCCGTGGCCGTGTTCGGCGAAACCTCGCATTTCTACGGCAGCTATTTTCCGGCCGTAAAAGCGCCCGTGCGAAAGCGCACGCTCAACGGCGAAAAGGTGCCGTACTACGTGTGGGTGGTTGGCCCGCCCGCGCAGGTGGCGCGCTTCGCGGCCGAGGTGTTTAAAAACGCCCCGGCCCAGCAGGCCTTTTTTGGGCTGAAAACCACGACGCCGGCCTTCGCGCCGCTGCTCACCAAGCTCACCGACCCAAAATTAAAGGCCAGCGGCGGCACCGTGTATGCCGAAAACAACGGCCTGACGCTGAACCCTTCCGACGACCCGGTGGACTTTTCGGTGGGCCTGGACCTGAAGCAATTGCCCGCCGCGTGGCAGCAGCCGGCATTTTTGGCCCAACATCTGCTGGTGCGCCTGCCCAACGGCCAGGCCAGCCTGCTGCCCAACTCGGTGCGTACGCTCACCGACGACGAGCAGAGCGGCCAGCCGGTGCTGGCGCCCTACACCCACGTGCTGCGCCTGCGGGTGAGCAAGCTGGCGGCCAGCACTGCCACGCTCGCCGTATCCTTGCCCGCCCCGGAAACGCCGGGCTGGGTAGCCGCCTGGTCCACCACCAACGACAACCAGCCCGCCCCGCGCACCTTCGGCCTCGACCAGGTGCTGGCCGGCGTCCGCCAATCGTATCCAACTCCGCTGCCGGCCGTATTCACGGTTCAGCTTCCGCTCAAGAAAGATTAGTTGTCGGGTGCTCGTTGTCAGTTGTCAGGTTGTGCTGAAAGCTGACGCCAGGAACCGACAACTGACAACCGACAACTGACAAATAAAACCCCTATGCAAACCTTCTTCACCAGCCTGTACTCGGCCCTGATTTCCATCTTCCAAAGCCAGCGCCCGGCCGATTACGGCTTGTATAAAACCGACCTGTTTTCGCTCGTGGGCTGGAGCACGCTGGGCGTGGCCCTGCTGCTGGTGCTGGCGTTTTACTACGTGTTCAACTCGGCCCTGCGCACCGGCCTGTTCCGCACCCCACACTGGGCCCTGACTTTGGCGCTGGCCGCCGGCCTGGGCACTTTCCTGGCCCACAGCCTCAGCAAAGGCCACGGCGCGGAAGCCAGCAGCTACCTCGGCTACTTCATGGTGGTGAACATGCTGGTGGCAGCGCTCTGGTTCCTGCTGTTTTCGGTGCTGCTGAAGCGCTGGAGCACCTATGCCCGCACCACGCCGTTTGTCGGGCCGTTTTAACGGCTCACCTCACCCCCCGGCCCCCTCTCCCGCGGAGAGGGGGAGCCTGACGATTTTCGGGTTGGGATTTTGAAATTATCCATAGAAATAACCACGCCGCCGTGGCTCCCCTCTACTTGGGAGAGGGGCCGGGGGTGAGGTTCTCACGTCAGAACAACCAATGTCCAAATTATTCATCTTTGCCGTGGGCGGCACCGGGGCCCGCGTGCTGCGCTCCCTCACCATGCTGCTGGCCGCCGGGGTGCGCATCCCCAACTGCGACCAGGTGGTGCCCGTCCTCATCGACCCCGACACCCAGAACGGCGACGTGACCCGCACCGTAGCCCTGCTCAAGCGCTACGCCCGCATCCACGAAGCCTTGTATAGCGACGGGCAGAAGGAAAAAACCGGCTTTTTCAGCCAGCCCCTGAACACGCTGGCCCACCTGAACACCGGCGGCGGCGCCGAGGAATTGCGCGACTCGTTCGTGTACGACTTCGGCGGCATCAGCCAGCCGTTTCGTGATTATCTGAAGTACAACGACTTGTCGGTCGAAACCCAGGGGCTGGTCGATTTGCTTTTTACGCAGGACAGCCTCGCGGCCAACCTCGACGTGGGCTTTCGGGGCTCGCCCAACGTGGGCTCGGTGGTGCTGAACGCGGTGGTGCAATCGAAGGAAATGCGCTACCTCGCCCAGAGCTTGCAGGACGGCGACCGCGCCTTTTTCATCAGCTCGATTTTTGGCGGCACGGGCGCGGCCGGCTTCCCGCTGCTGGTGAAAAACCTGCGCGACGCCAACTCGCCCCTGGCCCACCCCGAAGTGCGCCGCCGCCTCAAAGCCGGTGCGCTCGTGATGCTGCCGTACTTCAAACTGCAGGAGCCTTCGGCCGATGAGAAGTCGGCCGGCCAGGATTTCATCGATTCCAACACCTTCATCACGAAGACCAAAACGGCCCTTTCGTACTACGCCGACAACCTGAAGGGCCTCGAAGCCATGTACTACCTCGGCGACCAGCCCGGCCAGCCGCTGGCCAACCATCCCGGCCGCGCCGAGCAGCGCAACCAGGCGCACTTGCTGGAGCTGCTGGGCGCCCTGGCCGTGCCGCACTTCATGGAAGTGCCCGACAACCAGCTTGATGGCAACCAGCCGCTGTACCACGAATACGGCCTGAAAGCGGACACCACCGACATCGACTTCGGCCAGCTGCCCGCCGACATGCGCCAGGAAGTGGCCCGCCCGCTCATTCAGCTGCACTATTTCGCCCGCTACTTCCTCAAGCACACGCCCGACGACGCCAAGGCGCCCTACTACGAAGCCGGCGACCTTGGTGCCCAGCTGCGCAACAACCGCGCCCTGCGCGAGCTCACCGACTTTTTCGGCGAATACAACGAGTGGCTGCGCGAGCTGGGCGTGAACCAGCGCCGCTACACCGCCATCCGGGCCGACGAAATGGATTTCAATAAAATGGTGAGCGACAAAACGGTGGAAACCGGCATCTTCAGCAAAGGCATCACGCCCGGCTTTTTCCGCGACGAGCTGACCAAGGCAGTGGGCAAAGCCACGCTTTCTAATCCGACGGAGAACGAGGCCCTGCGCTGGGTGGTGAAGGCCTTTGAGGAGGCGACGGGCGAGATTCTGGACAAAAAGCTGCAATACTCGTAGCGCCGCAAACCTCACCCCCGGCCCCTCTCCAAAAGAGAGGGGAGCCTGACGAGACGTAGCACATGCTTCAGCTTGTGCAGTGACTGTTAAGCAATTGATTAAATACACGTTGTGCTCAACCGATGCACAAGCTAAAGCATGTGCTACAACCGCGCCGCCTCGGCTCCCTCTCTTTTGGAGAGGGGCCGGGGGTGAGGTTCCCCGGCACCGCGCCTCTCTCAACATAAAATATGGCTAAAATCCTGCGACTACACGACACCGGCTCCAGCACCCACGAGGGCTGGGGGCCGACTGGTAAAATCGGCCCCCACGAAGTGGAGCGCCTGCTCGACCCCCAAGGCGGGCGCGCTGCCAAGGTGGCGGTGTCCATTCCTTCGCCCTTCGCCCGGATGCACTTGGTGGAGACGGCTTTACGCTTTGTCACCCAGGGCGGCACCAGCCAGGATTCGGTGTACCACCAGCTCGTGAGCCACTTCTGGGACGTGTGGGAAATGGTCTTCAACTTCCACCAGCGCAAGCTGGCCAGCCAGCGCCTGCAAATCCGGGCCTGGCGCAAGGACGAGGAGCTGGCCAAGCTGCGCGCCAACCCCGCCACCCGGCCCCTGGCCGACGTGCTGAGCCTGTACCTCGACGGCCGCTTTGCCAAGCTCACCGAGCTGCACCTCATCTACTTTCCCGGCGCCAACGGCGTGCCGCAGCTCATCGGCGGCACCTCGCCGCTCACGCTGTTTTTTCCAGCCCCGAACATCAAGCCGCTGCCGGTGCAGCGGCCCCAGGGCGGCGGTTATTATTTTGATAACCAGTACGTGCCGCTCGCCAACCGCGAAGCCGCGTTCCGCGACTACGTGTACCAGGAGTTTGTGGGCGACCCGGCCCTGACGGCCCTCGCGCCGCTGGTGCGCGACACCCTCGACCGCGGCCTGCTGCAAAAATGGGCGATGGACGGCACCGCCAGCCTCGCCCATTTTCCGGTCCTCACCGACGCCGCCAACAACCAGATTGACGTGGCCGGCGTGCTGCTGCGCGTGCGCCCCGACGAAGGCACCGTGCGCGGCTCCGACCTGTTCATCCGGCCCACGCGGGCGGGGGTGGGCGGCCCGCTGCCCATCGTGCTGCGCCCTGGCTTGAAAGCCGTGGGCAAGAAATACTACAACGAAACCCTGTTTGCCGACAGCGGCGCCACCGTGCCGCCCGCCGATGCCCGCCCGCTGAAGGAGCGCACCCTGCCCGGCCCGGAGCTGCCTTACCCATACCTCACGGTGAACGACTTGCTGGAAGAAACCCTGCTGGCCGTGCCCTACGAGGTCGACGAAGCCCGGTTTTACTGCGGCAACGTGAAGATTGCGCCCGGCTTCCGGCCCAGCAGCTGGCCGCTGCTGCCGCTGCGCCCGGCGTATTTCGACTACTTCACCACCCAGGATTTGGCCGAGCACCTGACCCTGGAGCTCGACCCGGCCTGCGTGCGCGTGCGGCTGCGGGTGCCCGTGAGCGGTGGCGATTACGTGGACTACGAGCGCGCCTACTACGCCAACCCGCAGGGCGACGGCGTGGGCCGCCTGCGCGTGACCAACGTGGCGCTGTCGGTATTTCCGTTCGTGAAAGTGGCCGACGCGCCGCAGTACAACGACTTCTACAAAGTGATGCTGGTCGATGCCAACAACATCGACCCGAGCATGGTGACCAAGAAAGTGGAGCTGAAATTCTGGGCCGGCAGCCACCCGCTGGGCGAAACCGGCACCGGTCAAAGCGCCACCCGCTACGAGCGCACCGCCAAAACCAGCCAGGACGAAGGCAGCACCTACTACGAGGTGCGCGGCACGCACTTCGACTACCTCGAAGTGCTGAACCCGGCCCCGGCCGAGGGCCGCGCGCTCATCATCCCGCGCTGGCCCGAAGTGCGGCAGGGCACCAAGGAGTACCGGTTTGCCATCGATTTTGGCACCACGAACACCCACGTGGCCATGCAGGACAGCCCCGGCCAGGAGCCCAAGCCGTTCAGCTTTGGCCTGAGCGACACGCCGGTGGCCCTGCTCAAAAAGAGCACCGCCGAGCCCGACCGCAGCGCCTACGAGCGCCTGTACCGCGGCATCGACGACGACCCGGCCAACTTCGTGCAAATCAAGCGCTGGCAGCAGTACCAGGAGCGCGAGTTCGTGCCGCCCATCATCGGGGCCGACAGCTCGCCGTATGCTTTTCCGGCCCGCACCGCTACTTATGAAGCCGCCAATTACGCCACCCAGGAGCTGAGCGTGCTGGGCAATATCAACGTGGCTTTCGGCATCATCACCGAAGAGCAGCGGCGCCCGAATTACCACACCAATCTCAAGTGGGACAACTCGCTGAACCAGGCGACGACCAACCGCGTGCGGGCGTTTTTCCAGGAAATCCTGCTGCTGTGCCGCGCCAAAGTGGCCCTGAACGGCGGCAACCTGGCGGCCACGCAAATCACCTGGTTTGCCCCGCTCAGCTTCTCGACCTACCAGCGCAACCTGTACCAGCGCGAGTGGGACACGCTGTTTCAGCAAGTCTTCCACACCACCAACTCGATGCCGTGCATGGTCGAGAGCACGGCCCCGTACTACTACCTCACCCGGCGCAACATCGTGACGCTGGGGCCGGGCGAAAACGCGGCCTTCATTGACATCGGCGGCGGTACCACCGATGTGCTGCTCTACGCCGACCGCAAGCCGGTGCTGAGCACCTCGTTCCGCTTCGCCGGCAACGACTTGTGGGGCGACGGCGGGGCCGAAGTACGCGGCGCGAAGGACAACGGCCTCGTGCGCTTCGGCGTGGCCGGCGTGCAGAGCGCGGTGCTCTCGCCCGCCGCCCGCCGCGCCCGCGAATACGTGCTGGTGGCCGAAGGAACCGACAATTTCGGCTCCGAGGACGTGGCCAGCTTCTTGTTTAATTACGACCAATTGCTGGGGTTTAGCGAGCGGCTGCTGCGGGCCGAGCACCTGCGGGTGCTGTTTTACCTGCATTTTGGGGCCTTGATTTACCACGTGGCGCAAGTGGTGGCGGCCAACGGCCAGCAGCTGCCGCGCTACCTGTGCTTCACGGGGCGCGGCAGCCTCTACATCCGCCTGCTGGCGGCCGGCGCCAACCTGCAACCGGTGGAGAAGCTGGCCCGCCTCATCATGGAAAAAGCCACCGGCCAGACCGTGCCGGCCGATTTCCGCATTAAATTAGCCGACGACCCCAAGCAAACCACCGCCAACG
>CAXTCS010000139.1:0-11034 GCA_964242365.1 uncultured Hymenobacter sp. | reverse complement strand
GCGGCTCCGACTGCGGCATTGCCAACGTGAACATCGGCACGAGCGGGGCCGAAATAGGCGGTGCTTTCGGAGGGGAAAAAGAAACCGGCGGCGGCCGCGAGTCCGGCTCCGACGCCTGGAAGGTGTACATGCGCCGCCAGACCAACACCATCAACTACTCGACCGAGTTGCCGCTGGCCCAGGGCATTAAGTTCGACGTGTAAGGCGTAGCGCACGCTTTAGCTTGCGCCGTTGTCCGGTTCGTGTGCACGGCGCAGCCGGGGAACCTCACCCCCGGCCCCTCTCCAAAAGAGAGGGGAGCCTGATGGCTAGTACACCATCCTGAAAGCCGCTTTAGCTTGCGCCGTAAAAAAGTAAGGCCCCTCCGAAATAATCGAAGGGGCCTTACTTTTTTACGGCAGTGGCGGCAATGGCGGCAGCGGGTAGCGGCTCGATTGTACGGAGGTAAGGCTTACCTGCGCGCCGTCGGCCGAAACGAAGTAGAAGATGCGGTAATGACGAAAAAAAGCTCCCGGACGGCTGGGTCGCCGTACTCGGGCACCATTCGACCCAGCTCCGGAAACTGGCGTAATAGGTCTGCTTTGGCAAATATTGCCTCGATGAAAGCGCGGGCGTAGGAAGGGGAAGATGCTCCCAATCGTTCGGCTTCCTCGTAAATCTCGTCCGAAGCCCGGCGGGAAAGCCTTAATTCAGCCACTTGGCCAGGCGTTGTTTGGCTTCCTCAACCGTTACTACTTCGCCGCGCTGTACCTGTTGCAGCCCTTCATCCATTTTCTGGAGCGCGATAATGCGCTCGATGAGCTGTTCCGGCTCGAAGGAATTGGGTAAATCCTGAAGGGAGGTAATGACTTGCTCTTTGGTCATGGCAGCGGGGGATTGGGTTGGGTTAGGAACAGCAATTTACGCCCGCGTAAGGCAGAACCCGCGCAGGCTTGCGGCACTGCTGGCGGCGTAACCGCCTGCTACGCCAACGCCTCCCGCACGGCTTCCGCCACGCGGCGCAGGTCGGCTTCGGTCATGGCGGTGCCGCTGGGCAGGCACAGGCCGCGGGCGAAAAGGTCGGCGCACACGGCGCCGCCGTACATGGGCGCGGCGGCAAACAGCGGCTGGAGGTGCAGCGGTTTCCAGAGCGGGCGGCTTTCGATGTTGTGGGTTTCGAGGTGGCGGCGCAGGGTTTCGGGGGTGGCGGCGGGGGGCGCGGGGCCGTCGGCGGCCGGGTCGGGCGGGGTGAGCAGCAGGGTGGTGAGCCAGCGGTTGGAGCGGCTGCCGGCGGGCTCGGGCGTGAGGGCCACCGCGAGGCCGGGCAGGCCGGCGAGGTGCTCGCGGTACCAGGCGAAAATTTCGCGGCGGCGCTTCACCCGCTCGTCGAGCAGCTCCATCTGGCCGCGCCCGATGCCGGCCAGGATGTTGCTCAGGCGGTAGTTGTAGCCCACTTCGGAATGCTGGTAGTGGGGCGCCTCGTCTTTGGCCTGGGTGGCTAAAAAGCGGGCTTTTTGGGCCAGCGCGGCATCGTTTGTCACCAAAGCCCCGCCGCCGCTGGTGGTGAGTATCTTGTTGCCGTTGAAGGAAAATACGCCCACCGTGCCGAAGCTGCCCAACGGCTGGCCGTTGAAGCGGGAGCCCAGCGCCTCGGCCGCGTCTTCGAGAACGGGCAACCCGTACTCCGCCGCGACGGCCACGATTTCGGGCAGCCGGGCGGGCATGCCGTAGAGGTGCACCAGTATCAGGGCCTTGGGCTTGCGGCCCTGGCCGGTGCGGGCTTCGAGGGCTTCGCGCAGGCGCTGGG
The DNA here is from genome assembly GCA_964242365.1 of uncultured Hymenobacter sp. GTDB lineage: Bacteria > Bacteroidota > Bacteroidia > Cytophagales > Hymenobacteraceae > Hymenobacter. Next base: position 9,248 of record CAXTCS010000139.1, on the reverse strand, counting down.
GGCACAGGTTCCAGGTGTCGGCTTCGCTGTCGATGAACACCGGCGTGGCCCCGAGGTAAAGGATGGGGTTGGCCGTGGCCACGAACGTGAACGAGGGGCACAGCACCTCATCGCCCGGCCCCACGCCCAGCAAAAGCAGCCCCAAATGAATGGCCGCCGTGCCCGACGACAGCGCCACGGCGTGCGCCACGCCGGTGGCCTGGCAGATATCGGCCTCGAAACCCGCCAGGTTGGGCCCGGCCGGCGCCACCCAGTTGTCCTCGATGGCCTTGTGCACGTAGTTCAGCTCGTGCCGGCCCAGGTGGGGCGGGGAAAGGAAAAGGCGGTCGTGGTCCTGGCTACGCATGACGCTTCGCTTAATGAAGAATGAGGAATGACGCCTGCGGCTTAATGAAGAATGAGGAATGAAGAATGACGCCTGCGGCTTAATGAGGAATGAAGAATGAGGAATGAAGAATTGGTTATGGAAGCGGAAGGGGAATCTGGCAATTGAATAATTCTTCATTCCTCATTCTTCATTCTTCATTAAGCAAAGCGTCCGTTTTGATTACCCTGGCGGGCACGCCCACGGCGGTGCTGCGGGCCGGAATGTCGCGCACGGCCACGGCGCCGGCGCCCAATGTACTGTGCGCCCCGATGCGCACCTGTTGAATAACAGTGGATTTGGTGCCCAGGTAGCAGCCGGTTTCGACGTGCGCGCCCCCGCTCAAATCGACGTGGCACATGAGCGAGCAGAAGTCGTCGACCACGGAATCGTGGCCCAGAATGGACCCCGCGTTGATGAGCACAAACCGGCCGATGCGCAGGTCCGTCATCAGCTTCACGTCTTGCTGAACGATGCTGCCGGGGCCGAGTGCGATGTTTTGGTAAGGCTGCAAGGCCACGCCGGGGTGCACGATGGCCGGGAAGCGCAGGCGCGGCGAGGTGAGCCGCGCCACCACGGCGGCCCGGGCGGCGGGGCTGCCCACGGCCACGGCCACGGCCAGCGGCCCGGCGGTGGCGTTGAGGTCGGCGCTGGTGCCCAGGTAGGGCAGGCCCCCCACGGTGGGCGTGGCCGGGGCGCGGTCGTCGTAGAAGCCGAGCAATTCCCAGGCGGGGTGGGCGGCGTTGATTTGGCGCAGCAGCACCAGCACCTCGCGGCCAAACCCGCCCGCGCCGAAGATGACGAGGGGCGGAGCCGGCTCGGCACTTTCGAGGTCGTAATCGGAAAAAAATAGCTGGGTCATGGTTCGAAAGCTACGAGGAAACCGGGGGCGGCGGACTGCCCCGAAACGCCGTGGTGGTGGCCTGGCCCGGCGCGGCCACGCCCCGGCCGCCCAGCACCCGCCCGGCCGTGCGCCACAAGATGCTCACATCCAGCCCCCACGACAGGTTGTCGACGTACCAGACGTCGTAGGCAAATTTCTCTTCCCACGAAATGGCGTTGCGCCCGTGCACCTGGGCCCAGCCGGTGAGGCCGGGCCGCACGGCGTGGCGGCGGGCCTGGGCGGGCGAGTAAAGGGGCAGGTATTCGGGCAGCAGCGGGCGCGGGCCCACCAGGCTGAGGTCGCCGCGCAGCACGTTCCAGAGCTGGGGCAGCTCGTCGAGCGAGGTGGCGCGCAGCCAGCGGCCCAGCGGCGGCAGGCGCTGGGCGTCGGGCAGGAGCCGGCCGTGGGCGTCGCGGGCCTCGGTCATGGTTTGGAGCTTGTAGAGCGTGAACAGGCGGCCGTGCCAGCCCGGCCGCCGCTGCCGGAACAGCCAGCGGCCCCGGCTCTGCGTTGCCGCCAGCGCGGCCCCACCGGCCAGCAGCGGCAGGGCCAGCAGCAGCAGGGGCAGGGCCAAGGCCAAGTCGAAAAGGCGCTTGCCGTGGCGGCGGTAAAAAGAAGGAGGAAGGGCCGCGGGCATAGACAAAAGTAGGCGGTCCCGTCTTGGCGGTACTTTTGCCGCGTGGCGAATAGAAATCGGCAGCAATACTTTTAGTGGCTGAACAACTCGCCTGTCATGCATATCTGGCGTCCGCAGAGCGAAGCATCCTGTCACGTCTGTACGACTCGTTGTAGCGTGATAGGATGCTTCCTGCGTCAGCATGACGAGCGGTTTGATTACCTGCGTCAGCATGACAGGCGAGCTGATTACTTCAGCACGCGAGATGCCTCGGCTGCGCTCGGCATGACGTTCCTTTTGCTCATTGCTCATTGCTCATTGCTCATTGCTCATTGATAACTGTTCACTGTTCATTGCTTCCCAAAAAATGCTTGTCTTTCCCAATGCTAAGCTTAACCTCGGCCTCTACGTCACCGAGCGGCGACCCGATGGCTTTCACAACCTCGAATCGGTGTTTCTGCCTTTGCCCTGGACCGATGCGCTCGAAATACTGCCCGCCGCGGCCGGCCAGGCCACCAGCATCACGCTCACCGGCCGGCCCATTCCCGGCGACCCGGCCGCCAACCTGTGCGTGCGGGCTTATGAGCTGTTGCGGACCGACTTTCCGCGGCTGCCGGCGGCCCGGCTCTACCTGCACAAAATAGTGCCCATCGGCGCGGGCCTGGGCGGCGGCTCGGCCGACGCCGCCTTTGCCCTGAAGGCCGCCAATGAGCTTTTTGGCCTCAATCTTTCGCTTGAAGCGCTGGAAGACTACGCCCGCCGCCTGGGCTCCGACTGCGCCTTTTTTATTCAGAACAAGCCGGTGCTGGCACTGGAAAAAGGGGATATTTTCGAAGGCATCGGCCTGGATTTGGCCGGCACCGGCTGCGTGGTGGCGTACCCCAACCTGCACATCGGCACCGCCGAGGCGTACGCGCGCATCGTGCCGCGGCGGCCGGCGCACGCCCTGCGCGACGCCCTGGCCCAACCGCTGGAAACCTGGCGCGACACGGTCGCCAACGACTTCGAAACGGCCCTGACGCCGGCCTACCCGGTGCTGGCCGACATCAAGCGGCAGCTGTATGCCGCCGACGCGGCTTACGCCAGCTTGTCCGGCTCGGGCTCGGCGGTGTACGGGCTGTGGCCGGCCGCGCGGGAGGTTCCGCCGATGGATTGGCCCGCCGACTTTTCGGTGTGGCAGGGCCGGCTTTAAACCGGAATGGACGGCGCGGGCGCCGGCGCTTTGTCCTTCATCAGCCGCGCCACCAGGGGGTGAATCAATACGCTGAACACGATGAGCAGCGTGCCCCAGTAAAAGCCGTTGGCCATGCGCTCTTTGCTGCCAAACACCAGCACGGCCAGCACGATGCCGTAAACCGGCTCCAGGTTGACCGTCAGGTTCACGGCGAACGGGGAGAGGCGCTTCATGAGCTCGACCGAGACGGAAAACGCGTACACCGTGCACACGCCGGCCAAGGCGCCCAGCCAGAGCCAGTCGTAGCCGTGCCAGGCCAGTTGCAGGCCGCGACTCTGGGTGAAATAATGGCTGTAGATGGGGAAGAATAAAACGATGCTCAGGCAGGCGCCCAGCATTTCATAAAACGTGAGCCGCAGGGCCGGGTGCGTTTTTATCAGCTTGGCATTCAGTACGCTGAACAGGGCCGACAGCCCCGCCGACAGCACCGCCACGCCCAGGCCCAGCAGCTGGTCGAGCTCGGCCTGGCTCACCAGATACAGCCCAATCATGGTGATGAGGCCCAGGGCCACTTCGTAGCCGCGCACCCGCCGCCAGAGCAGCAGCGGTTCGAGCAGCGACGTCCACAGCGCCAGGGTGGCGAGCCCGGCCAGGCACACGCTCACCGACGAGAGCCGCGCCGCCAGAAAGAAGGTAACCCAATGCGCCGCCACCAGCGCGCCCACGGCCAGCAGCCGCCCCGCCTGTGCCGCCGGCACGCGCCACGCGTCGCGCCGGGCCACCAGCAGCACGGCCAGCCCGCCCGCCGCCAGCAGCGTGCGCCAAAACACCAGCTCGACCGGCGGCACCGTCAGCAGCTTGCCCAGAATGGCCGTGAAGCCCCACAGGAGCACGATGAAATGGAGTTTGAGGTAGTCTTTTAGCATCGATGCCAGGCGCGGGCCATTTGAAACGAACCGCAAGCTAAGGTAGGCTGAGCTTTGGGCTGGTGCGCAATTGGTGGGCGGGCGGCGGGCGAGAGCGCACGGGCCATGACCCCCAAATAGGGTAGATGTTTTGCGCGCGCGACGGCAGGAACTATCGGAAATTTAGTGCCCGGCAGCAGGTGGAGCGCTTCGTGCTGTACGCCGCCTTTTGCTCTTTTGGGCGGGACGGGCCCGAAAAGTACGGTCCGTTCGCGGGGCATGACCCGCAAATAGGGTAGGTCTTTTGTGCAGGTAGCAGGGGGCTTGGTCGGAGCTTTGCCATACCGTGAACTGCTATATAGTACAACTCGATAAAAGGGGGCTCATGGTCTTGTAAAGGCACAAAATAGTCAGCTCAACGGTCAATTGTGGTTTTTGCTTTCTGAGTATAATTCGAGTAGAGTTATTTTTATGAAAAAAAATATACAAGCAAACTACCTGCCGATGCTGCTCGGCCTCGCCGCTTGCGGCCGGCACCTGCGGGCGTTGCTGGGCGGCAGCAAACGGACAAGCCTCGGCTATTTCTTATTCTTGCTGGCGCTGGGCGGCCTGCCGGCCCGGGCCCAGCAGGGCAAGACCGGCCCCGGCGTCGTCGCGGCCACCGGCACCGTCGTCAACGCTTATACTTTCCTCACGGCGGACGCGGCGGCCGGGGCCTCTGCCATCACGGTGAGCAACAGCGCGCTGACGGGCGCGGCCTTCGCGGGCGGCCTGGCAGCCGGCGACCTGCTGATGCTCATCCAGATGCAGGGGGCCACCATCAACACGGACGTTACGAGCAGCGCCTACGGGGCCGTCACGGCCTACAACAACGCGGGCCGCTACGAACTGGTAGAAGTGAAAACGGTGCCCACCACTACTACCATCACCCTGCAATGCGGGCTGGCCAACAGCTACACGGCCACCGGCAACGTGCAGGTAGTGCGGGTGCCGCGCTACACCACGCTCACGCTCAACGCCAATACCAGCATCGTGGCTCCGGCCTGGAACGGCAGCGTAGGCGGCATCGTGGCGCTCGAAGCACAGGGCAACGTCACGCTCAACACCGGGGCCGCCATCAATGTGAGCGGCCTGGGCTTCCGGGGCGGGGCCCTCCACAACTTATCCACTATCCCCAACGGCGGCACCAGCTATGCCAGCACTTCAAACTTACAGGGCGGAGAAAAGGGCGAATCCATCGCGGGTAGTGCGGCTACCTACGACGGGCTGACGGGCCGCTACGGGCGCGGGGCCCCGGCCAACGGCGGCGGCGGCGGCAACACCCACAACGCTGGTGCCGGCGGCGGGGCCAACGCCGGCTCCGGCACTTGGACGGGCACGGGTATCCCCAACCGGGGCACTGGTAATGTGTACGACAACGCCTGGAACCTGGAAGGGACGGGCTTCGCGACCTCCAACTCGCCGGGCGGGGGCCGGGGTGGATATAGCTATTCCGTTAATAACCAAGATGCCAGTGCCGTTGGCCCTGGTAACACTGCTTGGGGCGGCGACGGCCGCCGCAACCAAGGGGGCCTGGGCGGCCGCCCGCTTGATCCGACGAACCGCTTGTTTTTTGGCGGCGGCGGCGGGGCCGGCGACGAGAACGACGGGGTGGGCTCGGCCGGTGCCAACGGCGGCGGCCTGATTTACCTCCTGTCGGGCGGCAGCCTGGGCGGCACCAGCGCCAGCCTGCTGGCCAACGGGGCCGCGGCGGCGGCGGCAGGCGTTAATGATGGGGCCGGCGGCGGCGGTGGCGGCGGCACGGTTGCCCTGAACGTTGCGGGCACCATCGCTGCCGGGGCAACGGTTGCGGCGGCCGGCGGGGTTGGTGGCAACGTTAACACCGGAGGCAACGAGGCAGAAGGCGGCGGCGGCGGCGGCGGCGGCGGCTACGTCAGCGCCGCCGTGGCGGTGCCCACGCTTACCGTAGCAGCGGGGGCCAACGGCGTCAGTGCTTCGGGGGCGGTGACGGAATTTCCGCCCAACGGGACCACCGGCGGGGCCCCCGGCACGACGAGCGTGGCAGCGCAGCCCGGCCAGTGCACCGTCGTGGCCGATGTCACGACGGCCCTGAGCGGCCCCACTACGGCCACGGTGGTGGGCGGCGTGGCGGGCCCCTACACCGTTGTCTTCACCAACAATGGCCCCGACATTGCGGCCACCGTGACGGGCACCGCCACGTTGCCCGTGGGGGCCACGATGACAGCGGCGCAGGTTTCGGCGCTGCCCCCGGGGGCCACCTACAACAGCAGCACCCGCGTCATTAATTTTTTGGGGACGCTGGCGACGGCGGCCAGCGGCGCGACGGTGACGCTGCAATTCAGCTTCACGGCCCCGGCCACGGCCTCCACGGTCACGCTGACGAGCAACGTTACCACCGCCACCTCGCAGGGGGTGAACGCCAGCCCCGACGCGGCCACGCTCAGCCTGCCGTTTCAGAACACCACGAGCTGCGGGCCTTCGTACTTCAACAACGCCGCCGTTTACAGCGGGCTGTCGGCTGATTACTATTCGGGTTACTACAACGACGCCAAAACTTATTTTACTTCAAATACGGCCAAACTGAAGCGGGTGGAAGCCGCTCCGAACTACGCGACCAACACCGACTTCGGCGACCTGACGACCAGTGGGGCCTCGACTTCCACCGGCCCGGTGAACCAGACGTTCAGCGCCCTGTACCGGGGCAACCTCAGCGTTGCCACGGCCGGCTCCTATACCTTTTATTTGACGGCAGATGACTTGTCCAACTTGTTTCTGGACGGGGCCGCCCTTTCTTACACGAGCAGCCCGGCGTTGGCCGTTGCCGCTTCGGGCACCGTGTCGGTGGCCGTGAATTTGTCGGTTGGCCCGCACAACCTGGCCGTGCTCTACGGTGCCAACGGCGCGACCAGCCTTCTGAAGCTGGAGTACTCGAGCACGGCGGCGGGCATCGCGCGGCAAATAATACCGAGCACAGTGCTGTGCGCAGGCCTGTCGAACGTGCCGCCGATTGCCGTAGCGCCCAGCACGGCCCCGGTGGTGCCGTACAACGCGGGGCCCACCGCGATACCCGCGCTGGCCGGCACCGACCAGGACGGCTCGGTGGCCAAGTACGCGGTGGCCCTGCCGGCCGCCGCGCAGGGCGTGCTGTACGTGAACGGGCAGGTGCTGAACACCACCAACTTCCCGGGGCTGATTATCACGGCGGCGCAGGCGGCGCAGCTCAGCTTCGCGCCCACGAGCGGCTTTGCCGGGCCGGCGTCGTTCACGTTTTACGCCATCGACAACGCGGCCCCCGCGGGCCAGTACTCGAACGATTTTGCCACCTACAACCTCACGGTGAACGCCGTGGTGGCTTACGCCCGCACGGCGCAGATTCTGCTTAATACCTACGGCGACACCCCGTTGGGCGCGCCCCTGGCCGCGGCCAGCGCGGGTACCATTGTTTCTTATAGCGTGACGGTGCTGCCCCCGGGCGGGGTGCTCCGGCTGGGCGGCGCGGCCGTGACCACGGCCACCGTTATTCCGGCCGCCAGCGCGGGCAGCCTCACCTTTGACCCGACCGCCGGCTACTTTGGCACCGCCGTGTTTCAGTACACCGCCACGGACAACAACTCCGCCGTCTCGCCGGCCGCCACCTACGGCATTCCCGTGGCCAAGGCCGCCTGTGGAACGGGCGCGGGCCAGGCCAACAACCTGACCTTTTTCTCGCGCGCCCTTGGCGAAAACTGGAAAGTAACCCAAACGGCCACCGTGGGGGGCGTGACCGTGACGGCCAACCCCACGGGCTCGCCCTACACGGCCTCGGCCGGCACCGTTAACACGCTCGACATTGAGGACCTGGCCACCAAGCCCGGCAAGGGCCTGGCGTGGACCGAAGACTACAGCTCGAGCGCCGCCACGGCTTCCGTCACGTTTACCTTCAGCCGGCCGGTGGCCAACTTCAGCCTGACGGCCAGCAACATCGACGCCGGGACGGGCTTTATCGACCAGTTGCTCATCCAGGGCTACGACGCCGGCAACAACCTCGTCGCCATTCCGAGCGCCAATGCTGCCACTGGCGCGACCAACTCTTTCAGCAACAACATCTTTACCGGCACGGCCAACGACCCCGGCCTGGCCAGCAACAACGTGCTGGCTACCTTTCCGTCGGCCATCACCCGGCTGGTGCTGACGTATAGCAACCCGACGGCCCAGGCCGACCCGGCCGCCCAGACCATCGTGTTTCCCGCCTTTGCGTGGTGCGCCCAGGCCGATATCCAGACCACGCTTACGGGCCCGGTCCGGGCGAGGGCCGGGGCCACCGTCACGTACACGCTCACGACGCTGAACGTGGGCGGCGACCAGGCGACCAGCGTCACGCCCACGGTGCAGCTGCCCACGAACCTGGCCGGCGTGACCGGCGGCACCTACGTTGCGGGCACCGGCCTGCTCACGCTGGCCACCATCAGCAACCTGGCCGCCGGGACCTCGGTGGTGCAGACCATCACTTACACCATGCCTGCCTCCGGGGCGGTAACGGGGACGTCCAACTTTACCTCGACGGCCGACGACCCGGTGGCGGGCAACAACACTTCGACCCTCACCACGGCCCAGAACCGGGCGCCGGTGGCCAACGACGTGACCAACGCGCCGGCCATCCTGAGCAGCACCACGAGCCAGACCAGCATCGCCCCCTTCAACGCCAGCGACCCGGACGCCAGCGCGGGCAACACGACCATCGTCTCGTACACCATCGCCTCGCTGCCCACGGCGGCCCAGGGCGTGCTCTACGTGGGCGGCGTGGCCGCGACCCTAAATCAGGTCATTCCGGTGCCCACCTCGGCCACGCCCGCCGCGCCGGGCTACCAGCTCTCGTTTGTGCCCAACGGCACGTTTAACGGTCCCGCTACTTTTACTTACAGAGCCACCGACGACGTGGGCGTAGCGTCGAACACGGCCACCTACTACGTGCCGGTGACGGCGGGGGCCGACCTGGTGTCGATTGTGAGCGGCTCCAGTACCGGTGTCGAAGGCCAGTCGAAAAGCTACATCGTCACGACTACCAACAATGGTCCGGCCGCGGCCACCAGCGTGGTGCCCACCATCACGCTGTCCAACAAGCCGTCGTTCAGCAGCGTCAGCGTTACCAATGGCAGCTACGACCCCACCACCGGCATCGTTACGTTCGCGCCCACTTCGCTGGCCAACGGAGCCAGCGTGGTGAACTCGGTGACGCTGGTGGTGCAGGCCACCCCGCCGAGCTTCAGCGTGACGGCGGCCAACACCAGCGCCACCGCCGACCCCAC
>CAXTCS010000138.1:0-11058 GCA_964242365.1 uncultured Hymenobacter sp. | reverse complement strand
GGCCAAGGAGCAGGGCTTCATCGTTTACTAAACCGATTGACGGCCGTCGGCCCAGGGTAATTCAGGATTCGGAAACGAATGCCTGGGACCCGAAATACCGGCCGCCAGCGCATACCCAGCCAGCGCCGATGCGCTTGCCCTCGCGGCAAGTGCATCGGCGCTGGCTTTGTCTGTTGGCCGTTATCTTGCGCTGTCGCCTGATTTCTTAACGCCCGAACCCGATGCTGCCTCCTTTTTCCTTTCTGTTGCCGTTGCCGCTCCGGCTGCGGCGGGTCTCGCAAGCACTTCTTGGCAGTTGGCTGGGATTGGCGGGTTTTGGGGCCGCCGCCCAAACCCCGGTTTCCATTCCCGAGCCGATAGCGGCGGCCCCGGCGCCCGGCCGGCCCACCGATTTTCTGTCGCCCGCCTTTCATAAGCAGCGGCGCGAGCTGCTGCGGGCGCAGCTGCCGCCGCACGGCGTGGCCGTGGTATTTGCCGCGCCGGTGCGCAACCGGGCCAACGACGTGGACTTCGTTTATCACCAAAACCCCGATTTTCACTACCTCACCGGCTACGAAGAGCCCGACGCCGTGTTGCTGCTGTTTAAAGAGCCGCGCACGGTGGGCGGCCAGGCGGGCGTGACCGAGGCGCTGTTTACCCAGCCCCGCGACCCGGCCCGCGAGCAGTGGACGGGCCGCCGCCTGGGCGCCGCCGGGGCCAAAGCGCAGCTGGCTTTGCAATTCACGGCCGACAACAAGGAATTTGCCGCCGCCGGCATCAAGTGGGCCGATTTCGACAAAGTGCTGTTTGATAATCTGCCCGCCGACACCCGCGACGATGCCAGCAACCCCGCCGACCTTCATAAGCTGGTGGCCACGTTTCGCCAGCAAGCCGGCGTGCCCGCCGATTACAATCTGGCGCTCAGCGAGTTCGAGAAGACGGTTCGGCGTTACGGCATGATGCCCGACGTGGCCGGGTATCTGGCGAAGAAGGTAAAAGAAGCCCCTGCGCTCAGCGGCTCTCCATTGGTGAAAGACTACCTGGCCGCAACTACCAACACGGCCCGAAAAGCTGCCATTGAAGCCCACCCGCCCGGCCGCCTCGACGATATTACGCTGGGCGAAAAGCTCGACGACCTACGGGCCATCAAAACCCCCGAGGAGCTGGTGCTGCTCCGCCGCGCCATCCGCATCAGCGCCCAGGGCCAGCGCGAGGTGATGAAGCTGCTGCGGCCCGAAATGGGCGAAATGGAGGTGCAGGGCCTGCACGAGTACGTGTACCGCCGCTACGGGGCCGAGTTTCAGGGCTACCCCAGCATCGTGGGGGGCGGGGCCAACGGCTGCATCCTGCACTACGAAACCGATGACCGCCAGCGCCTCGACAACGACTTGGTGCTGATGGACTGCGGGGCCGAATACCACGGCTACTCGGCCGATGTCACGCGCACCGCCCCGCCCAGTGGCAGCTTTAGCCCGGCCCAGCGCCAGATTTACGAGCTGGTGCTGGCCGCCCAGGAAGCCGGCTTTGCCGCCTGCCGCCCCGGCGCCGAATTCAACGCGCCCAACAAAGCCACGCAAGATGTGGTGGCCGCCGGATTGATGAAGCTCGGCATCATCAAGAAAAAAGACGAGACGCGCCGGTACTACCCGCACGGCGCCAGCCACTACCTGGGCCTTGACGTGCACGACCGCGGCAGCTACGGCCCGCTGCAAGCCGGCAACGTCATCACCGTCGAGCCCGGCATCTACATTCCCGCCGGCTCGCCCTGCGACCCCAAGTGGTGGAACATCGGCGTGCGCATCGAAGACGACGCCCTGATTACGGCCACCGGCTACGAAAACCTCTCGGTCGAAGCGCCCCGCACCGTGGCCGACATCGAGAAGCTGATGGCCGAGCCCAGCGCCCTGGAAGGGTTTAAGCTGCCGGAGCTGAAGTAGCCGAACTCCGTAGCATAAGCTTCAGCTGGTGACGAGCGCAGCGAGTGAAATCGGTGCACGGCGCGGGTGCCAGCACTCGCTGCGCTCGTCACCAGCTGAAGCTTATGCTACTTAGGCTTTGCTATTTCCAAAATAGCACGTACCTTTGCAGTCCTAAATTCAAAAACAACACCCCCCGTCGAGATGGCCAAGAAAGGAAACCGGGTGCAGGTTATCATGGAATGCACCGAGCATAAAAATTCGGGGCTGCCGGGCACCTCGCGCTACATCACCACCAAGAACCGCAAGAATACCCCCGAGCGCATCGAGCTGAAGAAATTCAACCCGATCATGCGCAAAATGACCGTTCACAAAGAGATTAAATAACCTGCGTTATGGCTAAGAAAGTAGTAGCAACTCTGAAAACCACAGAGAACGCCAAGAACTGGGCAAAGGTGATTCGGGCCGTGAAATCGGAGAAAACCGGCGCTTATACCTTCCGCGAGGAAATGGTGCTCCTCGACAAAGTGCAGGAGTACCTGGCTACCGGCAGCAAATAAATTGCCGACCGGTTTCGGCTTCGTAAAAGTTTAAAAAGTCCCACCTTCGTGGGACTTTTTGCGTGTAATACCACCTGTCATGTTGACGCAGGAAGCATCTTATCGCGGCTGCTTTCGTCAGTGCTAGTTACTCCCCGGGTACTGCGAACGTGATAAGATGCTTCGCTGCGCTCAGCATGACCATGACAGAACCCAATGGGCCTCTTCGATTTTTTTAAAAAGGACAAGGAAACCCCCGCCCAGCAAGCGTCGCTGGACGCGGGCCTGGAGAAAACCAAAACCAGTTTCTTCGACCAGCTGAGCAAGGCCGTGGTGGGCAAAAGCACCGTGGACGAGGCCGTGCTCGACGACCTGGAAGGCCTGCTGGTGCACGCCGATGTGGGCATCGACACGACGGTGAAGGTCATCGACCGCATTGAGGCGCGCGTGGCCCGCGACAAGTACGTGAGCACCGGCGAACTCGACCGCATCCTGCGCGAAGAAATCGTGGCGCTGCTGGAAGACAATAATTCCGGCTCGACGGCCGTGCTGGACCGTGCGGGCACCACGGGCCAGCCCTACGTAATCATGGTGGTGGGCGTGAACGGGGTGGGCAAAACCACGACCATCGGCAAGCTGGCCCACCGCTTCCACGCGGCCGGCAAGAAGGTGGTGCTGGGCGCAGCCGACACCTTTCGGGCGGCGGCCGTCGACCAGCTCATCATCTGGGGGCAGCGCGTGGGCGTGCCCGTGGTGAGCCACGGCATGAACACCGACCCGGCCTCGGTGGCCTACGACGCCGTGCAGAAAGGCGTGGAAATGGGGGCCGATGTGGTCATCATCGACACGGCCGGCCGCCTGCACAACAAGGTGAACCTGATGAACGAGTTGAGCAAAATCAAGCGCGTGATGCAGAAGGTGATTCCCGACGCGCCGCACGAGGTGCTGCTGGTGCTCGACGGCAGCACGGGCCAAAATGCCTTCCTGCAAGCCAAGGAATTCACCAAGGCCACCGAAGTCACGGCCCTGGCCATTACCAAGCTCGACGGCACGGCCCGCGGCGGCGTGGTAATTGGCATTTCGGACCAGTTCAGCATTCCGGTGCGCTACATTGGGGTGGGGGAGAAGATGACGGATTTGCAGCTGTTTGACCGGCACACGTTCGTTAACTCGCTGTTTAAAAAGTAGGCTGCGACCGGAAATAGGCCTTAAAATCAGGGGGGCCGCTTCGGTAAGCAGGGCTTGCCGGAGCGGGCCGTTTACCTTCGCGCCATGAACGACATTCAGACTTTGGCCGTGGTGGGGGCCGGCACGATGGGGCTGGGCATTGCCCAATTGGGCATTCAGCACGGCCTGCCCACGGTTTTATTTGACCTCAACCCGGCCGCGCTGGCGAAAGCCCAGGCGGCCATCGCGGCCGGCCTGGGCAAATTGGTGGAGAAAAACAAGCTGACCGCCGAAGCCCGGGAGGCCGCTCTGGCCCGCCTCACCGCCACCACGGAGCTGAGCGCGGTGCGGGCCGACCTCATCATCGAAGCCGTGGTGGAACGGCTTGTGGTGAAGCACCAGCTGTTTCAGGAGTTGGCGAAGATTAACAGTTCGGCGACGATTCTGGCCTCCAATACGTCTTCGCTGCCCATTACCCAGCTGGCCGCTCCCGTGCCCCATCCGGAGCGGGTGGTGGGCCTGCACTTCTTCAACCCCGCGCCGCTGATGCCGCTGGTGGAGGTAATCAGCGGCGTGGCCACGGCCCCGGCGGTGGCCGACGCCGTGGAAGCCCTGGCCCGGCGCCTGGGCAAAACGCCGGTGCGGGCGGCCGACGCTCCGGGCTTTATCGTGAACCGCGTGGCCCGGCACTACTACGTCGAAAGCCTGAAAATTGTGGAAGAGCAAGTGGCCCCGTTTGAGGTGGTGGACGAGTTATTGGAAGCCAGTGGATTCAAAATGGGGCCGTTTCGGTTAATGGATTTGATTGGCATAGACACCAACTTTTCGGTGACCAGCGCCATGTTCGCCTCCTTCCACCAGGACGCCAAATTCCGGCCCAGTCGCATTCAGCAGCAGAAGGTAGACGCCGGACACCACGGCCGCAAAACGGGCCGGGGGTTTTATGATTATCAATAAGCAGCTGACAATGAATAATTTCAATAAAGCCCGCCCGCGCTTGCTTGCGCTGTTTATGGTGCTGTGCTCGTTGCTCGTTGTTTCCGCCTGCGGGTCGAAAAACAACGACCAGCCGCTCATCCCCTACGCGCCGGTCAACCTCAGCCTCAACCTCACCAACCAGGAATACGCCAACCTGCGCTTCGACAACGGAGCGGTGACGCTGCCCGTGAAGGGGCCCGCCGGCAGCGGTGGGGTGAAGGGCGTGATTGTGGTTCGGCAGAGCGCCGGCATTTACCTGGCCTTCGAGCGCAATTGCCCGTACCAGCCCTACGATGCCTGTGCTCTGGTGAGCCTCGACCGGAATTCGCGGCTGTTCATGCGCGATTCCTGCTGCAACTCGCAGTTCGACTTGCGGGGGCAAATCACCGGCGGTCCCAGCCCCCGGCCGCTGAAACAGTACAGCACCAATGTTCAGGGCAGCCTCCTCAGCATTACGAACTGAAGGCGGCAAGCAGCTTTTTAGAAAAAAAACCGATTTTGGCTTGTGTCTTTTTAGAGAAGGTCGTAAGTTTGCAGTCCGAAACAACAACAGCCGGGTTTCGGGCAAGTAAAATTGCTTCCTTAGCTCAGCCGGTTAGAGCATCTGACTGTTAATCAGAGGGTCCCTGGTTCGAGCCCAGGAGGGAGCGCCAACAGCAAGAATGCCCGCCCTTACCGGCGGGCATTCTTCGTTTACAGCCAGTACAGGCATATTCGGCGTTTGGTACTTCGGGTATCTCCGGTTAAATTTGGATTGGACCGGGACACAAACCGGGACATGTACCGGGACAGAACCCGGGATAACGGCCAATCCAATGCTGCCCTCAACCCAATACAAACGCACCATTAGCGTACAGTTTTACCTGCGGAAGGCCGCCCGGAACAGGCGCGGGCACTGCCCGATTCGAATGACAGTGCGTTGGCATGGGGAAGAATTGCAGCTGGATGCGGGGGTACTGGTGCTACCGGAGCGGCCCGGCCCGCATGGTCAGGGGATTGAGATGCTGTGGGACAGCAAGGCCCAGCGCGTGATGGATGGGCGGAAACTGACGGTTAAAGAAATGGCCACGGTGCCTACTCACCCCGACACGGCTACCAACATCAACGCGCACCTGATGGGTCGCAGGAAGAGTGTCGAGGACATATTCTACCGGTTGTTCGACAACGGAGGACCCGGCAAAATACCCAAAGCTGTGATGGCGGCCGAGTTGAAACCAGAGAATGCAATACCGGTACCGGTAGCCGCGCCGAAGGTGAGCTTCACCTTCCGGCAGGTGCTGGAAGAATGGAAGGGAGAAAACCGCAACCTAGCCAAGGACTCGCTGCGCAAGTACGACCAGTTGGCCACGATGATGGAAAGCTGGCAGCCCGACCTGCGGCCGGACCAGGTGACGCAGAAGGTGGCGAAGGAGTATCAGCAACACCTGCTGGACCTGCAGAAGTCGGATGCGACTATCAAGGTGCATTTCGGGGGCATCCGTAAATGCCTAGAGCAGCTGGGACTGCCGCACGACATGGCGTGGCTGCAATACTCGGCGAAGAACGCGCCGCAGCTGGATTTGGAAATTGAAGAGGTTCGCCGGCTCATTCAGTGGCGGCCGACGTCGGAGAGCCTGGCCGAGGAGCGGGACCGGTGGCTGTTTCAGCTGTTCAGCGGGCGGCGCTATGAGGACCTTGAAAAATTCGACGTACGCGAACGAATCACGCTGACCCTGCCGGATGGTGGCAAAGTGCCTGCGCTGCTCCATGCGCAGGGAAAAACGGGCAATGACGCGGCTGTACCGCTGCCGCCCATCGCCGTGAAGATTGGCGAGCGGTGGGGCTGGCAGTTTCCGGCCCGTACCTGGCAGCAGCGGTGCGACTGGATAAAAGACATTGCTCAGGCCGCCGGCCTCACGCGGGAATGGGACGACCGGCTGATTACGGGTGGGAAGGTGGTGCATAACTGGCGGCCCATTCATCAGGTCATCAGTACCCACACGGCGCGGCACACGGCCGGCACGCTGCTAAAGCAGGTCAGCAACGGAAACAAAGCACTGGCCAAGCTTGTGCTCGGGCACGCCGACGAGGACGTGACAGACCGTTATGCCAAAGACAAAGCCCGGCTGCTGGCCCCAGCTGTACTCGGTGCGTGGCAAGAGATATTAGGGGAGTTTTACGATAAGCTGCCAATGACTAGCAAAGAGGATTAACCACTGGCCTCTTCAATCATTTTGGTGTTGGTTAGGTAAATCTGTTCTGCAAAATATTGAAAATCAAA
The DNA here is from genome assembly GCA_964242365.1 of uncultured Hymenobacter sp. Taxonomy (GTDB): domain Bacteria; phylum Bacteroidota; class Bacteroidia; order Cytophagales; family Hymenobacteraceae; genus Hymenobacter. The sequence continues at coordinate 4,219 of CAXTCS010000138.1, read as the reverse complement.
GATTAAGCCGGCGGTAACATTTCCTATCTAGGAAATGTTACATTATTTCATGTTGCATTAGGATATATCCAATGCAGTTTTTAGCTTTGTCTCAAGTTCCGACTCGAATTGGCTGGTTTGGGTGAAGGTGCCGGTTTTTGGGAGGCGAAGTTGGATGGGGTTTTTGTCGGTCTTCGTATTACTGAACAGAGGGTAGTCCAATCAAATAAGCCACTACCACCATTGAGTCAAACCTTACCATGGCAAACCAAACTTAAAACGCTTTTTTTTCAGCTAAATGCCTTTTGGCATTTGCTTATGTGGCTCAAATGCTTTTACTTTTTAGGGTAGACCTTCGCCTATGGGTCTAGTAGCTCCACCGATTAGTATCTTTTTTTCGCCCCCAATAAACCCTAACCTTCCCTTTACGCCACAAAAAAAGAGCTACCGGGGCAGCTCTTTTCTGTGGGAAAACTCATGAAAGTTAACCTCACTTTCGAAACCCGGCAAAAGGAAACCAAATGGTTTTCTTACGCCATCATCATGGTCCTTTTAGTAGGACTGGCATTCTACAAACCTGCGCTACTCGACAAAGTAATTACAGCAGGCATTGTAGTAAAACAAGCAATCACCGCTAACAGGAAGTAAGGAATCCTGGCCTCTATCCCCGCAGGCAGCTGTTAGCGCAGCTGTTTGTGGGGATTTTGCTTGTAATAAAGCAGTGACATCACAAATGTACGTTTCTGAAATAAGAAATGTCAAACTAGGTCTTGAAATTCCTGTAGCATTCGGGAATGAAACCTACCTGCTTCTGTATAAAAAATACTTCAACCCTTTCTAATGGGGATGTGCTGGCCGTTAGGTGCCTGCAGACTGCCTCCGTCCTGCCTTCAGCCCCGGTTCAGGGCGGCAGCTACTTCGGCCTCGGGGAGGCGGGTGTACTGGCAGAACTCGGCTACTGAAACGTAGGCGCGGGCGGGCTTACGCAGTTGGGTACGGATGCGCTGTAACAGGCGCTTGCCGGCGTCGTAGCCGGTGCCGGTGAGCTGGGCAACGTCTTTGGGGTAAAGGCAAACCTGGGGCATGTGGGGGCGAATTGGGACTACTTGGACGAACGAATATACAACGGCTAAAGGCCGTCCGTAGGTTCGTGCCATGAAAGATAAAGCACTGTATTTCAGCGGGTGGTTGCTCTTGGTTGCAACTGGTTTCGGATTGGGTGAGGGGGTGACGCTGGGCCTGACTGATACCCGGCCAAAGGTTGCTGCACCGAAGCAAGAAACCGGGCGCGTGGTGCGGGTCGTGGACGGCGACACCTACGACGTGTTGACCGGGGGCATGGTTTACCGGGTACGGCTGCTCGGCGTGGATGCGCCGGAGACAGACCAGCCGTTCGGGCATCAGGCGGGTGACTCGGTAACGCAACTGCTCATGCCTGAGCGGACGGTACTGCTCGGGCGGCGCGGCGTGGACCTGTACGGGCGGACGCTGGCCACGGTGCGGCTGCCGATAGCCGGCGGGCCGGCCCTGGCGCTGGATTCGCTGTTGGTGGTGCGCGGCTGGGCATGGGCCTGGGACCCGAAGCACCGGGTAGCCGGCCGCGCCGCGCAGCAGGCCTCGGCGGTGGCCGCCCGGCGCGGGCTTTGGAAGTGCGGGGCGGTGGGCGTGCTCACGCCGCGCCAGTGGCGGCAATTCAACTACAAAAACAAGCGGCGTTACGGGGTGGGCTGCACCTGGTAGCAAAGTCGCATAAGCGCAAGCAGCCAAAATAAACGACTTTTTCAACTCTTAACAGCTTACCACTATGGCACGTCAAACGGGCATTATTGGCATCCAGGGCACCGTAGGGGGCCTGGTGTTCAGCAAAAACGGGAACATCTCCCAAAAGCCGCAAGGCGACAAGGCGGCCTTCGCCAACGCCCCGAGCCGGGCACGTACCCGCGAAAACGCGGCTGAATTTGGCTTGGCCGCCAAGTACAGCAAACTGCTCCGCGACTCGCTGCGCGTGGCTATTGCTTCGGCCAGCGACAGCCAGTTGGCGGCCCGCCTCACGAAGGTGATGCGGGAGGTCATCGGGCTCGACGACACGAACGACCGGGGCCAGCGCGTGTTCGACTCGGGTAACTCGGCTCCGCTGCTTGGGTTCAACTTCAACGCGGGGGCCGGCATCGGTCAGACCATGTACTTCCCTTACGAGGTGACGGGTGCGGGCGCTGATGTAACCATGAGCATCCCGGCCCTGAATCCGGCCTCGGACATTGCAGCTCCGCAAGGCGCTACGCACTTCGAGGTAGTATTCGCGGCTTCGGACCTGGACATGGAGACGCTGACCTTCACCAACGCCGTGGTGGCCGCTCCGCTAGGCATCCTGCCCATCAACAGCGCAGCCCTGGCCAACCAAGCGGTGGTGGCCAGCTTCCCGGCGGCTCCGGCCGCGGCTAATCTGGTAGTGGCCGTTGTGGGCATCAACTTCTACCAGCAGATTAACGGCAAGTTCTACGCCCTCAACAACAACAGCACTAACCCGCTGGCTATTGAGTACGTGGCCTAAGCCGGAGAGTCTTCGGCACCAAGCGGCCGGCCGAATATGGCCGGCCGTTTTTCTTTCACCTTCTAAATCCTCTTGCAATGGCACTTACAGCCTATCAAACCCAATTTAAGCGGCGCATGAAGCGCGCTATCAAGCTACGCGCCAAAGCCGACCAGAAGGCCCGCCGCTACACCCAACTCCTTGCCGATGCCATCGGGGCAGCCGAGGACGCGGCCATGCAGATGAACGAGCTGAACCAGCTCTACAATGTGGACGTGAGCACCTACACGCTGCTCACGCAGGCGCTGCACGCCAACAGCGGGCAGGAGGTGCTGGTGGACCACCTGGCTCAAAGCACGCCGGGCGAGGAGCTGGTTATCTTCAACCAGGTGCCGGACGGTAACGGCGGGCAGGAACTGCCGGCGAACCCGCTGTTCGGGGAGGTGGTGGCTGGTACGATGATTACCCCGTCGGCGCAGGCGGCAAAAGTTTTTGTCGCGGAAAAAGGCCTCGTGCATGGTGTGCAACAGGATACAGAAACAGGTGACCAACTGCGGCAGGCCTCGGCAGTTGTGCAATCCTAGTAATCGATATATGCTACCACCGTAGTGGCCGCTGCCAAGGGGGCGAAACAGTACGAAGAGTTCGAAACGAAGAGGCCGGCCCAATGGGTTGGCCTCTTCGTTTTGTTAAAACCCACACAAGCCTCGGTGAATTTGGAGGGCAGCTAAACTCGGGCGTTTGCCGGCATCGGCTGGTAAGCTTAGTGCTTTACCTGATAGGCTACCATACTCCGAATTTAACAGCTGGGGCGACAGCACAATACTAAAATCTGCTGGATTTATGCATAGTAAGCGTAAGTCAAAAAGGGTATGTATGTCGGACCTGAGAAGTAAGCCATTCTGAACATGGTTGGTTTGCGGCCCTCTATACGGCATAATGTGGGCGGCTTCCAGTACCTCTCTCAGCTCGCAACCCGTGATGGCGCATTTACCGGCATAAGCGTCGAGTAGCGAACCACGAAAGTCCCTCTGTCCGCGTCTCCTGGCAATGCTGGCCCATACTCTATTCTGTTCGCCTTGGTCGTTCGTCGGAATAAACTCATCTGAGGCCTCGACTTGTGCTTGAGCATTCAAGACTGCAGGTGAAATTGCCGAGCGACTCAATACAAAAGATGCCGGTAGGTTTCCGCTGTGAGTTACGTAGTTGAAACTGCCCTCGTACCGAAGCCCTGAGTTCGGGTATTCGTTCTTTTTTCTTTTGTAAAAGACAAGGACCTCTCTGCCGTCGCGCTCGTGATTTATAACCAGCTTATCGGTTCTGCCCGCATTTTGCCCCTGCCAAAGTAGAAGGTCGCCCGATAGTAGATTGTATGGTATAACACCGGTAATGGCCTTTTCTTCGACAAAAAGCCATATCGAATTATGGGTCTGTAAGTGAAAAATGCCGTTGTAAATATTCGAGTCGGTGATTGAAAATTGGTCCATTAGCCACCCTCTGGTATAGATAGTGCCGGGTGTTAAGATGCTGGACGGGAACGGGGGCGGAGTGGGGCTGGGAGACACGGACCGAAGATTTGTAGGTGGGATATAGAGTACGCTCGAAGCATATTCGAGCTGTTACAGTGGGACTTTGACCGTAAAACCTTCGGCTACTATATGAGTTACGCAGTTGCCGGATGCAAAATGTAGACAGGATTGGCCAGATAGG
>CAXTCS010000137.1:0-11097 GCA_964242365.1 uncultured Hymenobacter sp. | reverse complement strand
GCGCTCGCTGGGCCGGGGCGTGGCCTTCACCCTCGAAAACGACGAGCTGCGCGCCCTGCACCGCCGCCTGCAAACGGCGTTTGCCCCGCACCTCACGCCCCAAGACCAGCAGCCGCGGCAGCCGCACGTCACCATCCAAAATAAAGTAGACCCCGCCGAGGCCCGGCAGCTGCTGGCCCAATTACAGGCCGATTTCGCGCCCTTCGGCGCCGTAGGCACGGGCCTGCGCCTGTGGGCCTACCGCAACGGGCCGTGGGAAAGCCTGGCCGATTTTCCTTTCGGCGGCCAGTAACCAATTCTTCGCTTATGGCTAGGATACCAGAAAAAAAGCTGCTGTTGAGGCAGTTGACGCAGCAATGATTGCAATAGTCAACAACCTAACTTACAGATATCTTCCTGTTAATTCCTCTTCGTCTGACCCCCTTCTCTTTTGGCTTCGCGTTTCAAGTGAACCGGGGTTGGGGTGAGGTTTTCCGGGCAGAAGGCCGTACATCGTTGATGAAACCGCTATGACTGTCCACAAACTGCTTCTAAACTATTCCGCCATTAGAAATTGACGAATGAAAACATCATACGCGGCACCTACGGGCAATTCGTACTCGGTGTACAGGGCCCGCCGCAGAACTCGCGTCGTTTCATTGGTCGACGGGTTGAATCCTTGGCGCTGCTCATCGTGCCAGTACAGCCCCACCCCACGTTTTTGCCAGGCGGGCAGGTCGTTAAAGTTGATTCCGCGCTGAAAAAGCAACTCATTCTTAGCCGCTGTGCTCAGGCCGCTTACCTGGGCCGTGGCAGCCGCGCGGGTTTGGCCTTCGTTGCGCAGCTGCCAGTAGCAGTGCGCGTTGAGGGCGTTGCGCAAGGCATCCTCGGCCCGCCACCGGAAATAATCAACCACGTCGGACAGACGCGGCAGTTGCGCTACCCGGCAATCAAAGCTGCCTACGTCGTTGAGCAGCAGCGAGAATTTAGCAGAAGCCTCTCCCGCAAGGATGCTGTGATACTTGCGCAGCTTACGGCCAAAAGCGTCTTCCGCGGGGTCGAGCAGCAGCGATATTTCGTCGCTTTCCGTGAACCCGTAGCGAACCCGAAATCCGCACTGCATCAAGTGCGCCACCGTGCCCACCATCATGTCCCGAAACCGGGCATCAAACGGCCGCTCGAACGGGTGCACTTCTTTGGTGAGCCGGGTGAAGCCCCGCCCATCGAGGCGGGCCACCAGGTAGAGGCCCGGCAGGGCGCAGTGGTCGTGGGCGGTTTCGTACACCCGCAGCCGGGCATCGAGGTCATCAAATCTCATAATTGCCAGGGCTCAACCACAAAGGTGCCGTACTCATCGGCAATCCGCACAAAGTACAGTTCATTGAAGCCTTCGGCGGGGCGGGGTATTTCCAGCCGTGCCCGCGTGCCCCGAACCCCAACTTCGGGCACCTGTTCGGTGGCTGGGCGCTGCTCGTTGCGTGCCAGCGCCGCAGCCGCGGAAGAATTGAAATAATACCCAATTACCGCGTAGTGAGCCGCTTTGGCTGGACCAATGTAGCGCTGCCGGTCGGCGGCCGTGGGATTGGTGTTGTCCACTACGAAACGCGCTTGGGTATCGAGGCACAGCTCCAGCAGCCGTTGTTCGCGGTGGCGGGTGCGCAACAAATCCATGCTGATGCGGATGTGTGAGTTGAAGAAGTTTTGCTTGTAAAACGTGCTCTTGCCCGTGGCTTGGATGCCGCAAAAAATAATGGCTTGCATAAACAACCGTGAAAAATGCGTATTCTCCGCCACAAATCCCCGAAACCAGGCTACTGACTATCGCTGACGTAGCCCGGCAGTTGCACCAGGCGCAGGTAGTCGCCCAACCCGGCGGGCTTCTGAAAAACGTGGATGAAAAGAATGGCCTCCTCGCCCCGGCTGCGCCAGGTTTCGGCATAAAAACCCTCCACGGCATACAGCGTCAGGTCGAAGCTGTCTTCCTCGCGCTCGGCCAGGCAGGCGCCGTGCCGGGCAAGGTGCTCGGCCTGGTGGCGCTGGTGCAGGGCTTTAAAGTCGGCGAAGGTCATTTCATTTAACAATTAGCAATTAACATTTAACAGTTGCTCTGGCATGTGGACGTGAAGAGGAATTTGCCGGCCTAACTTGCCGCCAACTGCTCCTATAAAAGTAGCAGCCCGAACGAAGTTTTGCCCCTTCCGACCAGTCTGTTAAATGTTAATTGCTGATTGTTAAATGTTAAATAATTTCCGCTTTCCCCACCCGCTGGTGCTGCTGGTGGGCTTTATCGTGCTGGCCGCGGCGCTGAGCTACGTGCTGCCGGCCGGCCAGTTTGCCCGCCAAAAAAACGAAGCCACCGGGCGCGAGGTCGTCGTATCCGGCTCCTACCAGCGGGTAAAAGCCACGCCCGTGAGCCCGCTCGACATGCTGGTCGACATCCCCAAAGGCATGGCCGACGCGGCGGGCGTCATCTTCCTCATCTTCCTGGCCGGCGGGGCCTTCACCGTGCTCGACCAAACCGGCGCCCTGCGCCACGGCGTCGACTGGCTGCTGGCCCGCGCCCACGGCCGCGAGGTGCTGGTCATCCCCGTCGTGAGCCTGCTTTTTGCCACCATGGGCGCCCTCGAAAACATGGGCGAGGAAATTGTGCCCCTCGTGCCCGTGCTGCTCGTGCTCATGCGCCGCCTCGGCTACCCCGTGCTCACGGCCGTGGCGGCCAGCATCGGGGCGGCCTTTGTGGGGGCCGCGTTCAGCCCCATCAACCCGTTTCAGGTCGGCATCGCCCAGAAGCTGGCGCAGCTGCCGCTGCTCTCGGGCGGGGGCTTCCGCCTGGCGCTGCTGGTGCCCGCCGTCGCCCTTTGGATTGCCGGCACCATGCGCCACGCCGTCCGCCACCGCGTGGTGCCCGACGTCACGGCCGCCGACGTGGCCGCCGATGCCACCGGCGCCGGCCGCCACGGCCTGGTGCTGCTCCTCATGCTGGTCATGTTCTCCGTTTTCGGCTACGGCGTGGTGGCCCTCGGCTGGGATTTCGACCAGATGGGCGCGGTGTTTTTCGTGCTCGGCGTGGGGGCCGGGCTGCTGGGCGGGCTGGGCCTCTCGGGCACGGCCGAAGGCTTCGTCACCGGCTTCCGCGACATCGCGTTTTCGGCCCTGCTCATCGGGTTTGCCCGCGCCATTTTCGTGGTCCTCGAACAGGGCCACATCGTCGACACCATCGTGCAAGGGCTGTCGGCGCCGCTGGCGCATTTGCCCGTCACGTTTTCGGCCCTGGGCATGATGGTGGTGCAAACCGCCCTGCACCTGCCCGTGCCCAGCGTGAGCGGCCAAGCCACGCTCACCATGCCGCTATTTGCGCCCCTGGCCGATTTAATCGGCATGTCGCGCCAAATAGTGGTGCTGACGTTTCAGTACGCCGCCGGCCTCTGCGAGCTCATCACGCCCACCAACGGCGCCCTGCTGGCCATGCTGGCCATCTGCGGCGTGCGGTTCGATGAGTGGCTGAAATTCGTGTGGCCGCTCTACGCCCTGCTGCTGGCCCTGGGCGTGGCCGGCGTAGTCGCCGGCATCTGGCTGGGAGTTTGACGCCTGCGGCTTAATGAAGAATGAGGAATGAAGAATGAGGAATTGTCATTGCGAGCAGAGCGAAGCAATCCGTCCTGTTCTCAGCGACCAACTCAACAGTGTGACAAGCCCCGGCACTGCCCAAAAAGGAGGCTTTTTCCGGTCCATTGCGGTCCAGGAAAAGGGCGTGTCACAATTCGGAGCTGGTCACTGAAACCAGGACATGCGCGGAATGTCGTGCATCCTCGCAATGACAAATTCCTCATTCTTCATTCCTCATTAAGCGCAGCGTCCCCCCGCAATTCTCCGGCGCCAAACACGCGCGGCAGCTTGCGCTTGCGCTCCACAATCTGGTAGGTCGCCGTGTCGGTGGCCTCGTCCCAGAACACGTCGGAAATGTGCCCGAAGTGCCGGTACTGGCCCGGCGCGGGCACGACTTCCTCCACCGAGTCGCCGAACCCAAACTTCGGCTTGTGGTAAATTTCCTTGAACAGCTCGGGCCGCACCAGAAACTGCTGCTCGTCGTAGCGGATGGTAATCCACTCGCCTTCCTCGTCTTCGGCAATTTTTTCAAACAGCTTCCCCACCGGCTCCAGCAGCTCAAACGCGCGGCGGTTGGCGGGGTGAATGTAGCGGAATCCGTATTCGGGCGACCAGCCATAGAGGCCAAGAATGACGGGTTTGGGACGTTTTTTCAATTGAACAGCGGGCCGTGGGCCATGAATAAGGAGCGGGCAACGGCCACAAAGAACAAGCCGGCCGGCCAAATGGCTCCGCTCCCCGCCAAATTATCGCCCAAAGCGCCTTCCCCGGTTCAGAGCGCAGGGCTCCGCAGTTAGGGCCTATTTCGGGTCGATGCGCGGCAGGGCATTGGGCGTGCGGCCCGGCCGGTTCTTCGACCAAATCACTGTTAATCAACAAACCGACCGACTCAACCGGCCGCCATTTGGCCAAAAAACGGCCGGTTTCGTATAGCCGGCCTACCTGTTGTTTGGTACCGGCCGCATTTTCGGCTGCCTGAACGGCAGGCAGCTTATTATTTAATGCCTTCCGCTCCCAAACCAGCTTCCCGCGCCACGGCCGGGCCCAAAACCTCAACCAAAAAATCGCCGCTCCCCGCCCCCGCCGCCCGGCCCGGCGCCACGCCGCAGCCCGGCATGGGCGCCGTGCCCCACGCCGATGGCACCACGTTCCGGGTGTGGGCGCCCAACGCCGAAGAAGTGGCCGTCATCGGCACCTTCAACAACTGGGACGCCAAGCAAAACCCGCTTCAGCACGAGGCCGACGGCTACTGGGCCGCCGACGTGGCCGGCGCCAAGCCCGGCGACGAATACAAGTTTCGCCTGTGTAACCAGGGCCGGGAATTTGACCGCAACGACCCCTACGCCCGGCAAGTGACCAATTCGGCGGGCTCGTCGGTGGTGCACGACCCCCATTTCGACTGGGGCGACGACCACTTCCAGATGCCGGCCTGGACGAGCTGGTCATTTACGAGCTGCACGTCGGCACCTTCAACGCGCCCGATGCCGCGCAGGTCGGCACCTTCCTCAGCGTGGCCGAAAAGCTGCCCTACCTGCGCGATTTGGGCATCAACTGCATCGAGCTGCTGCCGGCCACCGAGTTTCCGGGCAGCCGCTCGTGGGGCTACAACCCGGCCAACCCGTTTGCCCTCGAAAGCGACTACGGCGGGCCCGTGGCCTTCAAGGAAATGGTGAAACAGGCCCACCAGCACGGCATCGCCGTGGTGCTCGACGTGGTGTACAACCACTTCGGCCCCGGCGACCTCGACCTCTGGCAGTTCGATGGCTGGAGCGAGAACGACGGCGGCGGCATCTACTTCTACAACGACTGGCGCGCCCAAACGCCCTGGGGCGACAACCGCCCCGACTACGGCCGCCCCGAAGTGCGCCAGTACATCCGCGACAACGCCCTGATGTGGCTCACCGAGTACCGCTGCGACGGCCTGCGCGCCGACGCCATCGCCTTCGTCCGCAACGTGAGCGGCGAGGAAAACCCCGCCGACGACCTGCCCGACGGCTGGAGCCTCATGCGCTGGATTAACGAGGAAATCGACCAGACCATGCCCTGGAAAATTACCATCGCCGAAGACCTGCGCGGCAACCCCGCCATCACCGAGGCGGTGGCCCACGGCGGCCAGGGCTTCGACTCGCAGTGGGACGGCTCGTTCGTGTACCCCATCCGCGAGGCCCTGACCACCCCGCACGACGCCGACCGCGACATGCCGGCCGTGGCCCAGGCCCTCACCCAGCTCTACAACGACAACGCCTTCCGCCGCGTCATCTACACCGAAAGCCACGACGAAGTGGCCAACGGCAAAAGCCGCGTGCCCGAGGAAATCATGCCCGGCGCGGCCGACCACTGGTTCGCAAAAAAGCGCGCCACCCTGGGCGCCGCCCTCGTCCTGACGGCCCCCGGCATCCCGATGCTCTTTCAGGGCCAGGAGTTTCTGGCCGACGGCGCCTTCTCCGACGCCGAGCCCTTGCAGTGGCAGCGCCTGTCCGAGCGCGCCGGCCTGGTGCAGCTCTACCGCGACCTCATCGGCCTGCGCCGCAACCTGGGCGGCCACACGCGGGGCCTGGGCGGGCAGCACACCCGCGTGTTCCACGTCAACGACGAAGCCAAAATCGTGGCCTTTGCCCGGCAGGCCGGCCAAGGCGGCCCCGGCGATACCACCGTCGTGCTGGCCAACTTCGCCAACCAAACCCACGAAAACTACACCATCGGCCTGCCCGGCCCCGGCCACTGGCAAGTGCGCTTCAACAGCGACTGGCAGGGCTACGACGGCGACTTCGGCGACTTCGAAAGCTTCGGCCTGGAAGCCACCGAGGGCGAATACGACGGCTTCGGCTGGCACGGCAGCATCGGCCTGGCCCCCTATTCCGCCCTCATTTTGTCGCAGGAAGGGTAAACCGGAGTGGGTATTTAGCTAGCAGCAATAACTCGTCGTGCTTAACCGGCGGCCGCCTGCCAAATCATTTTGCCCGCAAAAGAAAGGACCGTCGTGCTCAGCACGACGGTCCTTTCTTTTGCTCTTGGTTAATGGTTATCAACTCGCAGCACCTGAGCGTGGGGAAATAAGCCAACGATAATAGAGCCAACCACCAACCAAGCCAGTGATGCTGTATATGAACAGCAATTCAACATCCTGCGGCAGTACAATCCAAGAGTACCAAGGCCTGCTGAGGTGTCCTTCGCTATGGTTAGCGTAGATGCTTGTTGAAATAAGATAGTACCTGAATTTGAGTAATAAGTACGTACCCATCCCAACCAATAGGCCTAGTGTTATGGCTGATTGCTGTTTTACTCCAACACCTAAGATGAAACGGTTGGCAATTGCGTAACCGCTTATTGCTAGTAGGTATAGCCATCCGAGGTAATACAACTCATACAGAATTATGCCTATTGTAATGCCCAACTTGTTGCGCAAAGTACCATGATACCAGTCTTTCCAATAAAACGAAAGGCCAGGAATACACATCTTCAACCACGCTGCTATCGTTGCGCAAATGAACACGATGAGCACAAGTTTCACCAATTTTCTCATCCTGGTTGCAAGGCACCATAGAAAGAGACATAAGCAGTACTCTCATTAGGGTGAATCATGCTGCTCTAACAGAAATAATTTGAATGGGGCTAAGCTCCTGTTTTCAACGCAGTCGCATTTTGTCATCAACGATAATGGCGCCAAATTTCACCCTCGGATTCATAAGGTTAAAGTACGAGTTGTAGGCTCCTGCTACTATACCTATTCTTGGCTTATACTCAAAAGCGCCAATACCAAACTCCCGTAGGCCAGAGGAGTATATATTGTTTTTTGGTGGTAGCGCTGAATCGTGGTACACACTAATTTCTGGCCTGGACCAGAACTTATGGACGTCCTGATAGCTACGCTCCCTTGCAATTCCCATTGCGTGGGAGAATGGATAATTACCCTTTTTAGGCAATAATGCCCGGATTGTCCGCCAGGGAGCGCTGGGAGAAATTGCCGGACTTTTTACATTGATGGTAATATAATCATTGAGAACCAACGAATGCGTCAATGCCGTCCGAACTAAAAAATACTGAGTTAATACATTCTGCTTAGGCACCCAATATCGCCCCTGACGTTGAATAATGGGAAATAAATTAAATCGCGTGCTAATGCGATGGTCCTTCGGGTTACCAGCTTGTCTGTAAGTTACTATCCGCTGCATTGCCTCATGCACTACTGTGTCAAGAGACCGAAGGTGCCCTGTAGGGATAGTATCTAAATCAATCGGCTGCCATAAGATGTTGCCACTACTGTCAGGCAGCATGGAAAAAGAAATGAGCAACGTGTCATTTTTTAAAAATGTATGATGCTGATTAATTAATTGTTGACTGATGCAGGCTGGAATTAATAGATTATATATCTCTAAGTGCGCCAATTGTGGCCTATTTGTGTAAAAACCTTTCCTATCGCCCTGTGCCTGTACATGGTGAACAGGAAATAGTGCGTTTTCGGCTTGCAAAACGACATAAGCATGACTAGGCCATAAACTTGATGAATCAATTGCTGTGAAAGCTTGCGCTTGGCATAACACAGGTGCTATTATCAAAAAGAGTATATGGATAGGTAATAAGTAGCGGTACATAGAATAGCTGAAGCTTATGTGTTACCAACAGATTTTATGACTTGCTGTTATTTACAAGGCTGGCTTCCTTTCGCCGTAGGCAGCTTCATCGTACCAGTAGAGGTGCCCATAGTAGCGCCAGCGGTATCCGGGTGGTTTTCTACTTGGATGATTGCCAAAACTTTATCACGCCATCCCGGGTCATTTGCGGCCTTTAGCTTGTATGCATCAGTTCCCATTAACCCTACCCAAGCTAAGGATTGGCAATAGTCCTGGGTGATTGTTTGAGTTCGAAGGCTGCTTACGAGTGTGGCATTGTAATATTGCAGCAGCCCATCACCCATGTAGCTAATCATATCAGTCATTGTCTCATGATGTTGCAAATTGCGGTCAGTGTTATTTGAATTAAAATACAAGTTCATAATTAAATCCAGGTTGGCATTCGGACTGATATTATGTCTTTCAGCCCAATCAAACATATACACATGCAGGATTTCGTGAATAATCACCATTCCTGTTGACAAATCGGTGGCTCCACTATTTCCTGGCAAAAAATCTGAATTCAGAATAATAGTGTACTTATTTGTGCCTACTACATGAGATGTGATACCTCGGTCTGGTATTCCGTTACTTGGATTTTGTAAGTTTGCCTGTTCAGCAAAGGAGATAAGAATGTTGGAATTCGTAGAAACCGCCTGTATCAACTTAGAAATAGGACCACCAGTAGCCTGACTATTATTAGCCATTGTTTGCAGGTCTTGAACAATTTTTCCTGCACAGGGCCGCAGGTTGCCGACAGTGACTGAAAGCTTGCCTAAAGTAGCCACTGCCCCGGTTCCCCCTCCATTTCCCCCATAGTTCCCAGTGCCACTCCCACTCCCGCCTGGTCCGCCGCCGCCGGTGTAAACCGTGGGCACGTCACCGCCACCTTCGCTGCAATCCCCGGTGTGCGTAATGTACTCGCCCGTTTGGCCGCTGAACCAGTCGATGCAAGGAATGGGGGCGGCCAGGTTCGTCACCGCTCCGCCGCCGGCGCCGCCCGGAGCGGAGCGGTAGGCGGGGCTGCCGGCATGGCGCTGAAACGCCAGCCACGTGGCTTGGCCCAGCAACTGGCCGTTGCGAAAGCGCCGCCCCGTCAGGTACCGGTAGTCGGCCGAATACACCAGCACGAGGCCATCGCCGCGGGCGGGGCAGCCATGTGCCCGTTGCGGTAGCTTTGGTAAAGGCGGCTGACGAGCGCGACCGTATCAACCGGCGTGGGAGTGCGGCGCACCAGCAGTTCCACCACGTTGCCGTTAAGGGCATTGGCAGCCTCCTTGGCGACGATTAGGTACCGGACGCCCAGGTAGCTGCTGTGGGCAAACAACGCCGCATCGCTCGCCAGCGGTACCAGCACAAACCTTTGGGCACCCACCCCGCAAGTAATCGCGCGAACCCAAACCAGTGCAATTCCCACCGGGCCTGCTGTTGGCGAAGTAACTCGCGATGCTAATTGGCTTGGTGCTGGTATAGTTTCCGGGTGAGTGGTGTGATACCATGTTTGCACTTCGGAAACAGACAATTCAAGCGACGCCGGAACCGGAAACTCTTCGGCGCGGTGCGAACAGGATTGGGCAACGGTCAGGCACAACGCGAGCAAAGCTCCGCGCAAGGAGGTAGAAGGTAGACGCATAAAAGGAAATGAAAAGGCTTTATTCAGCGGCTAACTTATAAAGTTATTTTCATTCCATCAAACAACCATTAAAAACAGGACTTACGCAGTTGAAATTTCGATGCGCCTTCTTGATGCGGTAAAAGCGGTTTCTAAGCTGGTAAGGCCGCTTTAAAAATCTTTATTTTGGCCAGAAAGAATAATTTTTACAACTGCGTAAGTCCTAAAATATTTATACCGGCGCCTGGTCGTACCGCTCACCGGCCGTCACCGGCCAGCTGCCTTCAAATAGAAACTCGGCCAGCGGCTTGCGCGCGCGCGGCGCTATTTCCTTCTCGCGCAGGCCGTCGGGCAGGCTGGCCGGGTCGCCGGGGTGGCCCAGGGTAAACACCGCCACCGGCTCGTAGCTGGATGGGATGTTGAAAGCAGCCCGGAGCTTATCGGGCGCAAAACCGGCCATCTGGTGCACTTGCAGGCCCACCTCGGTGGCCGCGATGGCGAGCGTGGCGCTGGCCTGGCCTACGTCGTGCCGGGCCCAGGCGTTGGGGTTGCCGTCGTGCGAGAAGTTCAGCTTGGCGATGCTCACGCCCAGCACGGGCGCGTTTTTGGCCCACACCTGGTTGAATTCGGCCATGCTGGCGAGGATTTTATCGAAGGCTTCCGGGCTGCCGTCTTTGCTGCCCACGAGGTAGCGCCAGGGCTGCTCGCCAAAGCACGAGGCGGCCGACGACGCGGCCGCGAAAAGCTGGTGCAGCACCTCGGCGGGTACGGGCTGGGCGGCGTAGGCCCGGGGGCTGCGGCGCTGGGCCAGCGCCGGCAAAATGGGGTATTCGAGGGCGAGAACGTTGGTGGTATCGGCCATGTGCGGTTGGGGGTTGATGAATTAGCAATGGGGGTAACAACCGCGACCGTGCAAAGTTTGGCCCATCGGGCCCGAATATTACTCGGGCCAGCCGCCGAAAAAATGCCGCCCGTGGTGGCATCTGAGCGCCAATCCGCTTACCTTTCGCCGCGTTCTTTCTCCGCCCTTTTCCAGCCCACCCGTATGCAGCCCACGCCCCACGCCCCCGATGCCCTGTTTCCGGATTTCTTGCTGGTCGAAGTGGCCTGGGAAGTCTGCAACCAGGTAGGCGGCATCTACACGGTCATCCGCAGCAAGGTGCCGGCCACCGTGCCCGCCTGGGGCGACCGGTACTGCCTGGTGGGGCCCTACTTCCCGCACATGGCCCAGGGCGAGTTCGAGAGCTTCGACGACCTGGCCGTGCACACCGCCGCCGACCCCTTTGGGGC